>JAKONI010000252.1 GCA_022702015.1 Beijerinckiaceae bacterium | reverse complement strand
CGGCGGCGTTGGCGTTCGGCAGCATCACGCCGAGGGCCCGGCTCCGCGGGGCCAGCGGCCCGAGCTTGCCCCCCAGCACCCGGGCGCCCATCAGCAGGCGGCGATAGGAGAGCTTGCCGGAGACCGGATCCTCGACGGCGATGCGGGCCGCGCCCTCGCGCTCGGCGGCATCCACCACCGCCTCGAACACCGTGCGGTCGATCGGGGCGGTGCGGAAGATCAGGTCCGACATCACGCCGTAGAGCGCGGCGCCCGCGGCTTGGCGGCGGGCCTTGCCCTTGAGGCCTGCATCGACGTCGAGCCGCACCGGCTCCAGCACCGTCACGGTGAATCTGGGCCACCAGCGCCGGCGCACCTGGGCGCGGGACAGGCGCGAGAAGACGGTCTGCTCCGGTCCCTCGATCTTCACCGGCACCACTGCCACGCCGGACTTGTCGGCGATGAGGCCTGCCCCGTCATAGACCTTCATCAGGCTGCCGGTGACGGTGAGCCGCCCCTCGGGGAAGATGATGAGCGTCTCGCCGGATTTCACGGCGTTGATCAGGGTCCGCGTGGCCAGCGGCCGGGTCGGATCGAGGGGCATCGCCCGGGTCATCCTCAGGAAGGGCCGGACCCACCAGCGCTGCGCGATGCCGCTGTCGACGGCGAAGACCGGCTCCTGATCGAGGAGCGAGAGCGCCAGCGGCGCGTCGAGGAAGGAGACGTGGTTCAGGGCCACGATGCAGTTGGGTCCGGCCTTCTCGATGTTGTCGAGGCCCCGCACCTCCAGGCGGTAGAAGGCCCGGAACAGGATCGACAGGGCGTCCCGGAACGGGCTCGTGGGCAGGGTCGCGAGCACCACGACGCCCACGAGGAGGTTGAGACCGGCGACGACCGCGAGCAGCGCCGCGCTCGACAGGCCCGCCCCCTGCATCGCCGCCAGCGCCAGGGTGCCGCCCACCATGAAGGCGGCGGTGATGACGTTGACGGCGCCGATGATGCGGGCCCGCATCGCCTTCTCGGCCCAGGCCTGCACCGCCGCGAAGGACGGGACGATGTAGAGACCGCCGGCCATGGCGAGGCCGAGGAAGTCGATCACCGTGCGCAGGCCGTGCGGCTCGGCCAGGAACGCCAGGGGGCCGACCTGCGTCGGGGGGGCGGGCGGCAGGTGCGCCACGGTCCAGGACAGGTCGAAGCCGAACAGCGCCATCAGCATCGCCCCGACGGGGGTCGGCAGGAGCACGATCCGGCCGCTGGCGAGCCACGAGGCCAGGCCGGAGCCGAGCGCGATGCCCACGGAGAAGGTGGCGAGCAGCAGGGTGATGACGGTCTCGGTGCCGTTGAAGGCGTCCCGCACCAGCACCGGCAGCAACGACAGCACCACCACGCCGACCAGCCAGAACCAGCTCACGATCAGCGAGCCGCGCCATAGGCGGGTGTCGACCCAGAGGTCGCGCAGGAGGGAGAAGGTGGAGCGGGCGACGTTGGCGTCGACCTTGAGGTCCGGCGCGCCCTCCCCGGTCTCGGGGATCATCCGGGCGGACAGCCAGCACAGGACGGCGAACACCATCACCAGGGCGCCGAACAGCGCCCCCGACCCGCCCATGGCCGAGGCGGTGCCGGCGGCGATGGTCCCGAGCAGGATCGCCAGGAAGGTCGCCGCCTCCACCAGGGCGTTGCCGGCGGGAAGCTCCTCGCGGCGGAGGTGATCGGGCAGGATGCCGTACTTGATCGGGCCGAACAGCGCCGCGATCGTCCCGAACAGGCCCAGCGCCACGAAGAGCACGGGGATGGAGTGGAGCAGGAAGCCGAGCACCGCGCAGCCGGCGGCGAAGATCTCCGCGAACTTCAGCCGGCGGGCCATCAGCGCCTTGTCGTAGCGGTCGGCCCACTGGCCGCCGAGCCCGGACAGGATGAAGAACGGGCTGATGAACACGGCGCTGGCCAGCGTCACCAGCACGCCGCCATGGCCCTCCCCCGACCCCCCGGAGCCGCCGGCGATGCCGAATAGGATGAGGAAGGCGAGGGCGTTTTTGAGAAAGTTGTCGTTGAAGGCCGAAAAGAACTGGCACCAGAATAGCGGCGCGAAACGCCGTGCGGTCATCAACGAACGAAACATGTCGGGCTCCCGGCTCCGGCCATGACTGACCCAGGCGCGGCGCCGAGGTCAAATCCGCCCGGGGACGCGGCTCGTCTCAGGGAAGCCGGACGGGGCGTGGACCCGCCCCCCGCCGCCCCGCCGGGACATTCCGGTCGATGCACGCCCGCAGCCGGGTGCCGAGGTCGTAGGACCGGGCGGCGTGCTGCGCCAGGATCGCCCCCACGGCGAGGGCGAGGGCGGCGGCGAGGCACGGCAGCGCGAGGAGCAGGATCAGCACCGAGCCGACCGCCGTCCGCTCCCCGAGGGAGGCTTGCGGCCAGGGGTCGATGGGCAGGACGAACGGGCGTGCTGTCGGCATGGGAACCCTCCCATTCGCCTTGACGGCGGGATGACGCGGGGCCCCTCGTCGAGTCGGCCCCAAACCGGCATCCGCGCGTATAGTGCCGGCCCAGCCGCCCGCGTCGAGCCTGTTTTTTAAGCGGCGATGTCGCAAGACGGCCACACCGCCGCGTCTGGAAAAATGGCGAGCGGAGGACAGTTTCCTGGGACCGTCGCCCCCGCGCCTCCGGAGGGAGGCCCCCGCGCCGAGGACGCGAGAGAATGCCTGGATACCTGCCCTTCGCGGGCGCCCTGAACCTGCCCGCCTATACCTGCGACAATTGCGGGTTCTGGCAGCGCCACTTCGAGGCCCCCGCCTCCTGTCCGATGTGCCTCGACGCCCGCCACGTGGTGCCGCAGGACGGCTGGCGTTTCCGCACCGCCCGGCAGGCCCAGGCCGCCTTCCCCTGCCACTGGGAGGAACTGGAGCCCGGTGTCTGGCGGTTCTGGAACGAGCCGGTCTCGGGGATCGGCCCCTCGGCCTACCTGATCCGGACCGAACACGGGAACATGGGCTTCGAGGGCTGCCCGGTCTTCAGCGAGGCCGCCCTCGACCAGATCGAACGGCTGGGCGGCATGCGGGTCCTCTCGGCCTCGCACCCGCATTCCTACGGGGCGCTGGTGCAGTTGCAGGACCGGTTCGACCCGGAACTGTGCCTGCCGGCGGCGGACTTCACCTGGAGCGCCGCCCTCCAGGTGAGCTGGCCCTACGATGACTTCCTCGAACCCCTCCCCGGCCTCGAACTGCACCGCACCGCCGGGCATTTCGACGGTCACGCGGTTTTGTTCGACCGCGCGCGGAAGATCTGCTTCTGCGGCGACGCGCTGAAATTCGAGCTGGACCCGGAGAATTTCCGCCGGGCGCGGACGATCTCCACGCACAAGGCCTTCGTGCGCGGGGTGCCCCTGACCGTGAACGAGTTGCGCCGCTACCGCGACGTGTTCGAGCGCTTGGACTTCACCCAGACCTGGACCCCCTTCGAACCCGCCGCAAATTGCGGCCGGGCCGAGGTGCTGGCGCTGATCGACGGGATGCTCGCGACGCGGCCCCACGCGGCCCCGGTGCCGCTGGAGCGGTTGCGGGGGTGATCGCATCCGCCGTCGCGCATCCCCTCTCCCGGTCCATCGGGGGAGGAGGGCGTTACCCGCCCTGCGGGTCGTTCGCGAGCAGGATCGGCTGGCCGTGCGGCGTGGCCTCGGCGGCGCGGCGCCACGCGGCGGTGCGGGCCTCGACGCTCGCGCCGTCGGCGACGCCCCGCTCCGTGAGCAGGCGTTCCAGCGTGGCGAGCCACTGCCCGTAATCGGCGGCCACCTCCCCCGCCTCCGGGCGGATCGTGCGCCCAAGGGCTTCGGTCCACTCGCCCCAGGTGAAGAGCCCCGCCTCCCGCAGGGACACCACCAGCGCGAAGACCTGCGCCTCCCACGGCGCGGCGAAGGGCGTCTCGGGACGGGGGGCGCTCATGCCGGGTCGAGATAGGGTTCGAAGGCCGCGATGGTGACGCGCCCGCCGGGATCCGCGTCCGGCCCCCAGAGGTCGGCCGCCGCGAAGGCGACGGTGTAGAGCCAGGTGGGATTCTCGCCCCGGCCGTAGGCGTTCGTGTCGGGGAAGACGAAAGCCCCGTGCAGGGCCTCCACCCGCCCCGGCCGCCCGCGCACGTAGCGCGGCAGCCGGGTGTGCGTCTCGGGGTTCATCACCTTGGCCACCACCGCGTCCCCCACCGCGAAGCGCGCCGGGGCGCCGGGGGGCCGCTCGCTCGGGAAGCCCGCCCGGAAGCGGGGCCTGAGGATCTCCGCGCTCAGGGTCCGGGCGACGGGCTTGGCCGGCGCGGTGGAATGCCCGGCGGCGATCTCCCCGGCCGTGGCGAGGCCCTGGGCGAGGATCTGCTTCTCCAGCGCCTCCAGCCAAATTTTGTAGTAGCTCGATGACAGATACTCCGCCGGGGGCAGGGATTCCCGGACGGCGCGGCTGCCGTCGAGGTTCCAAGCACCGGTGAAGCCCATCGCCATCGCCATGGCGAAGACGCGCCTTTCCCAGGCGCCGTGGAAGACCGGCTCGTCCGGTTCGGGCACCACCGGCCCGAAGCCATGGGCGCCCCCGAGATCCTGGCCGCCGTTCATGAGCGGATCTCCGCGCCGGGCGACAGGGGAAGGCCGGTGCCGATCATCGCGTCCCGGGTGACGAGGGCGGCGAGCGCCTCCTCGGGCAGACCCTCCGTGCCGGCCGGGCGCATCGGAAGGACCATGAAGCGGGTCTCGGCGGTGGAATCCCACACGGTGATCCGCGTCGTCTCGGGGATGCTCACCCCGAATTCCCGTAGCACCCCCCTCGGGTCGCTCACCGCGCGGGCCCGGTAGGGCGGCGCCTTGTACCAGACGGGCGGCAGGCCCAGCACCGGCCAGGGGTAGCAGGAGCACAGGGTGCACACGACCATGTTGTGGGTCTCGGGGGTGTTCTCCACCACGACCATGTGTTCGCCGCCCCGCCCGCCGATTCCCAGTTCCGCGATGGCCGGCGTCGCCTCCGCGAGGAGGCGGGCGCGAAAGGCGGGATCGGTCCAGGCGCGGGCCACCACCCTCGCCCCGAGATGGGGGCCGATTTCGGTCTCGTACATCTCCACCAGGGCATCCAGGGCGGCGGGCTGCACGTAGCCCTTTTCCACGAGGAGCGATTCGAGGGCGCGTACCCGCGCCTCGACGGCCGACAGCTCGCTGCCATGCGGGTGATCGTGATCGTGCGCGTGATCGTGTGCGTGACCGTGGGGGTCGTCGCCGTGGGAATGGTCGTGGGTCATGGCCTGTCCTCCCCGGCAGGATGCACCCGGCCGCCGCCGGATGCCACCCCCGTCCAGGCGCCGACCGGCGCGTGGGACGATCCGGCAAGGATGGCCGGGCTTATTTAGCAAACGTTCAGGCGCTCGCCCCTACGAAGGTTAGACCGTTTCCAATATGCAGTATTTCAGCGGGGAGCCATGCAACCAGACCAGCCGGGACGGCCGGAGGGATCTCCTGCTCTTGCCGAAGGCGCACACGGCGCAAGTCGCGTCGGGCGGCATCTGAGTGCGCCCCTGCGTGATTACTTCGGCATCGGGGTGGACGATACCTTGCCTCAACGCCTGTCGGGCCTGCTCGCCCGCCTCGATGCGCTCCTCGCCGATGCCCCGGCGCCGGTCCCCTTCGATTTCCGGGCGGATATCGTGAAGGCGCTTCCGGCCCTGCGGACCTTCGCCCTCTCCCTGTGCGGCGACGCCAGCCGGGCCGACGACCTCGTGCAGGAGGCCTTCGCCCGGGCTTGGGCCAACCAGCACCGGTTCCGGCCGGGGACGAACTTCATCGCGTGGCTGTTCACGATCCTGTGCAACCAGTTCTACTCGGAGATGCGCAAGACCCGCCGGGAGGTGGAGGATGCGGACGGCGTCCATGCCGAGCGCCTCGTCAGCCCCTCCGACCAGGAGGATTCGAGCACCTTGAACAGCGTGCGCCAGCGCCTCGGGCTGCTCCCGGCCTCGCAGCGGGAGGCGCTGCTGCTGGTGGGGGCCGAGGGCTTCACCTACGAGGAGGCGGCGGACCGGATCGGGTGCCAGGTCGGCACGGTGAAGAGTCGCGTCAGCCGTGCCCGCGCCGCCCTCCTCGCCGAACTCGGCCTCGCCAGTCACGGGGCGGGGACCCGGCCGGCGATCGGCTGATCCGTTCGGGTTTCCGGGGCGGCGGCGTTCACCGCCCCGGCCCGGCGAACGGCCCGATCCCGGAACCCCCTTGCGCGCCCGCTCCACCGTGCCACGATAGCCCCCGGGATCGGCTTGGGGAGGTTAGGCGTGGCGGAAGCGGGTGCGGAGACGACGGCAGGGCCGATGAACGGTGCCGAGAGCCTGGTGCGGACCCTCGTGGCCGGCGGGGTCGAGGTCTGCTTCACCAATCCCGGCACATCGGAGATGCACTTCGTCGCCGCCCTCGACCGGGTGGAGGGGATGCGCTGCGTGCTCTGCCTGTTCGAGGGGGGCGCCACGGGGGCGGCGGACGGCTACGCCCGCATGGCCGACAAGCCCGCCTCCACCCTCCTTCACCTCGGGCCCGGCCTCGCCAACGGTCTCGCCAACCTGCACAACGCCCGTCGGGCGCGCTCGCCCCTCGTGAACATCGTCGGCGAGCACGCGACCTACCACCGGGAGTACGACGCGCCCCTCACCTCCGACATCGAGGGGCTGGCCCGCCCGATGTCGGCCTGGGTGCGCACGGGGATGAGCGCCGCCGAGATCGGCCGGGACGGCGCCGACGCCATCGCCGCCGCCCGCACCGCGCCGGGGCAGATCGCGACCCTGATCCTGCCCGCCAACACCGCCTGGGACGAGGGCGCCGGCGTCGCCCCCGTGCCGCCGATCCCCGCGCGCGATCGGGCCGACGACGGGGCCGTCGCCGCCGCCGCGAAGGCGCTCGCGAGCGGCGAGCCGGTCCTGCTGCACCTCGGCGATCAGGCGGTGCGCGGCCCCGGCCGGGTGATCGCGGAGCGCATCGCCCGCAAGACCGGAGCGAAGATGCTCGCCATGACCTCGAACGCCCGGATCGACCGGGGCGCCGGCACGGTGCCGATCGAGCGCCTGCCCTATCCGATCGATCAGGCCATCGCCGCCCTCAAGGGGTTCCGGCACGTCATCCTGGTCGGCGCCACGCAGCCCGTCGGCTTCTTCGCCTATCCCGGCAAGCCGAGCCTGCTCGCCCCGGAGGACTGCCAGACCCATACCCTCGCCACCCCGGCGCAGGACCAGATCGACGCCCTCGAACGCCTGGCCGAGGCGGTGAACGCCCCCGAGGGGCCCCTGCCGGACCTCGGCCCGCGCGCGGAGATCCCCTCCTCCGGTCCCCTCGACCAGGACACGATCGGCGCGGTGATCGGCGCCCTGATCCCCGAGGGGGCGGTGATCTGCGACGAGTCCCTCACCACCGGGCGCAACTTCTTCGCCCTCACCCGGGCCTCCGCCCCCCATACCTGGCTGCAACTCAGCGGCGGCGCCATCGGCCTCGGCATCCCGATGTCCACCGGGGCGGCGGTGGCGAGCCCCGGCCGCAAGGTCATCAACCTCCAGGCCGACGGCAGCGGGCTCTACACGGTGCAGGCCCTCTGGACCCAGGCCCGCGAACGGCTCGACGTGGTGACGGTCGTCTGGTCGAACCGGGCCTACGCGATCCTGCGGGGGGAACTCGCCAATGTCGGCGCGCACAACCCCGGCCCGAAGGCGATCGGGATGCTGAGCCTCGACGATCCGGCGATGGACTGGGTGTCGTTGGCCCGCGGCTTCGGCGTCGATGGCCGCCGGGTGGAGACCCTGGCCGAGTTCACCGATGCCCTGCGCCACGGCGTGCGGGAGCGCGGCCCCTTCCTGATCGAGGTGGTACTCTGACGGGATCGCCACCGGCCGGCTTTCCGCCCCCATCCAGCAACGGACGCCTCCGATGACGACAGCCCCGCGCTTCGACGCCGAGGAGATGCTGGCGACCCTGCGGACCTGGGTGGAATGCGAGAGCCCCACCCATGACGCGGCGGCGGTGAACCGGATGATGGCCCTGGCCGCCCGGGACCTCGCCGTGCTCGGCGCCCGGGTGGAGACCATCCCGGGGCGGATGGGCCTCGGGGATTGCGTCCGCGCCCGCTTCCCCCATCCCCGGCAGGACGAGCCCGGCATCCTCGTGCTGGGCCATCTCGACACGGTGCACCCCGTCGGGAGCCTCGCCCGGATGCCCTGGCGGATCGAGGGTGGGCGCGCCCACGGCCCCGGCGCCCTGGACATGAAGGGCGGCAACGTCCTGGCCCTCGCGGCGATCCGCGCGCTGGCCGCCGCCGGGATGCGGACGGCGCTGCCGGTCACGGTGCTGTTCACCGGCGACGAGGAAGTCGGCAGTCCCTCGACCAGGGACCTGATCGAGGCCGAGGCCGCCCGCCACGCCTTCGTCCTGGTGCCGGAACCGGGCCTGCCCGGCGACGGGGTGGTGACAGGCCGCTACGCCATCGCCCGGTTCGATCTGGAGGCAGTCGGCCGGCCGAGCCACGCCGGCACCAGCCCGGCGGAGGGCCGCTCCGCGATCCGCGCCATGGCGGCGAAGATCCTCGCCATCGACGCCCTGTCGGACGCCGAGTGCACGGTCTCCACCGGGATCGTCTCCGGCGGCCAGTGGGTGAACTGCGTGCCCACCCTTTGCCGGGGCCAAGCCCTCAGCATGGCCAAGCGGCAGGCCGACCTCGACCGCGTGATCGCACGGATGTTCGCCCTGTCCGGGGAGGAGGACGGTATCCGCTTCACCGTGAGCCGGGGCGTGACCCGGCCGGTCTGGGAGCCGGATGCGGGGACGATGGCCCTCTACGAGCGGGCCCGCCGCCTCGCCGCGCAGGGAGGCACGGTCCTCTCCCATGCCAGCGCCGGGGGCGGATCGGACGGCAACTTCACCGGGGCGATGGGGATCCCGACCCTCGACGGGCTCGGCCCCCTCGGGCGGGGCTACCACACCGAGGAGGAGCATATCCTGATCGCGTCGCTGCCCCACCGGGCGCGCCTCTTCGCGGGGCTGCTGGCGAGCCTCGGGACCTGAGAGGGCGGGGCAAACGCGGCTCCGTGCCCGCCTTGTCCTCGTCCTGCGGTGCCACCGCTTCGCCGCACCTCATCATGAGGGGGGGAGGAAAGCAGGGGCTTTCCGGTCAGGCTCTCAGGTTGTGGGGAGAGTGGATGGGAAGGGGCTTCCCGACCCGCCCTACGGATCGACCGGCATCGGCGGGACGCCGCCCGCCTCGATCGCCTCCCCCGCCGCGAGGCACAGATCCTCCCGGAAGCGGCCGGCGACGACCTGCACGCCCACGGGAGTCCGGCCGACGAGGCCGGTCGTCACCGTCAGCGCCGGAAGGCCGAGGGGGGCGAGGCCGATCTGCAGGAGGTTCGCCGCGAAGGCGCGCTCGATTCCCTCCCGGGTCCGGTCGAGCCCGTCCGGGAAGGGAAGCTCGCCGCAGACGGGTACCAGCAGCACCGGGTGCTCGGCCAGGAAGACGGACCAGTCCCGGATCAGGGTCGCCCGGCTGATGAGCGCCTTCGGGATCGCGTCCGGGGGCATGGCTTCCGCCCTGGCCCGGAACGCCTCCAGGATGCCGATGGCCGCCGGGTCGCCCTCCCGCTCGGCGGCGGCCCGGACGGCGGCGAAGCCGTCGCCCAGCCAGAGGGTGAGCTGGATGTCCATCGCCTCGCGGATCGGCGGCGTGTCGGCGATCTCATCGACCTGCCACCCGGCGGCCGAGAGGCGGGCGGCGGCGTCGCGCAGGGCCGCCTCGACCTCCGGCGCGATGGGCATCCCCCCGGGACGCAGGCACAGGGCCGCCCGGCGGGGCACGGCCGGGCCTTCGAGGGGCGCGGGCACCCACCAGGGGTCGCGGGGGTCCGGCGCGGCCATGGCGGCGAGGGCGAGCCGCAGGTCGGCGATGCTCCGGGCCAGGGGGCCGGAGACGGCCATGAGCTGCGGCCCGATGCCCCGCTCCGGTGAGGAGGCGTTCCAGGCCGGGACCCGGCCGAGGCTCGGCCGCAGCCCGTGGACGCCGCAGGCATAGGCCGGGTAGCGGACGGAGCCGGCGATGTCGGTGCCGTGGGCGATGGCGCCGATCCCCGCCGCCACCGCCGCCCCCGCCCCGCCTGAGGATCCGCCGGGGGTCAGGGCCGGATCGCGGGGATTCTTCGTGTCCCCGTGCAGGAGGTTGGTGGTGAACCAGCGCAGGGAGAAGGCGGGGGTGTTGGTCCGCCCGAGGATCACCGCGCCGGCCCGGCGAAGATTGGCCACCACCGGGCTGTCCTGCTTGGCGATCAACCCTTCCTGGAGGCGCAGGCCGTTCGTCGTCGCGAAGCCCGCTTGGTCGGCGTTCACCTTGATCGTCACCGGTACGCCGGCGAGCGGTCCCGGGGGCTCGCCCCGAAGCCTGGCCGCATCGACCGATTCGGCCTCCCGCAGGACCTCCTCGGGCCGGTACGCCACCACCGCGTTGAGGCGGCCGTTCACGGCGGACAGGCGTTCGAGGGCGTCCGCCGCCGCCTCCCGGGCCGAGACGGCGCCGGAGCGGATCCGTGCGGAGAGGTCGGTCGCGGTGAGCCGCCAGAGTTCCATGCCTGATCCTCGCGATGCCATCGGCGATTCCCCACGCAGCGTAGCGCAGGGGGGTGCCGACGGCGATGCGAACCTCGCGGTGTCGCAGGCAGGACCGGCGCAACGGCCCCCGCGAATCACCGGCGAGGCGGAGCATCACCCCATCACGATGCGAGGCGAAGGACGTGATTCGTACGGCGATGAGCCGGCAAAACCCAACTTTCAGTAGATAATTCAAAATCCATCCACTGTGCTTTGTATTTGCGCAGTGTGGGTGTGCCGTGGAAGATCAACAATTTCCCGCATTGCAGCAGAGAAAGTTCGGTATTCCCCCGCAACCAGGGCTTGCCAGTGCCCGCCCGATCCATACCCTCACCTGAGACGTGCGTTCGAGTCCCCCGGCGCCGGAGCGCTCCGGCCCTGACGACACCCTGCGAAAGCTTCACCCAGCAGAGGGCAGGATCCCATGTCCGAGATCATTCGCGTCAAGCCGACCCATGACGGCACCTATACGGTCTATCGCGGGTCCCAAGTCCTGGTCAGCGGCCTCACCCGGCAGCAGGCCGAGCGATACGAGGCGGACCTCGCCCGCGGATAGGCGGGCCGCTCCCCCGGAGCCCGGCCCGCCTTATCCGGCGGTCAGATCGAACGGCCCGAGGTCGGCGACGGCGCCGGAGGCATCGAGCCCCCGGCGCCGGGCCGCGATGGCGAACCCCTGCGCGCCGGGGGTGATCTCGTAGATCAGATAGCTCGCCCGCCGGGCCGGCAGCGCTCCGTGCGCGTCGGGCAGGGCCGAGGCCGAGGGGACGCCAACCACCGGCACCGTCCGCCCCGCCGGCCCCGGAAGCCGCGCCAGGCTCGCGACGTGGTTGTGCCCGTGCAGCACGAGGTCCGCGCCCACCCGCCCGATCATCGCGGCGAAGGCACCGGCATCTTTCAGTTCCCGCCCCGGCGAGGCCCCCCCGGGATGCGGCGGATGGTGGATCATGACCACGCGGCAGGGACGGCCGGGCTCGGTGGCGAGCGTCCGCAGCAAGGCCTCGGCGGCGGCGAGTTGCGTGGTGCCGAGGCGGCCACTCGCGACGAAGGGCTTGGTCGGGATGGCGCTCGACAGGCCCACCAGCGCCACGGGACCCCTCCGGCGCAGATAGGGGAACTGCCCCACGGCGCCGGCATCGTCCGCCGTATAGGGGCCGCAGGCGGACAGCAGCCCCTCCAGGGAGCCCCGGACATAGGCGTCGTGGTTGCCCGGCACGAAGCTCACCGCCTCGGGGGGGCCGAGGGCGTCGAGGAAGGAGCGGGCCGTCGCCCACTCGCTCGGGAGGCCGATGTTGCACAGGTCGCCCGTGCAGGCGATGTGCCCGGCCCCCTGCCCCCTCAGGTCGGAGACGACGGCCGAGAGCACCGCCATGTCGTGGCTGCGGGAGCGGCCCCGGCGCCAGTTGGCGTAGCCGGTGGCGCGCTTCCCGAAGAGCTGGCTCAGGCGCGGCCGGCCGAGGGGCCCCACATGCGGGTCGCTGAGATGGGCGAGGCGGAAGGTCAAGGCGGATGGGCGCTCCGGCGGCGCCCCCGCATCGCGGGGCGGCGCCCCCGCGTCAAGCGCTGCCGATCAGGATCCCCGTAGCCAGGACGAGGATGCCGCCGAGCATCACCTGGAGCGCGGCCCGCCAGAACGGCGTCGCCATGTAGCGGGTGCGGATCCCGGCGATGAGCGCCAGCTCGATCACCACCACCGCGACGGCGAGGCCGGTGGCGAGGAGGAAGGGATCGGGCCAGCCCGCCGGCAGCGTATCGGGGATCGCGTAGGGCAACGTGTGCCCGAGGCCCCCGACGGTGGTCATCACCCCGCAGACGAGGCCGCGCACCCAGGGGCTGCCCCGGCCGGTGACGCTGCCGTCGTCCGAGAGCGCCTCCGTGAAGCCCATGCTGATCCCCGCCCCCACCGAGGCGGCGAGGCCGACGAGGAAGGTCGCGTGGTTGTGACCGGTGGCGAAGGCGGCGGCGAAGATCGGCGCCAGGGTCGAGACCGAGCCGTCGATGAGTCCGGCCAGACCCGGCTGCACGTAGCGCAGCACCAGATCCTTGCGCGCCTCCGCCAGGGCCGCCGCCGCATCGTCCATAACCGCCGCCATCGCCCGCCTCCTGATTGGAACGGTTCCAATCTATAGTTTGGAATCGATACAAACAAGAGGAGGTTCGTCCGTTTTGGGCTCGCTTCTCGCGGTGAAGAGCGGGGTTTTGGCCGGTTCGCGGGGATGCCCTGCGGCGCGGGCGCTTGTCCGCCCCGGCCCCGGGGCGGTAGACCGCCCGACCGAACCGACGGGCATCGATGAGTGTTCTGAAGCGTCTTTTGCGCCAACCGCGCGTGAAGCGGGGACTGGGCCGCCTCGCCGCCGAGTACCTGCGCCTCGTGGAGGCGACGAACAGGTTCACCTACGAGGCCGCCGCGTGCCCTCCGGGGGACCGGGCGGCGGCGAGCGCGTGGCTCGACACGCAACTCCCGGTGATCGCCGGGATGTGGCACGGCCAGCATATCTTCATGCCACTCATGCGCCGGCCGGGGGACCGGGTGGCGACGATCATCTCCCGCAACCCGGACGGGGACATCAACACCATCGCCCTCGAACGCCTCGGCGTCCGGGTGATCCGCGCCTCGGGGGCCCGGGGCCGGAAGAAGACCGCCGACACCCGCTCCAAGGGGGGCGCCGAGGGCCTGCGGGCCATGATCAAGGCGTTGAAGGCCGGCGAATCGGTCGCCTTCAGCTCCGACGTGCCGAAGGTCACCCGCCGCTGCGACGCCGGCATCCTCACGCTGGCCCGGTTCTCCGGCCGGCCGATCGTTCCCGCCGCCGTGGTGACGAGCCGCCACATCCGGTTCGGCTCCTGGGACCGGGCCTGCCTCGCCCTGCCCTTCGGCCGGGGGGCCATCGTCCTCGGGCAATCGTTCCTCGTCCCCCGGGATTGCGAGGGGGAGGCGTTCGAGGCCCTGCGCCTACGGGTCGAGGCGGAGATGGACCGAGTCCACGCCCGCGCCTACGCCCTGGTGGGCCGGGAGGACCGGGCGGCCTATTACCGCCGGGGTATCGGGGAGATCGCCGCATGAGGCGCCCAGCCCTCACCCTCGCCCTCCAAGCCTATCGCACGGGCCTGTGGATCGGCGAACCCGCCGTGGCGGGCGTGCTCGCGTGGCGGGCCTATCGCGGCAAGGAGGATCCCCGCCGGGTGGCCGAGCGGCGCGGGCTGCCCGGCCGGGCGCGGCCCGTCGGCCCCCTGGTCTGGATGCACGGGGCGAGCGTCGGGGAGGTCCTGTCCCTCGTGGCCCTGGTGGAGGGCATGATCGCCCGGGGCTACTCGGTGCTCGTGACCACCGGCACCCGCAGCGCCGCCGACCTCATCGGCTCCCGCCTGCCCCCCGGGGCGGTGCATCAGTACGTGCCCCTCGATGCCCCACGCTGGATCGAGCGCTTCCTCGACCATTGGCAGCCGGACCTCGCGGTGGTGGCGGAGTCGGAGATCTGGCCGAACACCATCCTCGCCCTCGATTCCCTGAACATCCCCCTGATCCTGGTGAACGGGCGCATGTCGGAGCGCTCGTTCCGGGGGTGGGAGCGCTCGCCGCGCACCGCCGAGGCGCTGCTGTCGCGCTTCGCCGTCTGCCTTGCCCAGACCGAGGAGGACGCCGCCCGCTTCGCCAAGCTCGGCGCGCCGCGGGTCTCGATCGTCGGCAACCTGAAATTCGACGCGCCGGTGCCCCCGGCCGATCCGCAGCAACTGAGCTATCTCGGATCGATGATGGCCGGGCGGCCGGTCTGGGTGGCGGCGAGCACCCATCAGGGGGAGGACGCGGCGGTGGCCCAGGCCCACGCGACCCTGAAGGCGCGGTTCCCGAACCTGCTGACCGTGCTGGCCCCCCGCCACCCGCGCCGGGGCGCCGAGGCGGCGGCCTGCGCCGAGGCGGCGGGGCTCACGAGCGCGCGCCGCTCGGCCGGGGGACGGCCGCACCCCAACATCGACCTCTACGTGGCCGACACGATCGGGGAGATGGGTCTGTTCTACCGCCTCAGCCCCCTGGTGTTCCTAGGTGGCTCCCTCGTCCCCCGGGGCGGACAGAACCCGATCGAGCCCGTCCGCCTGGATACCGCCGTGCTGCACGGCCCCCATACCGGCAACTTCACCCAGGTCTACGACGCCCTGGACCGGGCAGGCGGCGCGGCCTCCGTGGCGGATGGGGCGGAACTCGCCGACTTCGTGGGGCAACTCCTGGCCGACGGGCGACGCCTCGCCCAGATGGCGAAGCTCGGGCAGCGGGCGCTCGTGCCCTTCGAGGGCGCCGTGGCCCGCACGCTGGCCGTGCTCGATCCCTTCGTGGCGCAGATGAAGCTGCTCGGCCTCCACGCGGTCCACCGCGATCGGGCCTGATGCGGTCGCCCGCTTTCTGGCGGGGCGGGCCCGGCCACCCCGCCGCCCGGCTCCTCTCCCCCCTCGCGGCCCTCTACGGGACGATGACCGTGCGCCGGATGGGGCGTCCGGGGCAGCGGGCCCCCTGCCCCGTCCTCTGCCTCGGCAACTTCACCCTCGGAGGCGCGGGTAAGACCCCGGCCGCACGGGCGGTGGCGGCGATCCTGCGGGCGCGGGGGGAGACTCCCGTCTTCCTGAGCCGGGGCTATGGCGGCCGTCTGCCGGGGCCGGTCCAGGTGGAACCGGGCTGCCATGGCGCCGGGGATGTGGGCGACGAGCCGCTGCTCCTCGCCCGCGATGCCCCGGTGGTCGTCGCCCGGGACCGGGTCGCCGGGGCCGCCCTGTGCCGGGAGATCGGCGCCACGGTGATCGTCATGGATGACGGCCTCCAGAATCCGGGTCTCGCCAAGGACCTCGCCTTCGCCGTGGTGGATGGGGGGGCCGGACACGGCAACGGCCGGGTCTTCCCCGCCGGACCCCTGCGGGCCCCCGCGTCCCGGCAATGGCCGCACGTGGCCGGGGTGATCCTGATCGGCGGGGGCGGAGCCGGCGAGCCCGTCGCCGCGCAGGCCGCCGCCTGGGGGTTGCCGGTGCATCGGGGGCGGCTCGCGGCCGAGGGGCCGGACTTCGCCGGGCGGCGCGTCCTGGCCTTCGCGGGGATTGGGCGGCCGGAGAAGTTCTTCGCGACGCTGGCGGAGGCCGGGGCCGACCTCGCGGCGACCCGGTCCTTCCCGGATCATCACCCCTACCGCCCGGCCGACCTCCACCGCCTCGCCGCCGAGGCCCACCACCTCGGGGCCGCCCTCGTCACCACGGAGAAGGATTCCGTCCGCCTGCCGACGGGCTTCGCCGAGGCGCTCCCGGTCCGCCTGGTGTTCGAACATCCCGGGGCGCTGGCCGCGCAGATCGCCGGGGCGGCGACGGGACGGCGGTGACGGGTCAGGCCGGCTTGCGGGCGGCGATCCGCGTCTCGATGGCGTCCCACACGGTCACGGCGAGGTTCGGGCCGCCGAGGCGCTCGATGGCGCGGATGCCGGTGGGCGAGGTGACGTTGATCTCGGTGAGATGCCCGTCGATCACGTCGATGCCCACGAGGATCAGGCCCCGCCGGGCCAGTTCCGGCCCGATGGTCGCGCAGATCTCGCGCTCGCGCTCGGTGAGTTCGGAGGCCGAGGCGGCCCCGCCCCGGACCATGTTGGACCGGATGTCGTTGGCAGCCGGGACGCGGTTCACCGCCCCCATCGCCACGCCGTCCACGAGGATGATGCGCTTGTCCCCCTCCGTCACCCGCTCGAGGTAACGCTGGATCACCCAGGGTTCCTTGAAGGTGGCGGCGAAGAGATCGAACATCGAGCCGAAATTCGGATCCTTCTCCGTGACCTTGAACACCGCCGCGCCGCCATGGCCGTGCAGCGGCTTCATCGCCACGGTCCCGTGCTCCAGGCGGAACGCCTCGATCTCCGCCCGGTCGCGGCTGATGAGCGTCGGCGGCATCAGCTCGGGGAAGTCGAGGACGAACAGCTTCTCCGGGGCGTTGCGCACCTCGGACGGGTTGTTGACCACGAGGGTGTCGGGGTGGATCCGCTCCAGCATGTGGGTGGCCGTGATGTAGGCCATGTCGAAGGGCGGATCCTGACGCATCAGGATCGCGTCGCACTGGGCGAGGTCCATCCGCTCCGGCGGCGCCAGGGTAAAGTGCGAGCCCTGCACGTCCTGCACCGTCAGGGCCTCGACGCGGGCCGTCAGGCGACGCCCCTGCATCGAGAGCCGGTCGGGGGTGTAGTAGACGAGCCGATGGCCCCGCCGTTGCGCTTCCAGCAACAGGGCGAAGGTGGTGTCGCCCGCGATCCGGATGTTCTGGATCGGGTCCATCTGAACGGCGACGGTGAGGCTCATGGCAGGGGTCCCGGCCGGTCTACGCGAAGATCAGTTGTCCTGCATCGATTTGCCACCGGTGCGCTTGTCGTAGTCGCCGATGGCGGCCTTGCACTTGGGCGACAGCTTGGACCGGTTGCGCGTCATGCAACGGTCGGCGTCCTGGCTGTTGGGATCGACGCCCATGCAGAGGCGGAAATAGTCGTCGGCGCAGCCGAGCTGCAAGCCCTGATCCTCGCGCTGGGCGAAGGCGGGGCCCGCCGTCAGCGTCAGGAGCGTCAGCGCGGCGAACATCGCGGTCCGCGGCGAACGTCGGGATTGGTCCGAAACCAGTCGCATCCAGCCTTCCTCAGCACTCTGTAGGGGGCGGTCGCCCGCCCCACGCAGCGGGGCATATCGGGCCGGTGGGGCACGTGGCAAGCGTCCGGGCCGGACTTGTGCCGTGCGTTGCCGAAATGCCCGCGTGGGCGAGGCCGGC
The DNA here is from genome assembly GCA_022702015.1 of Beijerinckiaceae bacterium. Taxonomy (GTDB): domain Bacteria; phylum Pseudomonadota; class Alphaproteobacteria; order Rhizobiales; family Beijerinckiaceae; genus Methylobacterium. The sequence continues at coordinate 17,429 of JAKONI010000252.1, read as the reverse complement.
TGTCCGCCCCACAAGAAAATGGCCCCGCCCGCGATCGGGCAGGGCCAGTCAAAGGGAGGAAACGCCCGCCATGGGCAATCCCGTCCCTGCAAGCCGTGCGCCAAGTCCCGGCCGGCGCCCCGGAGAACGGGCAATGTTCTGTTAACCAACCCGTGCTGATCTCCGGCCAGGACACCCGACCTCACGTTGCACGCCCCGTTTTCTGCCCTTGCCGACGCCCTTTGCCGGGCCTGGGCAAATCGCCCGGATCGCCGACAGGAGCCCGCCCATGCCCCGCGACCAACACTCCGAGCGTCGAACGCTCCCTAGTCCAGCAGCCGAGGCCCCCGCGCGCCCTTGCGGCATCGTGATTCCACTGCCGGCCAGGACGAGCCGCCCCACCCGGCCCGCGCCGTCCACCGGCGAAGCCCGGGGCGAAGTCTTGTTGTTCCTCGGCGTCCGCTACGAGCGCCTCGCCTCCTGAACTGGCCGTTCCTGCCCGCGAAGCCGCCAAGCGTGCGCAGATGCGGCCGAGCGCCCCACCGCCCCGCAGGGGACGGGGTGGGAGCCGTCCTTCACCCGGAATCACCATGAGCCGCCCCCTTCGTCGCCGCGCGTTGGACCCCCGGCCGGCCCTTCGGCGGGCGCGGGCGGCATGGCCCGGCGCCCTGGCCCTCACCCTGTTGGTCTCTTGCGCGCAGCAGGGCGATTTCGGCCGACCCAAGCCCGGCGTGTGGAACAGCCTCGTCGACACCACGGGGACGGTGATCGCCCACGAGCGCGGCGAGCCCGCCTCGCTGCTGCCCCTCACCGACGACGAACAGGATCTGCGCAACCGGGCGTGGCGCTTCCTGATGCCCGCCGACACCCGCGAGGCCTTCCTCGACATCCTGGCCAATCTCACCCGCGCCCGGGTGCTGCCCCCCTCCTGGCGTCCCGACGACCCGGCGCGCTTCTACGACGCGCTCCTTGCCCCCGATTTCCGCTCGCCGGTTTCGCGTTACCGGAAGCTGACGGACGAGGCCGTGGCCGACGCCCGGCTGATCCCGCCCTTCGCCGGCCTCGCCGCGCGGGTGGGGGATGCCGATGCCCGGCGCCTGCGCAGCCTGCCCTTCGCCCGCACCCTCGACGATGCCGATGTCCGGCGGGCCGCCCTTCGGGTCGCGGAGAACCGCTGCCTCGTCGCCTGGGTCAGGCTCGAGACCGGCAGCCGCCTCGCGGCCTACCGCTACGCCCTGGAGCACCTCTTCGCCGAAGCGCCGGACCCCGCCGCCGCCGAGGCGGAGCGGGCGCTCGCCATGCTGGCGGGGCGCCGGCCGATCCTCGATCCGCTGTTGCCGCCGGACGCGGCGGCCAAGTGCGGGCTGGTGGGGGAGCCCCCCGCCGCCGCCGGTCAACCCCTTGTCGTGAAGGGGTGAGGGTGGCCTCGGGGCGCCGCCCCGAACCCCGCCGAGAAGCCGACCTCCATCCCGCCCTCGGCCTCATCCCGAGAGCCTGACCGGAAAATCCCTTCATCCCCCCCTCATCCTGAGGTGCGGCGAAGCCGCCTCGAAGGAGGGCTCCAGGGATCGTTGAGAGTTCTGGAAGTCTCCTTCGAGGCCACCGCTTCGCGGCGGCACCTCAGGATGAGGCCGAGACTGGGAGAGTCGCCGGCTTTCCGGTCAGGCTCTGAGGTGCCCGCCCCGGTAGTCCTCAAAAGAAGCCTCCAGATCACTCCGCGATGCCTGGAGCTCTCCCTCAGACGCCGAGAAGAAACTAGGATTTGTCGGCCGGGGCGTCGGTCGTGCAGGAGACGGCGCGGACGGCCTCGTTCGCCGCCGGGCGCTGGCTCGGCAGGCCGGCGATGACCCGCACCACCACGAAGCCCCGCTCGCCGGGGGCCACGATGCGCACGTCCCGGCTCGGCTCGTTCTCGTCGTCGTCCGCCAGGGCCTGGTCGTACTGGGCCCGGGTGAGGATCACGAGGTCCAAGGCGCCGCGCACTGCCGCCTGATCCGTCACCGCGTAGAAGGCCCCCTGGCGTCCGTGCGCGGCGAGCGACAGGGCGAGCGGCCCCGTCCGGGCGGAGACGCGCATCGGCCCATCCGACAGGTCGTAGGCGCACACGCCCACCGCCACGGCCGGATCGGGGATCGGCAGCCATGCCTCGGGGGGCGCCGGGGCGGCGCCCGTGGCGATGGTGTAGATCGCCTGAGGATGATCGAGGTTCTCGCTGGACCGCGCCTTCGACACGGCGTCCGTCTCCGACAGGCGCGGGATCGCTAGCACCGCCGCGATGTGGACGATCCCGGCCAGCACGAGCCCGGTCAGGGTGGCGTAGACGAGCCGGATCACGACGCGCACTCCCGGCGGGTGATGGTGGGAACGACGCTGCGGTCCAGGGAGCCGATGCCGGCGGCGGCGGGGGTGTCGTAGAGGCGCAGCGCCAGCCGCATCGGGCCGTCGGCCCGGGGGGTCGGGAGCCAGTTGCCCGCCTCCGCATCGGGGGCGAGGACGATGGCGAAGCGCCCGTCCGGCTGCCGCAGGATCTCCGTGGAGGTGAAGCCCTCCCGCAGGTGCGGGCGCTGCGGATCGCGCGCGCCCCGCCCGGCCACGGTCAGAGTCCAGGCCCGGGCGGGGGGTGTCGCCCCCGCCACCACGTAGGCGCAGGTGGCGTCGAGGGCGCGGCCCTCGTCGTCCTCGGCGGCCGTCAGCAGCAGGCCCTCGCCCACCGCCAGGGGAATCTCGCCCCGGCGGGCGTTCACCGCGCGGGTGTAGGGGTCGGCCTGGTTGGAGCCCGCCCGGGGCCAGGCGGTCCAGGGGCCGATCCTCACGCCGCCGAACGGATAGCCGCCCCGGGTCGCCCAGTCGGCGCTGGCGAGCCCCAGCGCCGCCCCAAGCACCAGTGCGTAGAGCGCGAGCAGCGGCGTGCCGCTCTTGCGGGCGACGCGCGAGACCCACCGTCCGGCCCCCCGGAGCGAGGCGCGGCGGCGCGGCGGGTCGGCCTCCGCCCCGGAGGGCGTGGCGAAACCGGGGTTGCCCGTCGTCATTCCCGCATCCTCACGGGACGCCGATGCGGCCGCCGACGGCGCGGGCACCCTCGGCCATCTCGCGGGGGGCGGCGGCGGCGGCCCGGTCGTCCGATCCGCCGGCCCTGGCGGGGGGCGCCTTCGGCCGCTCGGCGGCGCGGAACAGCCCGTTCAACCCGCCGATGACCTCGAAGGAGCGGCGCGAGAGCTTGCCGAAGGCGCTGGCGTTCGGGTCGGTGGGGGCGGTGGCCCCGCCGGCGGCCTGCTGGGCCATCGCCTTCGGGCTTTCCTTCAGGCCGGGCAGGCCCTTGATCTCGATGCCCTGGTGGGCCGGTTCCATCACGTCGTGCCAGGTCTGGGCGGGGAGCGAGCCGCCGGTGAGCTTGTTGGTGGAGGTGTGGTCGTCATTGCCGTACCAGACGGCGGCGACGTAGTTGCCGGTGTAGCCGACGAACCACGCATCGCGGTAGGCGTTCGTCGTGCCTGATTTGCCGGCGACCTTGATGCCTTCGAGCTGGGCCCGGCGGCCGGTGCCCTCCTCCACCACCTTGTTGAGCATGAAGTTCATGTCCGCCACCACCTGCGGCGAGAGCACGCGCTCGGGCGCCTCGTCGGCATGGCGGTAGATCACCTCGCCGGAGGAGTTGCGGATCTCGGTGGCGGCGTAGGGCTTGGCCTTGAAGCCGCCGTTGGCGAACACGGCGTAGCCCGCCGCCTGATCGATCACCGTCACCTCCGCCGAACCGATGGGCAGGGACACGGAATCCACCAGGGGCGTGGTGACGCCCATGCTGTGGGCCATGGCGATGATCTTGGCCCGGCCCGCCTTGGCGGCCCTGGCCTCGTGGTTGATCCCCATGGCCTTGCCGAGGGCGATGGAGATCTTGATCGGGATGGTGTTGATCGACTTCGCCACGGCGAGCCACATCGGCACCCGCCCGGTATAGGACCGCCCGTAGTTCTGGGGGCACCAGTTGCCGATGCAGACCGGGCTGTCGACCACCGTCGTCTCCGGCTTGAACTGCCCCGAGGCCAGGGCAGCGGCGTAGACGTAGGGCTTGAACGACGAGCCCGGCTGGCGGAGGGCGTCGGTGGCCCGGTTGAACTGGCTCTCGCCGTAATCGGCGCCGCCGACCATGGCGCGCAGGGCCCCGTCCGGGTCGAGGATGACCATCGCCGCCTCGTCCACGTCGGAACTGTCGCCGGACTTGCGCAGGATGTCGGCCACCACCTCGTCGGCGCGCTTCTGCACCGCGAGGTCGAGGGGGGTCTTCACGGTGAGCACCCGGTCGCTGCGGAACTTGCCCGCGTCGGCCATCGCCTTCACCTGCCCGAAGGCCCAATCGAGGTAGTAGTCGGCGGTGATGTCGCGGCTGCGGGTGACCGGGGTCGCCGGGTTGCGCAGCGCCGTCTGGATCTGCCCCTCGGTGACGAAACCCGCCTCCACCATGTTGTGCAACACGTCCGCCGCGCGGGCGCGGGCGGCGGGCAGGTTCACGTGCGGGGCGTATTTCGTCGGGGCCTTGAACAGGCCGGCGAGCATCGCGCCTTCCGCGAGGCTGATGTCCTTCAGCGGCTTGCCGAAATAGTAATCCGCCGCCGCCACCGCGCCGAAGGTGCCCCCGCCCATGTAGGCGCGGTCGAGGTAAAGCTTCAGGATCTCGTTCTTGGTGAGGTGGCTTTCCAGCCAGAAGGCCAGGAACGCCTCGTTGATCTTGCGCTCCAGCGACCGCTCGTTGGTGAGGAACAGGTTCTTGGCGAGCTGCTGCGTGATGGACGAGCCGCCCTGGGTGTTGCCGCCGCCGCGCGAGTTGTTCACCAGGGCGCGGGCGGTGCCGATCGGGTCGATGCCGTAATGCTCGTAGAAGCGCCGGTCCTCCGTGGAGATCAGCGCCTTGATCATGATGTCGGGGAACTGGTCCAGCGACAGGGAATCGTCGTGCTTGATGCCCCGCCGTCCGACCTCGGTGCCGTAGCGGTCGAGGAAGGTGACCGCGAGGTCCTGCTGCTTCAGCCAGTTGTCGCTGGTGAGTTGGAAGGCCGGCTGCGCCAGGGCGAGCAGCCCGAGCACCCCGAGGGTGCCCAGCGTCGTCGCCTCGCTGGTGAGGTCGAGGGCGACGCGCTTCCAGCCGCGCACGGCGAAGCGGCCCATGAAGCGGCGGAAGCCCTCGTAGGCCGCGCCCGTCGAGCGGCCCCCGTCATAGAGCGAGGCATTGACCAGCGCGTCGAAGGCCAGCGCGGCGTGCTCGATACGGGTCTTGATCGTGGACAGTTTGGGCAGGCGCACGTCTCGGATCCGGTCTTCGGGCGCCCTTGTCGGCAGACGCACTTCTATCAGGAATGTGCGGCTGCGGCGAGGCGGCGGCCTGTCCCTCACCAACGCGACTCACACCGGGCCGGGGTGGGGACGGGCCCTTAATCTTGACAAAGGGTTAACGCCGGAGACCCCGCTGCGCTTGCCTCCGGGCGGCGCCTCGGGCAGACCGGGACGCGCCCATGTCCAAACCCTTTCGCCCCCTCACCGCCCCCCCGGCGGACACGCCGTTCTGGCGGACGAAGACCCTCGACGCGATGACCCCCGACGAGTGGGAGAGCCTGTGCGACGGCTGCGGCCGCTGCTGCCTCATCAAGCTCGAGGACGAGGATACCGGGGAGGTCCACCACACCGATATCGGCTGCACGCTCCTGGATGGGATCGGTTGCCGGTGCCGCGACTATCCCCGCCGGCAGAAGAAGGTGCCCGACTGCGTGCGCCTGACGCCCGAGGCGGTGCGGACGATCCCCTGGCTGCCGCCGACCTGCGCCTACCGCCTGATCCGGGACGGGGAGCCGCTCTACCCGTGGCACCCGCTGATTTCGGGCCGCGCGTCGAGCGTCCACGAGGCGGGTATCTCGGTGCGCGGGCGCCTCTCCGGCAACGAGGAGGAGTTCACGGAGGACGAGTATCTCGACCGCATCGTGGACTGGCCGGGCGCCCAACCCGAGGATTGACGATGGGGGGCCAGGGGGCGAGCCCTCTGGCGGGTGCGGGGCGGCGCCCCGCGTCTTCCCGGGGGGCTAGTTTCCAGGGGCCTCGCCCCTGGACCCCACCAAAGGACTTGTCCTTTGGGATCCTGCATTCACCCCCTCGTGAGGAGGCGACCGCCGGCGAGGACGTTCACGCCGATGACTCCCGCCACCACCACGGCGTGGGTGAAGATGTCCACCAGGGCCGTGTCGTGGGGATGGAACGGCGCCAGAAGTGTGGCCGCCGCCGCCGCCACGGCCAAGCCGGCGAGCGCCGCCGTCAGGTTCGGCCGCAGGGGGCAGGCCCGGCGCAGCATCGCGACGATGAGCAGCGACAGGGGAATCGAGACGCAGACCAGGAAGCCGAGGCAGCCCACCGCCTCATGCTCCCCGTGCAGATCCGGGATCGGGCTCACCCAGGCCCGCAGGCATCCGAGGCCGCTCGCCCCGAGCCACAGGGCGGCGGGGGGCAGCGGCAGCAGCGCCCACCCGACCGGGCGCCCCGGCACGCTGGTGACGAAGGCCGCGTAGGCGGCGGCAATCGCGGTCAGCAGGGCACCGACCATGGCCAACTGGAAATCGGCCGGGGCCTGTCCCTCCATGCCGACCGCCGCGAACCGCATGGCCAGGACGGCCCCCAGGAGCAGCGCCGCCCCGAGCCACGCGGCGGCGCGCAGCCCCGGGCGGGGCAGCGGGCGCACGGGGGCGAGGCGTCCGGCGAGATCCTCGACGAGTTGCTCATGCCGGGCGGCCATCACTCCCCCTCCCGTGTCAGGCTGGCGCGCAGGGCCTTGATCGCCCGGTGCAGGTTGACCTTCAGGGCCCCCTTGGTCCGCCCCGTGAGGGCGGCGGTTTCCTCCAGGGACAGTTCGCGCAGGCCCAGATGCTCCACCGCCTGCCGCTGCCCCTCCGGCAGGGCGGCGACGGCCCGCGCCAGGGCGGCGCCGCGCTCCCGGGTCTCGAGGTGGGCGCCCGGCGCCGGGCCGGGATCGGCCTCCGCCTCGAAGGCCAGGGGATCGTGGACCTCCACCGGCCGCCGCCCCGCCCGGCGCAGGCGGTCGATGGCCCGGCGGCGGGTGATCGCCCCGAGCCAGGGGAGGAAGGGCCGTGCCGGATCGTAGCTCGCCCGCGCGGCGTGGACCGTCATCAAGGTGTCCTGCACCACGTCGTCCACGGCCTCGCCGCGCACTCCCTGCGCGCGGGCGATGCCGGCGACCACCGGCAGGCATGCCTTCAGCAGCGCCCGGTAGGCCGCCGCATCGCCCCGTTGCGCGGCGGCCATCATCGCCGCCAACTCCCCTTCGAGCGCCATCCCGGTGCCGCTCCGTCTTGCCTGAGCGTTGGGCTGTAGCCCGATCGACCGGCCGACCGCCAGCGGGGATCCCTTCGCTCCGAACGGCGAGCCCGCGCCGGGGGCCATGCTTGCCGTGGCGATCATGCGCCCCCGCCCCGGGCCGAGGCCGCCCCGATGACGCGCCCGCCCGCGTCCTGGACCAGGACGGCCGCCGCCCCGCCCGCCGGCCAGGGGATCGTCCATTCCCGCTCGGCGCCGGTCCAATCCCCGATCTCGGCCACCGAGCGGACGACGTTGAACTGGACCAGGGTGCGGCCCGCGTTCTCGCCCCGGGGGACGGCGGTGTCATGCCGCGGATCGAACCCGACCAGGATCACCCGTCCGGCGCCCCGCCCCGCCCCGAGGCGCACGGTGAGGCTTGTCCGACCGGACAGGGTCACCGGCACCTCCTCCCCCGCCGATCCCCTGGCCGCCGCGATCGCCGCCCGCACCGCGTCCTCCCGGGAGCCGACGAGGCCGACCCGCCCGTCGATCACCGCCTGCGGCGTGTAGACCGCATCCCCGAGCCGCGCCGCGTAATCGTGCTGGCGCTCGGTGGCGGCCGGCAGGGAATAGGTGTCGCGCCAGTCGAGATGGTTCCAATAGGTCACGTGGTAGGCGAGCGGCAGGACCTCCCCGCCCTCCTCCGCGAGCCGGCCGAGGAGCGCCTCGGCCGGGGGGCACGAGGAGCAGCTCTGCGAGGTGAACAGCTCCACCACCACGGGCCGGGCCGCCACGGGGCCGGACAGGAGGATGAGCGAGAGTGCGGCCGTGCGGCACGCGGCGGATACGATCGTTCGCATGGGTCGAAGGGCTCCGGGGGCAGACCGCCCCGTCCCGGTCCTTTCGCCCTGCCCCGCCCCCCGGTTACGCCCCGAAGCGTTCCGGATGCACGCCGTGAGCAAGCGAAGGTTCGATACAATCGGAAGATGTGATCATGTATTAAATCGACCGAGACGTGTAATATAGCGGATGAATTGGTTTTTGTTCACGATGAATACGCCAGAGTGTTGGAGCGGTGGCGCGAACCTGTAATAGTCGTGGGCCTTCGCAGGGCGATTGTCCCGCGATCATCGCTGCACGGAATTTCCCCGATGAACGCGACTGTCTCCGGCCGCCTCGACGTCATCATGCCCGCCCGCAACGCCGTGGCGACGATCGCGGAAAGCATCCTCAGCGCCCTCGCCTCGCCCCTGTGCCACCGCGTCCTGGTGATCGACGACGCCTCGGAGGACGCGACGGCGGAGGTGGTGGAGGCCCTGGCGGGCCGGGCGGGGGGGCGGGTGGTGCTGACGCGGCTGACCGAGAATGGCGGCCCGGCCTATGCGCGCAATGTCGGCCTCGCCCTCAGCCGCACCGACCTCGTGGCCTTCCTCGATGCCGACGACGTGTACGAGGCCCAAGCCCTGGAGGTCGCCGTCGCCGCCCATGACGGGATCGAGGGTCTCGCCCTGGTGCGGCTGGCGCTCAAGCCGGTGGGGCTCGACCCGGAGATCGCGGGCCATTCCGGCTTCAAGGATGCCTGGACGCGGGTGACCTTCACCGCCCCGAGCAACGTCGTCGTCCGGCGCAGCGTGATCCTGGATGCCGGCGGCTTCCCGGAGGACGAACTGTTCCGCCGCCACGGAGGCGAAGACGTGGCGCTGCTCCAGGCGGTGACGCGGACCTGCCGGGTGGGCACCCTCTTCACGCAGCCCGGCGTCCTCTACCGGATCCGCCCCGACTGCGCCGCCCTGCGCCTGCTGCGCTCCTGCCTGTACGACATCCGACCCCCGGGCATCGAGGCCGACCTGCCGAAGGCCGAGGCGGTGACGCGGCGGATCATCCAGCGGCTGCGGCTCCTCAATCCCCTCGCCTCGCCGCACCCCACCGTCATCGAGATCCTGGTGAACTGGGCGCCCCTGGAGCCGGCGCTCTGAAGCGGCCCGGTCACAGGTCGAATTCGCTCACCTCGCCAAGCAGATCCACGAAGACCCTCGCCCCGTGGTCGAGGAGGGTGTGGCCCGCCTTCGCGGTGCCGAGCCGGGCATCGCCCACCGCGCCGGAGGGGTTGAGGTCGCCGGTCTTCCAGGCGAACCCGGCGGGGCGACCGGTGCGCAGGACCTTGAGGCTGTCCGCCATCGCCCTGCCCCGGGAGGGGAAGTCGGCCACCTCGTCCAGGCGCACGAGCTCCGGCCGCAGGGCGAGCATGAGGGCGGTCTCGATCCCGCCCGCATGGATGCCGTGGGTCATCTCCTCCTCGGAGAACAGGCCGGCGGGAACGGCGAGCCGTGCCCAGGACGTGGTGACGGCGAGCATTCCGAACCGGCGGCGCAACTCCCCCGCGACGAGGTCGATCAGGGGGGAGTTGCCCCCGTGGCTGGTGACGAGGACGAGCCGGCGGCATCCCGTCCGGGCGACCCCCTCCCCGATCTCGGTCCAGGCCGCCAGGGCGGTGCCCGCGCTCAGGGTGAGGGTGCCGGGGAAGGCGTCGTGCTCGTCCGACTTGCCCACCGTCTGGATGGGCAGGATCAGCACGTCGAGGTCCGGCGGGGTCAGGGCCGCCACACGGTCGAGATAGCCCCGCGCGATGGTCGTGTCGGTGGAGAGGGGCAGGTGCGGCCCGTGCTGCTCCGTGGCCGCCACGGGCAGGACCGCCACCGTCCGCGCGAGGTCGCGGCCGGCCAGGTCCCCCGTCGTCAGGTCGCCCCAGTGGCGCGCCGCCATCGCCCGTGTCCCTCCCCGCCGTACGGAGGGGATGTAGCCGGAGCCGGGCGGCGGTGTCGACCGAGGTGCGCCGCCCTCAGGCGAACAGCGCGTCGATGTCGTCCTGGCTGGTCGCCACGGCTTCGTCCTGGGGGCCGTTCAGCAGGAATTGCGCCGCGCGCTCCTGCCGGGCGCGCTCCGCCGGGTCGTGGCTCACCGCGTCCCGCGCCCGCACCGCGCCGATGAACCGGTCGAGGCGCTGCTCGAAGCTCTGGAGGGCGTCGACCACCTTGGAGATGCGCTGCCCGGTGATGTCCTGGAAGGCGCAGGCCTCGAAGATGGTGTTGACGTGCTCCTCCAGCGCCGGGCGCTGGCCGGGGCCCTCCGGCAGGGCGATGAGCGCCTCGGCGGCGGCCATGATCCGGTTCGTGGCCCCGGCGGTCGCGGCGAGCACGCTGCCGAGTTCCTCGTGGGCCATGGGGATCCGGTCGCGGGTCATCTCGTTCGCGCGCAGGGCCGCGATCTCTTCCCGCATATGCGTGATGTAGTCCGCGATCTGCATCAGATCGGACACGATCGTCGCCGACTCGTAGTCCTGGATCGGGGTGGACGTCTGCCGTTGCGCGTGCGCCATCTCATCAAACCTTCATGCGCCGAACCGTACATGACAGGATGCCACGCGCCGCGGGCGCCGCCGTGCCCCCTCGGCGGCCCCCGGACGCGCGCGGGGGTCCGGTCAGCTTCCGCAGACGGCCTCGATCTTGGATTTCAGCGTCGCCGCGTTGAAGGGCTTCACGATGTAGTTGTTCACGCCGGCCTTCTTGGCGGCGATGACGTTCTCGGTCTTCGACTCGGCGGTGACCATGATGAACGGCGTCGTGCGCAGACCCTCGTCGGCGCGGACGTGGCGCAGCAGCTCGTAGCCGGTCATCGGCTCCATGTTCCAGTCGGAGATGACGAGGCCGTACTTGCGGCCCTTCATGCGCGCCAGGGCGGCGGTGCCGTCGGAGGCGTCGTCGACCTCCTCGAAGCCGAGCTGCTTGAGCAGGTTGCGGATGATGCGGACCATCGTCTGGTAGTCATCGACGACAAGGATCGGCATGCTCAGATCGAGAGCCATGGAAAGAGACGCTCCGAGTGTAAGAACCGGGGCGCGGTGCCCCCGGGCGAAGGATGTCCTGGCCGGCGGGAGGCCCGCGCGGTACCTGGGACAACCGTAGCTTGAGGCGCGTTGCAAAGGGGTTAAGGGGCGGCGCGGCTTCGCTTGACCCGCCGGGCCCGTTTCGGCAGGGTCCCGGCGCGCCGGTTCCCAGGTGGGTTCCCTACGGGCCCTCCACGGGCCCGGCGCCCTGGAAGCACCGATCCTGATCCGATGGTCCCTGGCGACGAGACGGCCGCGCGGCCCTTCACCCTGTGTCGCGGGGATGAGCCCGTCCCGGCCGCCCTGCGCGGAGCGGTGGCGGCGATCGGCAACTTCGACGGGGTCCATCGCGGCCACGGCGCCCTGGTGGCCGCCGTGCTGGCCGAGGCACGCGCCAGCGGGCGCCCCGCCGTCGCCCTGACCTTCGAACCCCATCCCCGGGCCTTCTTCCGCCCCGAGGCGCCGATGTTCCGGCTGACCGGGCCCGAGGCCAAGGAGATCCTGTTCGCCCGCAGCGGGCTCGACGGGCTGATCGTCCGGCGGTTCGACGCGGCCCTGGCGGGGACGGGCGCCCGCGCCTTCGTCATGGACTGGCTGCGCGACGACCTCGGCCTGTCCGGGGTGGTGGTGGGGCACGATTTCCATTTCGGCCGGGCCCGCGAGGGCACGCCCGCTCTCCTCGAAGCCCTCTGCCGGGAGGCGGGGCTGACCTGCCGCCTCGTGGACCCGGTGGCCCTGCCCGGCGAGGGGGAGGCGATCTCCTCCAGCAAGATCCGCGCGGCCCTGGCGGCGGGCGAGGTGGCCCGCGCCAACGCCCTCCTCGGCTACCGCTGGTTCGTGATGGGATCGGTGCGCCATGGCGACAAGCGCGGCCGGACCCTGGGCTACCCCACCGCCAACATCGCGCTGACCGATTGCGACCTCGCCCACGGAATCTACGCGGTGCGGATCGGCCTGCCGGACCGGACCGTGCGGGATGGGGTGGCCAGCTACGGCCGCCGGCCGACCTTCGACCACGGCGCCCCCCTTCTGGAGGTCAACCTGTTCGATTTCGCCGGCGATCTCTACGGCCAGGATTTGGTCGTCGAATTCGTCGCCCATATCCGGGGCGAGGAGAAGTTCGACAGCGCCGAGGCGCTGATCGCGCGGATGGATGTGGATTCGGTCGAGGCGCGGCGGTGGCTCGCCTCGGACACCACCCCTTCCGTGCTCGCCTGAGGTGGCGGTACGGGTGTAGAGACGTCGCGGATTGTCAGCGGAGGCGGATGTGCTGGGCCGGTTGGAGCGGGGAAACACGGGCGAGGCGGTCGTGGCTTACGGCGACGGCACGATGCGGGTGGTGAAGCCCGGCGGCTTCGTGCGCTGCGCGGTGACCGGCGAGGCGATCCCCCTCGACGAACTGCGCTATTGGAGCGCCACGCGGCAGGAGGCCTATGCCTCGCCGGAGGCGATCCTCAGGCGCCTGAAGGAAACCGGCCGCCCGTAAGGGGGTGTGAAGTCGTTCGATCGCAACGATTTACGCGGGTATTCTTACCTCACACCTCACTTCAAGTCGTCGCCCGCATCCCCATTCCCCAAGCTGGCGGCGTCACGATTCGGCCCGTGGGGTGGCGCTGAGTTCCGCCCAGTCGAACTCCTCCTCCAGCAGGAAGTACGCATCGTCGCCGATCTCGCCCCGGCGGCGCATCTCCAGCACGGCGGTGCGGGCGGCGAGGATCGCGCTCCGGCGGGCCGCGTCGGCGGGGAGGCTCTCAGGGGCCAGACCCTCCTCGTGGGCCTCCGCCTCCGCCAGCGCCTCGCGGAACTCCGCCCGCAGGGCGTCGGTGGCCGCGCAATCCTGGTGGTCCTCCAGGCTCTTCAGCGCGGCGCCGTAGGCGGCGGCCCGGGCCCGCCCCGCCTCCCGCCCCACGGGGTCGTCGTCCGGCAGGGCGAGGAAGCGCAGCAGGGGGCTCAGCGTCAGCCCCTGCACCACCAGGCTGCCCAACACGGTGCAGAAGGCCGTGAACACCACGAGGTCCCGGTGGGGGAACTCCCCCGGTAGGGCGAGCGCCGCCGCCACCGTGACGATGCCCCGCATCCCCGCCCACGACACCGCGACTCCGGCGCCGAGGCGCACCCGCTCGCCATGCCCGCGCAGCCCGAAGCCGCGCAGGCCGCTGGTGGGCAGGATCCAGGCGATGCGAGCCACCGTCACCGTGACGAACACCGCCACCGCCAGCCCGATGGCCTGCGACTGATCCGTGCCGTTCAGCCGGGCCAGGATCGGGTCGATCTGGATACCGATCAGCACGAAGGCCAGCACGTTGATCACGAACACCGCCGTGTCCCACACGGCGTAGGAGACGATCCGGGCCCGGGGCGCGGTGACCCCCGGCGCCTTGCGGGCCACCATCATGGCGAAGGTCACGACGACGAGCACCCCCGACATCTCCACCCGTTCGGCCAGCAGCCACAGGCCGAAGGCCGCCACGAATTGCAGCACGATGGCCGTAGCGGGGTCCGAGACCCGGCGGGTCACGGCGACGAAGGCGAGACCCAGCAGCGGGCCGACGACCACGCTCGCGGTGACGCCGAGGAGGAAGCCGGGCGCGGTCTCGGCGATGGTGAAGCTCCCCGCCATCGCCGCACCCACCGCGAGGCGGTACAGGAGCAGCGAGGCGGCATCGTTGAGGAGGCTCTCGCCCCGGAGGATCGTGGCGAGCCGGTGCGGCATGGGGGCGTGGCGCAGCACCGCCAGCGCCGCGACCGCATCCGGCGGGGCGACGATGGCCCCGAGCGCGATGGCGGCCGCGATCGGCATGTCGGGCACGATGAGCCGCGCCACGAGGGCCACCGCCAGCGTCGTCACCACCACCGCACCCACGGCGAGCCCCAGCACCGGCTGCCAGCTCACCCGGAGATCGCGCAGGGAGGCATCGAAGCCCGCATCCAGCAGCACCGGGGCCAGGAACAGGGCCAGCGCCAGTTCCGGGTCGAGCCGGAGGTTCGGAACGCCCGGCACGAAGGCGAGACAGGCCCCGCCGAAGGCCAGGAAGGCCGGATAGGGGGCCCCCAGCCGCCGGGCGAGGGCCGCGAGGATGACGGCGCCGAGGAGGACCCCGACCGTCCATTCGAAAATGACCATCCCGAAAAGATAGGGCGCCGGACGGGGCGCGGCGGGGAATGGGCTTTGCGTCGGGCCCGGCCCTGCCCTATGCGCGAAAAAAGCCTGCTGGAATCCATCATGCCCGAGACGCCGATCTTCTCCTCCGCCGCCGTCGCGGCGCCGCATGGCCTCGCGGCCCAGGCGGGTCTCACTGTCCTCGCGCAGGGGGGCAACGCCATCGAGGCGATGGTGGCGATGGCCGCCTCCATCGCGGTGGTCTACCCGCATATGAACGGCCTCGGCGGCGACGGATTCTGGCTGGTGCGCGAGCGCGGCGGCCGGGTGCGGGGCATCGAGGCCTGCGGCCCCGCCGGCCGGGCGGCCACCATCGCCCGCTACCGGGAGAAGGGCTACGATGCGATCCCGCCCCGGGGCCCGGAGGCGATGGTGACGGTGGCCGGCACCGTCGGCGGCTGGGATCTGGCGCTGGCCCTCTCGAAGGCGCTCGGGGGTCGCCTGCCCCTGGAGACCCTGCTCGCCGACGCCATCGCCCAGGCCCGCAACGGCGTGCCGGTCTCGGCCAGCGAGGCGCGCTACAGGCCGCAACCGGGCGACCCCCTGCACGAGGCCCCGAACTTCGCCGCGACCTTTCTCAAGGACGGCAAGCCCTACGAGGCAGGGGAGACCCGCCGCCTGCCGGCCCTGGCCTCGACCCTGGAACAGCTGGCCCATGCCGGCCTCGATGACTTCTACCGGGGCGATATCGGCCGGGAGATCGGCGCCGACCTCGAGCGCCTCGGCGCCCCGGTCTCCCGCGCCGACCTCGAAGCCTACCGGCCGGCGGAGCGGACGCCGCTGACCCTGCGCCGCCGGGACGCGACGCTCTACAACTTTCCGCCCCCGACCCAGGGGCTGGCCGCCCTGATGATCCTCGGCATGTTCGACCGGTTGAACATCGCCGAGGGGGAGACGGCGGCCCACTACCACGGCCTGATCGAGGCCACGAAGCGGGCCTTCGCCGTCCGCGACCGGGTGGTGACGGATTTCTCCCGCCTGCGCCACGACCCCGCCGCCTTCCTCGATCCGCAGCGCCTCGCCGCCGAGGCCGCGAGGATCGACGCGGGCCGCGCCGCCTCGATCCCGGTGGTCTCCCACAGCGGCGACACGGTGTGGATGGGGGTGATCGACAAGGACGGGCTCGCCGTCTCGTACATCCAGTCGGTCTACTGGGAGTACGGCTCCGGCACGGTGCTGCCCCGGACCGGACTCGCGTGGCTGAACCGGGGGGTCTCGTTCTCCCTGGATCCCGCCTCGGTGAATCCGCTGGAGCCGGGCCGCCGGCCGTTCCACACCCTCATCCCGGCCCTGGCCTGTTTCGACGACGGCCGGGTGATGGCCTACGGCTCCATGGGTGGCGACGGGCAACCGCAATTCCAGGCGCAGATCTTCGCCCGCTACGCCGATTACGGGATGTCGGTGGCCGAGGCGGTGGATGCCCCGCGCCTGCTCTACGGGCGCACCTGGGGTGCCCCGTCGCTGAGCGTGAAGGTGGAAGACCGCTTCGACCCCGCCTGCCTCGCGGCCCTCGAACGGATGGGGCACGAGATCGAGCCGGTGGGCTGCGGCTACAGCGACACCCTGGGCCACGCGGGGATGCTCGTCCGCCACCCCGGCGACGGGCGGATCGCCGCGACCCACGATCCCCGCTCGGATGGCGGCGCCCTTGGCCTGTAGGGGGATAAAGGCCCAGCCCTTTTGTGGGTTGTCAGGGTGAAACCCTGACTTGCAGGGCGCTGCCCTGCACCCGCAAAAGGTCTCGGACCTTTTGAAACCCTGACTCGGGGACCGGGCCCGCTTTTCGTCAGGTCCCCTTAAGGTTCGGCCTGCTTAAGATGGCCGGCACGACTGTCCGTGCGCCCCGATCTTGCCCATGCTCATCCACGAAGGCCCCTCCCGGACCGACCGGATCGACGAACGCTTGGCCTGGACCTTCGCGGCCATTGCCGGTGCCCTGAACGCGGCGGGGTTCTACGCCTTCGGGGCCTACTCCGCGAACATGACCGGCAACGTCTCGTCGCTCGCCGACCACCTGGGCCTCGGCGAAGCGCGGATGGCCCTCTACGGCCTCCTCCTGGTCGTCGCCTTCGTGGGCGGCGCCATCGTCGCGACGCTCCTCGTCGGCGTGGGGCGCGCCAGGGGGTTGGCGGGCGTTTACGCCTACGCGGTGCTGGCGGAGGCGATGCTGCTGACCCTCCTCGCCTGCGCCGCCCCCTGGCTACCGGACGGGCCCCGCGAGGCCGCCCTCTCCCTGGGGCTCAGTTTTCTCCTCGGGCTCCAGAACGCCACCATCACACAGATCACCAATGCCCGGGTGCGGACGACCCACGTGACCGGGACCGTCACCGATCTCGGGATCGGGTTGGCGCATCTGCTGGAGGGGCATCCGGGGACGGACCGGGCGAAGCTGCGGCTGCATCTCGTGACGGTCGCCGCCTTCCTGGCTGGGGGCATCGCGGGGGTGTTCGTGTTCAAGGCGGTGGGCATCGCCCTGCTCTTCGGGGCTGCCGGGCTCCTCGCCGCGATGGCCCTGCCCGGCATCCAGACCGCCCGGCGGTCCCGCCCGGCCGCCGGGGCCCCGCGGCCAAGCTGAACGATTGCTGCCAGCGCGCTTCAGGGAGGGTGCAGACGCCCGGTGCCATTCTCTCCCCAACAGCCGGCCAGGTCGGCTGTGGGACACGAGACCGGGCACCTCCCCGATGCCGGCCTCCGCAAAGCGAGAGGGATGGGCGATGACGAAGTTTGTGACTCTGGCCGCCACCGCGTTGGTCATGGTCGGAACGCTGGGCGCCCCGCAGGCGCAGGCCCGTGGCGGCGGTGCCGTCGCGGCGGGCGTGATCGGCGGCCTCGCCGCCGGCGCCCTGCTCGGCGCGGCGATCTCCGATGCCCATTCCGCCCCGGCCTATGGCTACGGCTACGACGACGGCTACCGTCGCCCGGTGCGGAGCTACGGCTACGCCCCCGTGGTCGAGGAGGAGTACGTGCAGGCCCCGGTCTACCGCAGCCGGCGGGTGGTCCAGACCTACGATTACGGCTCGGATTACGGCTATCGCCGCGCGGGTTACGGCGGCTACGGCGGGCACCACCACTGCGACCGCCCCTATGAGTACGGCGGCTGGTAAGGTCTGAGAGGGG
>JAKONI010000120.1 GCA_022702015.1 Beijerinckiaceae bacterium | reverse complement strand
CCTCGATACCCGAAACGTCGAAATCAGCATCTCCCTCGGGAAACCGCACGAAAACCGTCCGGCTCAGCGACAGCTTGCGGACTTCCCTGTCGAGTATACGACAGTACAGGATCGTCCCCTTGCCGATCCAGGTTGGGACGGGGCTGAT
Organism: Beijerinckiaceae bacterium; assembly: GCA_022702015.1. Lineage (GTDB taxonomy): Bacteria > Pseudomonadota > Alphaproteobacteria > Rhizobiales > Beijerinckiaceae > Methylobacterium. Next base: position 3,479 of record JAKONI010000120.1, on the reverse strand, counting down.
CGTTTCGTTTCCGGTGATCAGATCTGATTTAAGACTTTCACCCTCGGACCAATTCCATCTTTCATAAGACAGCATGAATACGATTTGCCCGTCCGATCTCGTAATCCCGACCGAATTTTGAGCTCCCCCGTCCGTCATGTCGCGATAGGAATGGGTCATTTGACAGGGAAGCGGATCGTTGTTTCGAAGTGTCTTATTGATGTCCCAACCTTCGACGGTTTGGATGAACATCTCCTCCCGTGAATCGACGGGAGCCGAAGACAGCAACAATCCTGCGGACAATATCAATGCGATTTTGCGACAATATTGAAATTGCATATCCATCATTCCGAATCGTAACGGGGACGCCGACCTAGGGTGCGTTCCACGACCCGGCCATAGAGCGGGCGGAGGATGTCGTGACCGGTGGCGAGGGTGTCGCTGTCGCCCGGTCGGTCCCGCGCGGCCCCTCGGCACCGATCGGAGGGCCGGCCGATCGTGTTCCGTCCCTGGGCGGACCGTCCAAAAGGCCCACCCAGCGGCCGTCCACCCCCCGAGCCAGCAGGCTCAACGCGAGGACGGCGAGGAGGAGGCCGGCGGCCTTGTTCATCCGGCCGAGAACATGGTTGGTGACACAGCGCCGGAACAGGGACACGGCGATGTTGAGCACGACCCACCAGCTGAACGAGCCCAGGAAGACGCCGGCCGCCAGCGCCGGAAGCGGCGCGGCCGCGCGCGCGAGGAGGGCCGGCATGGCGGCCAGGAACAGCACGGGGGTGATGGGATTCGCCAGGGCCAGCACGACCGCGCTGCCGTAGCTCGCGGCGAGGGTGTGGCGGCGCTCGCCGCTCACGTGCAGGACCGAAACGCTGCGAAGCACCCGGATTGCGAGGCCGAGCAGCACCGTCCCCGAGACCAGGGAGAGCACGGCCCCGTTCGAGAACGCCGCCGCCAAGTCCGCGCTCCAGCGCACCATCAGCCCCCCGTATGTCAGATGCACGGTGGCGACGCCGAGCCCGGTGGCGACGCCCGTCGGCAGGCCCCCTGCCAGCGTGCGCTGGACGCAAAGCAGGCTCGTCGGCCCGATCGGCGCGGCGATAGTCAGCCCAAGGCTCGCGCCGGCGAGCAGGGCCGTGGCGATGACGCCCATGGCGGCGGCACTGCGTTCAGTCGTCTTCCCGGCGGTCGAGGGGCGAGGCCACCGCCCGGGGCTCGGGCGCGGCATTGTCGGCGTCCGGGCACCCGATTTGCGCGCGCTCCAGGGCCGAGGATGCTTGGGCGCAGGCGATGTCCGGCATGTCGTTCAACTCGTCGGCCCGGATCCCGGTGCAGGACAAGACGACGATGAGGCTGGCGACGATTGTTCTCATGGCTGATCCTTCCGCGAGCCGACAATCTAGGGATGGTTGAACCCCGAGCATCCTCCGTCTGGCGGATGGCACCGCCTGCGCCGCCGCAGGCCCGCCGCGGACGTCTCGGCCGAACAGGAAAGCTCCGCCACGTCAGGCCTTTGCACGGCTTCACCCACGACGCTGGATGCCGCGTTGTCGCCGCCCCCGGCGAGGCGACGCACCGGCGAACCTGCCGGAACCGGGCTCGCGGCGCCGTCCCTCGTCGCCGGCATCATCCGTTTGAGGGATACCGCCGTCGATTTTGGACTGATATTGGTCTTATTGCGATCAGCGGGATCACCGTGGGGCGTGCTGATGCGGGAAGCTCTCATCGACCGGATCTACGAGGCTGCAGGCACTCCCGAGCTCTGGCCGGAGGTCCTTCAATCTCTTGGCGATACGGCGAACTCGGATGGTGCCGTGCTCATGGTGCTGCCCCCCGTCGGCATGCCCCGGTGGATCGCCTCACCGACTTTGGAGCAGCGCCTGCGTCATCACACGACCACGGCTTCCTGGCGCGGCAGCGGGCGCACGGCGCAGTGGCGCACCCTGGCTCATGCGGGCTTCATGCGCGACGTCGACCTCGTGCCGGGCTCCCATGACGGGCGGCCCTGCGAGGTCGACGCGCCGTTCTGGCAGGTGGGGACGACGATTCCCCTGGCGACCGGCGACGTCGCGATCATCACCGCCGAACGCCGGGCCCGGACCGGCCCCCATGAGGCCGCCATCCTGCCTCGGCTCGACGCCCTGCGGCCCCATCTCGCGCGTGCGTGCCAGCTCGGCGCCCAGTTCGGCTGCGAGCGCACCCGCGTCGCCACCATGACGCTCAACCAGATCGGGCTTCCCGCGGCGGTCCTGTCGGCCTCGGGGCGGGTGCTGACCATGAATGCCCGCATGCAGGAGCGGGAGGAGGTCCTGCCGCCGGGCCAGCACGGCGGCCTGCTGTTCAAGAGCCTGATCAACAGCAAGCTGCTGCAGGATGCGATCGGCAACGTCGTCGGCGGCCGGCATGCGACGCAGAGCATGCCGGTGCGCGGCTATTCCGACCACCGCCCTCAGATCGCTCACGTCATGCGCCTGGACCGGCACCCCGGCGACGTCTTCGGTGCCTCGGCGGTGCTGCTCGTCCTCGTGCACGTCGGCGCGTGGGCCGTTCCGGACGACGGCCTCCTGAACCTGCTGTTCGACCTCACCCCGGCGGAAGCGCGCCTGCTCCAGGCGCTGGCCGGGGGCTCGCGCCTGCAGAGCTACGCCGAGAGCGTCGGCGTCCAGACAAGCACCGTTCGCACCCAGCTCACCTCGATCTTCAACAAGACCGGGACCAAGCGGCAGGCGGAGCTGCTGAGCATCGTCGCCTCGCTCTCGATGTTCAGCGGGCAGACGGCGCCGTGCCTGGATGCGGCCTGAGGCGAGGTCCGGCTTCGTCCAGGAAGGCGGCCAACGCCTGCGCGGTCGGAAAGGCGTCGAAGGCCCCGAACCGGCGGGTCGTGAGGGCGCCGCAGGCCGCGGCCTGCCGCAGGGTCGCGTCGAGGGGCTGTTGTGCGAGCAGGCCCGCCATCAGCCCGGCCGCGAAGGCGTCCCCCGCCCCGACCGTATCGACCGCCGTCACGGCGAAGGCCGGCTGGCGCAGGGGCGGCACTCCGCGGCGGAACGCGATCGCGCCGCACTGCCCCAGGGTCACCACCAGGAGCTCGAGGCCGCCGTCCAGCAGGGCGGCGATGGCCGGCGTCGCGGCCCGGGCCGCAGCGATGGCGTCGGGAGCGCCGAGGCCCAGATCGGCCGCCTCCACCGCATTGACGACGAGGATCGCAGTGTCGGCCAGGATCGCCGGGTCGAGGGCACGCACCGGCGAGGGATTCAGCAGGGTGGGAAGACCCCGCGTCCGAGCCAGGGCGAAGGCCTCGCGGATGGGGGCGTCCGGCGATTCGAACGTCGCCGCCACGAGGTCGGCCTGCCCGACGCGGGCGGCCGCGGCTCGGACATCCTCCGCAGCGAGGGCGAGGTTGGCGCCGAGGCAGACCGCCAGGCAGTTCTCGCCGGCTGCATCGACGAAGGCGACGCCGGCGCCCGTCGAGCCGGCATGCGGCACCAGCATGGCCTCGGAGAACC
>JAKONI010000096.1 GCA_022702015.1 Beijerinckiaceae bacterium | reverse complement strand
TCGTCAACGTCACGGCCCTGGTCTTCGTGCACGTCGTCGCGATCCCGGCGGCGATCTACTCCTCCACCCACCGGCACACCCTCGGGGACGCGGTGGTGACGCTGCTCGGCTATGTCGGCCTGGCGGTGCCGGGCTTCCTGCTGGCGCTGATCCTGCTGTTCTACGCCAACCGCTGGTTCGGCCTGTCCATCGGCGGCCTCTATGACGCCGCCCTCACCAACCGGCCCTGGGACGGGGAGAAGATCCGCTCGCTGCTCGCCCACCTCATCGTCCCCACCCTGGTGATCGGGCTGGGCGGCACCGCCGCGATGATCCGGCGAATGCGGGCGAACCTCCTCGATGAACTCGCCAAGCCCTACACAGTGACGGCCCGCGCCAAGGGCCTGCCGCCGACCCGCGCCCTGCTGAAGTATCCGTTCCGCATGTCGCTGAACCCGTTCGTGGCCGATATCGGCAACCTGTTGCCGCACCTCGTCTCCGGGTCGGTGCTGGTCTCGCTGGTGTTGAGCCTGCCGACCGTGGGGCCGCTGCTGCTGGAAGCCCTGCGCAACCAAGATCAGTTCATGGCGGCCTTCATCCTGATGTTCGTCGCCGCCCTGACCCTGGTGGGCATGCTCATCTCCGACCTCGCCCTGGTCTGGCTCGATCCGTGCATCCGCATGGGCCTGCGATGAACCGGCCAGTGCCCCCCGGCCTCACGGCTTCGCAGCACTTCGTCGATCCGGCGCCCTTCACCCCGGACGAGCGGGGGGACAGCCCCGTCGCCTCGGCCTCCGCGTGGCGGCTGATCGCCCGCAAGTTCCTGCGCCACCGGCTGGCGGTGGCCTTCGCGCTGATCCTGCTGGTGCTTTACGCCCTCATCCCCTTCGTGGAGATGATCGCCCCCTACGGACAGGCCAAGCGCGACGGCGACTACCTCTACGCCCCGCCGCAGGGCATCCACCTGTTCCACGAGGGCCGGTTCGTCGGGCCCTTCGTCTACCCCTACAAGTCCCACCTCGACATGGACACGTTCCGCCGGGACTACGTGAGCGACATGACGAGGCCGGCGCCCCTGCGCTTCCTCTGCCGGGGGGACGGCTACGACTGGTTGGGCCTCGTCCACGGCGACCTGCACCTCGCCTGCCCCCCCGAGGGGGGCACCCTGTTCCTGCTCGGTACCGACCGGCTCGGGCGCGACCTGTTCTCGCGGATCGTCTACGGCACCCGGATCTCGCTGACGATCGGCCTCGTGGGGGTGGCGATCTCCTTCGCGCTCGGCCTGCTGTTCGGGGGAATCGCCGGGTATTTCGGCGGGACGGCGGACGCCGCCGTGCAGCGGCTCATCGAGCTCATCCGCTCGATCCCCGAACTGCCCCTGTGGCTCGCCCTCTCGGCCGCCCTGCCGCCGAACTGGAGCCCGCTGCTCATCTTCTTCGGGATCACCGTGATCCTCGGCCTGCTCGACTGGCCGGGCCTCGCCCGGGCGGTGCGCGGCAAGCTCCTGGCCCTGCGCGAGGAGGATTTCGTGCAGGCCGCCGAACTGATGGGGGCCTCGCCCGCCCGGCTCATCGGCCGTCACCTCATCCCCAACTTCATGAGCCACCTCATCGCCTCGGCGACCCTCTCGATCCCGACGATGATCCTGGGCGAGACCGCCCTGTCCTTCCTGGGGCTCGGCCTGCGCCCGCCGGTGACGAGTTGGGGCGTGCTCCTGAACGACGCCCAGAACCTCGCCGCCGTGCAGCTCTACCCCTGGCTGCTGCTGCCGGTGGTGCCCGTCCTCGTGACGGTGCTGGCCTTCAATTTCGTCGGCGACGGGCTCAGGGACGCGGCCGACCCTTATCATTGAAGCGGCGACGGGCGAACGAGGGTGTCGGCAACCCGCGACACCCCACTATCCGCTAGTGCACTGACGCAGTCACTTCGTTCATGCGCCAGAGCACTAGCCTTTTGTTTTTGCATCAATTTTTCCAGACACGGCTGAAGCCTCCGTCTGGATCGATGCACTAGGAACACACTCAAATCACCCCGCCAGCGGCAACGGCGCGATCCGGGTCGGTGCGGGGGCGGACTTGCGCTCGGCGAGACCCGGCGGCGGCACCGGCGCGTCGATGGTGCAGACCACGCCCGTGGGCTCGTAGGTGAGCGTGACCTCGCCGGCCAGTTCCCGGGCGAGGCTGCGCTCGATCAGCCGGGACCCGAAACCCGTCCGGGTCGGCTTCGACACCGGCGGACCGCCGCGCTCTTCCCACCGGAGGCAAAGCTGGATCTCTTCGTCCCGACGCAGGGCCCAGGCGATGCCGATGGTGCCCCCCTCGTTCGACAGGGCGCCGTATTTCACCGCGTTCGTCCCGAGCTCGTGCAGGGCCATGGCGATGGACAGGGCGAGCCGGGGGGAGAGCCGGAGCGGCGGCCCCTCGACCCGGAACCGCGATGGGGCGTTCCCCGCCGCGTCGAGGGGGCGGATCGCGTCGGCGACCACGGCGGACAGTTCCGCCCCGTCCCAGCTTTCCTTCGTCAGCACGTCGTGGACGCGGGCGAGCGCCAGCAGGCGCGCCTCGAAGGCGGCCCGGGCGGCCTCGGCCTCTGGCCCATCGAGGCCGCGCAGGGATTGCGCCGCGATCGACTGCACGGTCGCCAGGGTGTTCTTCACCCGGTGGTTGAGTTCGTGGATCAGCAGCAGCAGGTGCTCCTCGGCGAGCTTGGCGTCGGTGATGTCGACGTTGCAGCCGGTATAGCCGAGGAAGCGGCCGGCATCGTCGAGGCGGGGCACGCCCTCGCAGCGCAGCCAGCGGACGGCGCCGGTCCGGTCGATGACCCGCGTCTCGGTACGGAACGGCCCCCGCACCGCGAAGGCGCCCTCGAAGATCCCCCGGAAGCTGTCGAGGTCGTCGGGGTGGATGATCCGCTCCCACCCGGCATCGGCCATCGCATCGGCGGGCATTCCGAACAGGTGATCGAAATGCAGGTTGGCGAAGCTGACCTCGCCATCCTCGTCGGTCATCCAGATCAGCGCGGGGGCCGAATCGGCCATGTGCCGAAACCGGGCCTCGCTTTCCTTGAGCGCGGAGAGGCCCCGCTTGGTCTCGGCCAACGCCCGGTCGCGCTCCTCCTCGCGGGTGCGGATCCGCAGGGAGGCGTCCGACAGCACCGTGCCGAGGCGCTGGATCTCGTGGACCGGCGAGGGCACCGGGGGAATCGCCTCGCCCCGGGCCAGCGCCGGGCCGGAGGCCGCCAGCAGCCGCAGGGGCCGCGTGACCCGCGCCCACAGGCTCACCGCCAGCACCGAGGAGGTGGCCAGCACCAGGAGCCCGAACCCCGCGAAGGCCCAGACCCAGCGCCGCACCCGGGCGTCGACGAGGGTCTGGGGGATGCTCGTCGCGACGGTCCAGCCGGTGAGCCGCGAGCGGGCCTCCACCACGACGACCGGCCGGCGCTGCCGGTCCTGCCCCTCCCAGACGCCGCTCGTGCTGGTGATCTTCTGGCGCAGGCTGGGGAGGCGGGGCTTGCCGACCACCGCCGCCGGATCGGGCAGGCGGGCGAGGACGATGCCGTTGCGGTCCGACATGCCGGTGGTCCACCCCTGGACCACCTCCCGCGCCAGGATCCCCTGGAGCCGCGAGACGGGGACCGTGAAGCTGAGGATGTAGGCGACCCCGCCATCGACCATCACCGGAACGCCGACCGAGTAGGTCGCGTCCTCCGGGGTCATCCCCGGGACGAAGCCGCTGACCAGGGCCTTCACTTGGCCCCTCGCCAGTTCCTGGTCGATCGGCAGGGGGGCGACCGGCATCGGCGCCCCCCGGGGCACGCCGGTATTCACCACCTCCTGCCCGTTCGGCCGCCGCAGCAGCACGTCGAGGTCGATGGAACCGCGCACGAGGCGTGACTGCGCGTCGAAGGCCGCGAAATCGCCGTCGCGGAGGCGGGGTGAGGTCGCCAGCGTCTGGAGGACGGAAACCAGCCCGGCCACGTCCCTGTCGAGGGACAGGCTGATGCCGCGCACGTTCTCCCGGGCATCCTGCTCGAACCGCGCCCGCTCCGCCGAGGCGTAGCGCATGAGCAGGATCGCGGTGAACAGGAGGCCAGGGCCGATCAGCGCCACCACGAGGGCGATGAGGTAGACCTGCGTCGAGAAGCCGTTCCGACCGAACCGGCGGAAACGGCGGGCGAGCCAGGAACGGCGGGCGGGGGCGGCGGGCGCGCCGTATCCCCCCTCGTGTCGCGGGCCCACCGCTAGGGCTCTCGTGGAGTCCGGGGGCGGGGGCAGCCTACAGCGTGCGAGACCATCATCACCTGTCGATATGGCCGAGATCGCGCCCGGGGTCGAGATGGTCGCGGACGCGCTGCTTGAGGGCCTTCACGTCGGGAAATCCCCCGTCGCGCACCCTCTCCCACAGGAGAACGCCGTCCGCCTCGATCCTGAACGCGCCCCCCGTGGCAGGGATCAGCGCGACTTCGCCGAGGTCATCCTTGAACGTCGAGAGAAGTTCCTGCGCCATCCAGCCCGCGCGCAACAGCCAGTTGCATTGCACGCAATAGGTGATCGCCACCCGGAGCCGCCGTGGCGCCTCCGCGGTCCCCTCCTCCGGTCCCGGGCCCGCTTGTGCCTCGCTCATTCCGGCACAGCGCACCGCCAAGCCGCGATTGTCAACCGCGCGGCGCGATCCTGGCACGACCCCGCTTGACGACGCGGGGGCGAGGGCCCTAGAAGCCCGTCATCCGGTCGCGGGGCGGCACGCTCCCCCCGCTTCCCCGTCGCGTCCCGCGTCCAGCGCGGGTGGCGGAACGGACGGTTAGCACAGCGGTAGTGCGTTCCCTTCACACGGGAAAGGTCGCAGGTTCGATCCCTGCACCGTCCACCATTCTCCCCCTCAAGGCTGAGTTGAGATCGGTTTGCCGGCCGAAAGGCCCGTGCTAAGGCCGCTCCGACAGCAAACGCCCAAGCTCGATCCGAAACGGAGAGCGGGGCAGGCCAGGGGCGGGACGACCATCATGAAGGATATCCTCGACAAGCTGGCGGAGCGGCGCGACCAGGCGCGCCTCGGCGGTGGCGAGAAGCGCGTCGAGGCCCAGCACAAGCGCGGCAAGCTCACCGCCCGGGAGCGCATCGACCTCCTCCTCGACCACGGGTCGTTCGAGGAGTTCGACATGTTCGTGCAGCACCGCTCCACTGATTTCGGCATGGAGAACCAGAAGGTCCCCGGCGACGGCGTGGTGACCGGCTGGGGCACCATCAACGGCCGCACGGTGTTCCTCTTCTCCAAGGACTTCACGGTGTTCGGCGGCTCGCTGTCCGAGACGCACGCCGCCAAGATCGTGAAGGTGCAGGACATGGCGCTGAAGATGCGCGCCCCGATCATCGGCATCTTCGATGCCGGCGGCGCCCGCATCCAGGAGGGTGTGGCGGCGCTCGGCGGCTACGGCGAGGTGTTCCGCCGCAACGTGATGGCCTCGGGGGTGATCCCGCAGATCTCGGTGATCATGGGTCCCTGCGCCGGCGGCGACGTCTACTCTCCGGCCATGACCGACTTCATCTTCATGGTCCGCGACACGAGCTACATGTTCGTGACCGGGCCCGACGTGGTGAAGACCGTCACCAACGAGGTCGTGACCGCCGAGGAACTGGGCGGGGCGAAGGTCCACACCTCCAAGTCCTCGATCGCCGACGGCGCCTTCGAGAACGACGTGGAGGCGATCCTCCAGATCCGCCGCCTGCTCGATTTCCTCCCCGCCAACAACATCGACGGCGTGCCGGAGATCGAGAGCTTCGACGACGTGAACCGTCTCGACATGTCGCTCGACACGCTCATCCCCGACAACCCGAACAAGCCCTACGACATGGGCGAGTTGATCCGCCGGATCGTCGATGAGGGCGACTTCTTCGAGATCCAGGCGGCCTACGCCCGCAACATCATCACCGGCTTCGGCCGGATCGAGGGCCGCACCGTCGGCTTCGTCGCCAACCAGCCCCTGGTGCTGGCGGGTGTGCTCGATTCGGACGCCTCGCGGAAGGCGGCCCGGTTCGTGCGCTACTGCAACGCCTTCTCGATCCCGATCGTCACCTTCGTGGACGTGCCGGGCTTCCTGCCGGGCACGGCGCAGGAATACGGCGGCCTCATCAAGCACGGCGCCAAGCTGCTCTTCGCCTACAGCCAAGCCAGCGTGCCGCTGGTGACGATCATCACCCGCAAGGCGTTCGGCGGCGCCTACGACGTCATGGCCTCGAAGCATGTCGGCGCGGACGTGAACTATGCATGGCCCACCGCGCAGATCGCGGTGATGGGGGCCAAGGGCGCGGTGGAGATCATCTTCCGCAACGAACTCGGCGACCCGGACAAGATCGCCGCCCGCACCGCCGAGTACGAGGGCCGCTTCCTCTCGCCGTTCGTGGCGGCGGAGCGCGGCTACATCGACGAGGTGATCATGCCCCACTCCACCCGGCGGCGGATCGCCCGGGCGCTCGGGATGCTGCGCACCAAGGAGATGGAGCAGCCCTGGAAGAAGCACGACAACATCCC
>JAKONI010000065.1 GCA_022702015.1 Beijerinckiaceae bacterium | reverse complement strand
CCGCCCCCGCCAAAGGGCTTGCCCTTTGGGATCCCATGACGTTTGACACATGCCATGGCCGCCCCCCCGCTTCTCACCCTTCAGGATGTTGCGCTGACCTTCGGCGGCACGCCGCTGATCACCCGCGCCGACCTCACCATCGCCCCCGGTGATCGCACCTGCCTCGTGGGCCGCAACGGCTCGGGCAAGTCGACGCTCATGAAGATCGCCGCCGGCCTCGTGGAGCCGGACAAGGGCCGGCTGTTCGTCCAGCCCGGCACGACGATCCGCTACCTCGCGCAGGAACCGGACTTCTCCGGCTTTTCCAACACCCTCGACTTCGTGGAGGCGGGGCTCGCCCCGGGCGACCCGACCCACCGGGCCCGCTACCTGCTGGAGAGCTTGGGCATGACCGGCGAGGAGGATCCCGCCCGCCTCTCCGGGGGGGAGGGGCGCCGGGTGGCGCTCGCCCGCGCCCTGGCCCCCGAGCCCGACGTGCTGCTCCTCGACGAGCCGACGAACCACCTCGACCTGCCGGCCATCGAGTGGCTCGAAGCCGAGTTGAAGGGAATCCGCGCGGCCCTCGTCCTCATCAGCCACGACCGGCGCTTCCTCTCGGCCCTGTCGCGGTCCACCGTGTGGCTCGACCGGGGTGAGACCCGGCGCATCGAGCAGGGGTTCTCCGGCTTCGAGGCGTGGCGCGACGCCTTCCTGGAGGAAGAGGAGCGCAACCAGCACAAGCTCGACCGCAAGATCGCCGACGAGGAGCACTGGCTCCGCTACGGCGTCACCGCCCGGCGCAAGCGCAACGTGCGCCGCCTCGGCAACCTCCACGCGCTGCGCAAGGACCGGCGGGAGCACCGCCGCCCGGTCGGGAGCGTGACCATGCAGGCGAGCGAGGTGGAATCCTCCGGCACCCTCGTGGCGGAGGCCCGGGGCATCGCGAAATCCTACGGCGAGCGGCCGATCGTCGACACCCTGACCCTGCGGGTGATGCGCGGCGACCGCCTCGGCATCGTCGGCGCCAACGGGGCGGGCAAGTCGACCCTCATCAAGCTGCTGACCGGCGAGATCGCCCCCGATACGGGGGACATCGTGCTGGGCACGAACCTCAAGCCGGTGATCCTCGATCAGGGCCGGGCCGGCCTGGAGCCGGGCATGACCGTCACCGACGTGCTCACCGGCGGGCGGGGCGACAGCGTCACCGTCAACGGGCGCCCCCGCCACGTGATCGGCTACCTCAAGGACTTCCTGTTCTCCCCCGAACAGGCGCGCACCCCGGTCTCGGTCCTCTCCGGCGGCGAGCGCAACCGGCTCCTGATCGCCAAGGCCCTGGCGCAGCCCTCGAACCTCCTCGTCCTCGACGAGCCCACCAACGACCTCGACCTCGAAACCCTCGACCTCCTCCAGGAGATGCTGGACGACTACGAGGGCACCCTGCTTCTCGTCAGCCACGACCGCGACTTCCTCGACCGGGTGGTCGGCGCCGTGCTGGTCTCTGAGGGTGAGGGGCGCTGGGTCGAGTATGCCGGCGGCTATACCGACATGCTCTCGCAGCGGGGCAAGGGCGTGGAGGCGCGGGCGGTGGCCGGCAAGGCCAAGGCGGAGCGCGCCGAGCCGAAGGAGCGGACCGCCCCGCCGCCCCCGGGCAAGCCCAAGCTCGGCTTCAAGGACCAGCACGAACTGAAGACCCTGCCGGCCCGCATCGAGAAGCTCGAAGGGGCGATCGTCCAGATCAAGGGCATCCTCGCCGACCCGGACCTCTACGCCCGGGACCCGGCCCGCTTCGAGAAGGCGAGCGCCACCCTGGCGCAGGCCGAGACGGAACTCGCCGCCGCCGAGGACCGCTGGCTCGAACTGGAGATGCTGCGGGACGGCTGAGGGGCCGCCCCGCCCTCATGCCGCCGGAAACAGCCTGTGCTATGATGGCGCCCACCTCCCACCGGACCCGAGCCGTGCCTCTGTTCGAGACATCCGCCCGAGCCCTGCGCCGCGTCGGCTGGATCGTCGGCGTGCTGCCGCTCGCCGCCGTCTGGGCCGCCGTCGCCCTGTGGTCCGGCCCCGGCGTCGCCGCGCGGATCGCCGCCGGCGGGGAGGCCATCGCCGCCCGCACCACCACCGCCCAGGGCGAGCCCTGGCTGCGCGTCACCGCCCGGGGCCGGGACCTGATCGCCGAGGGGGAAGCCCCGGATGTCGCCGGGCGGGCCATCGTGCTCGCCGAACTCGCCGCCCTCGATGGTCCCCGACGGATCCTCTCCGAAATCGGTCTCGTGGAGACGGTGGCACCGTTCCACTGGTCGGCCACCCGCACCGGCGGGACGAGCGTCGCCCTGGAGGGGAGCCGCCCCGTCGAGATCGGCCGGCGCGCCCTCGAGGTCGAGGTCACGGGGGCCGTCGGCACAGGCACGCAGCTCCGCGACGGCGCCCGCGCCGCGCGGGGCGCCCCACCCGATTTCCCCGCCGCCGCCGCCTTCCTCGCCGCCCGCCTGCCGAGCCTCGCCCCCGGGGGCCGGGCCGCCCTGACCGACACCGTGCTCAGCCTCTCCGGCGAGGCGGTGGACCTCTCGGCCTACGATGCCCTGCGCGCCGCCCTGGCCCGTCCGCCGGAGGGGTTCAGCCTGGGCAAGATCGAGATCCTGCCCCCGCGAATCGGCGACGACCGCTTGACCCTGGAACGGAAGGGCGGCGGCATTCTCCTCACGGGCTACGTGCCCACCGAGGCCGCCCGGCAGGCGGCCCTGGCCACCGCGACGACCCTGGCGGAGGGAGGCCCGGTGGACGACCGCCTCCAGACCGCCCGGGGCCTGCCCGGGGGCATCGATCCCCGGGCGCTGGTGGAGTTCATGGGCCGGCTGGCGGGGCTGATCCAGGCCGGACAGGTGACCTATGCCGGAGGCGCCGTCTCGGTGAGCGGCGACGCCATCGACCCCGAGGCGATCCCCGAGGCCGGCACCCTGCTGCGCGAGGCCCGCCCCGCCGGGACCTCCGCCGGCACCGTCGCCCTCACCGCCCGGCCGCTCTCGCCCTACCGGGTCAGCCTGCGCAGGAGCCCGGAGGCCGTGACCCTCAGCGGCCACCTGCCGGACGAGGACACCCGCCGCCGGGTCCTCGCGGCGCTCCGTCAGCGGGTCTACCGGGAGCCGGTGATCGACCGGACCCGCCTCGCCGAGGGTGCTCCCCCGGGTCTGGCCCCCGCCCTCGAGGCCGGCGCCGGCCTCCTCACCACCCTCGCCACGGGGGAGGTCGCCGTGAACGACCGCAGCCTGACGCTCTCCGGCCAATCCCTCTACCGGGAGGCCGCCGGCCGCATCCCGGATCGCCTCGCCGCCGCCCTGCCTCCGGGCTGGCGGGGCACGAGCGCCGTCGCCCCCCGCGAGCCGGAGGAGCGCCGCGACCCGGAGACCTGCCGCCAGGGCGTCGCCGCCGCCACGGCCGCCGCCGACCTGCGCTTCCCAGTGGGCAGCACCAGCCTCACGCCCGCCTTCTACCCGGCGCTGGATGCCCTGGCGGCCCTGGGTAAGGCCTGCCCCGACCTGCGGGTGGCGGTCTCAGGCCCCGCCGACCCGCCCGGCGCCAAGCCGCCACCCCCCGCCGACGAGGGGAAGGCGCCCCCCAAACCCGCCGCCAAGGCAGCGCCGAAGCCCGCCACGAAGGCCCAAGCCGCGAAGACGGCCCCCAAGCCCGAGACCGGGAAGCCCGATGAGAAGGCCGACGGGAACACCGCCGCCGAAGCGAAGCCGGAGGAGGAATCCGGCCTCGCCCACCTGCGGGCGCAGGCCCTCGTCGATTACCTGCTCCAGGCCGGGATGCGGCCGGGGCAGGTCTCGGCCGGACCCGACCGGGGGGCGGGGCCGGCGACGGTGGCGCTGGCACCGTGACCGCCCTGTCCCCGCCGGAGGCTGACCACCCGTGATCTTTCTTATCACTGCGTTCTGGCCCGGCCTCGCCGGGGCGGTGGCGCTCGGCTGGGCCGTGGGCTTCCTCGCCGGCTGGCCCGACAGCCGGGCCATCTCCCTCGGCCTCTCCGGCCTCGCCCTCATCCTGATGACTGTCGCGCTGGCGCAGGCCGTGCCCGGCCTGCCGGGGTTCTGGCTGGAGGGCGCGGCGCTGATGCTACCCCTGTATCTCACCGGTTGCGCCCTGGGCGCCCTGGGGAACCGAACGACCGGCGCGGGACGTTGATGCCGGCGATCCGCGAGGGGACACGCAGGAGTACACGGCGATGGGTATGCTCGAATCCGTGATCGGCGGCGTTCTCGGCCAGATGTTCGGCGGGCGTCAGGGCGGCATGTCCCCCCTGGTGAAGGCCCTTCTCATGCTCCTCCTCGCGAAGGGCGCGGGCGGCGGGTTCGGGGACATCTTCGGGCGGGGGAGCCAGGGCGAGCCCGGTCCCGACGCGGACCGCTCCGGCGGCCCCGGCGGAGCCCGGATGCCGTACCCGGCCCCGCAGGGGGATTCCGGCGATCTCGGCGGCTTCGATCAGCATGGCGGGCGCAGGGATACCGGCCCGGTGGGTTCGGGCGGCGAGCCTCCGGCCGACGAGTCCCTGCCGGGAAGCGGCTTCGACGACCTGTCCGGGATGCTCGGTGGTGGCGGTGCCGGGTCTTCGCAGGCCTCGGCCCGCCCGGATGCCGAGGAGACCGGCGGCCTCGGCCCCCTGGTGGATCGCTTCCGTCAGGCCGGCCTCGGAGGGGTGATCGAGTCCTGGATCGGCCATGGGGGAAACCACGCCATCGGCCCCGACCAGCTTGCCCGGGCGCTTGGCGACGACACCGTCTCCTCCCTGGAGCGGGAGACCGGGATGGACCGTAGCGCGCTGCTCGCCGAACTGTCCCAGGCCCTGCCGGAGGTGGTGCATCGGCTGACGCCGAACGGCCGGCTCTAGGGCGTTTCCCGCCGGAGTGGATGCCGGTTCGTCGTAAGAGCAGGCGGCAGAAGGTATGGATCGGGGCGTTTTCCGTGCTTCACGGATTACGGGAAACGCCGTCGCCACCTGTGCAAGGCGGTTTGGGGTGGGGATGGCCGCCCGGGACTGACATGCCCTCTCCCCACAGGGCGGGGAATGGGGATGCTCCGTACGCTTCCGCCTGGGAATGGGAAACGCCACCCGCCCTACCGGACCTCTCCGGCCGGCGAACTGCACCGATCCCCGAACGGGACGAGGCGTTGGCTGCTCAGACCCGCCGCATCACCAGCGATGCGTTGGTCCCACCGAAGCCGAAGGAGTTCGACAGGGCCACATCAACCCGCTTGCGCTTGGCCTCATGGGGCACAAGGTCGATCCCGGTCTCGACGCTGGGGTGATCGAGGTTGAGGGTCGGCGGGATCACGCCGTCGCGGATGGTGAGAATTGAGAAGATCGCCTCCACCGCCCCGGCGGCGCCGAGGAGGTGACCCACCGCGCTCTTGGTGGAGGACATCGTCGCCTTCGGCGCATCGTCCCCCAGCAACCGCTCGATCGCCTTGAGTTCGAGTTCGTCGCCTGCGGGCGTCGAGGTGCCGTGGGCGTTGATGTAGTCGATCTGCGACGGCTCGATGCCCGCCCGCTTCACCGCCGCCGTCATGCAGCGGAAGGCCCCGTCGCCGTCCGGCGAGGGCGAGGTGATGTGGTAGGCGTCCCCCGAGAGGCCGTAGCCGATGATCTCGGCGTAGATCTTCGCTCCACGGGCCTTGGCGTGTTCGTATTCCTCCAGCACCACCACGCCCGCGCCCTCGCCCATGACGAAGCCGTCGCGGTCCTTGTCGTAGGGCCGGGACGCCCTCTCGGGCGCGTCGTTGAAGCCGGTGGAGAGGGCGCGGCAGGCCGAGAAGCCGGCGATGGAGAGACGGTTCACCGGCGATTCGGCCCCACCGGCCACCATCACGTCGGCATCGCCCAGCGCGATGAGCCGGCTGGCGTCGCCGATGGCGTGGGCGCCCGTGGAGCAGGCGGTGACCACCGCGTGGTTCGGGCCCTTGAGGCCGTGCTTGATCGAAACCTGCCCCGCCGCGAGATTGATGATGCGGCCGGGGATGAAGAACGGCGAGATGCGGCGCGGGCCCTTCTCGTGCAGGGTCACCGAGGCGTCGTAGATGCCGCCGATGCCGCCGATGCCCGAGCCGATCAGCACGCCGGTGGCGTAGCGGTCATCCTCGGTGGCCGGGACCCAGCCGGAATCCGCGATCGCCTCGTCGGCCGCCGCCATCGCGTAGACGATGAACGGATCGACCTTGCGCTGCTCCTTCGGGTCCATGGCGGCGTCGGGGTTGAACGTGCCGTTCGTCCCGTCGCCGAAGGGAACCTGGCAGGCGATCCGGCAGGGCAGGTCGGCGGATTCGAAGCCACGGATCGGGCCGGCCCCGCTGTCGCCGGCGATCAACCGGCTCCAGGTGTGCTCGACTCCGCTGCCGAGCGGCGTGACCATGCCCAGACCCGTGACCACAACCCGCCGCATCGATCCCGTCCCGTTTTGCCCTTCAAACGCATAACGGCGCGGGGGCGAAATCGCCACAGCCGCGCCGCGTGAAACCCGAACCGACCCCTCAGGCGGCCGTGTTCTTCTCCAGGAACTTCACCGCATCCCCGACCGTCTGGATCGTCTCGGCGGCGTCGTCCGGAATCTCGACGTTGAACTCTTCCTCGAAGGCCATCACCAGCTCGACGGTGTCGAGGCTGTCGGCACCGAGGTCGTCGATGAAGTTAGCGCTCTCGACCACCTTCTCGGGCTCGACGCCCAGGTGCTCGACCACGATCTTCTTCACGCGCTCAGCGATATCGCTCATCGGTCTTGCGTCCTCGTCCTTAGCTGGTCTGTTCGCGTTTTCTTGTGCCGTGGCCCGCCTCGCCTGAGGGCACTGGATGGCCGGTGTTTGATCGCGCGTGTTTCGAGGTAAACCGGGTCAGCCCCGATGCAGGGGCCTTGGACTGAAAACCCGCTGAACCGTCAACCCCCTGTACGGCCGAAACGGGTGGTAGCACAGGGTTCCGGCGCTGGCGAGAGGTCGTTCACAAAGCGTTCAGAGGTGTGGTTTTTCAGTGCCTTGACCCGTTCCGCGCTCAAAACATCGCCATGCCGCCATTCACGTGCAGCGTGTGGCCGGTGACATAGCCCGCCTCCGCCGAGGCGAGGTAGAGGCAGGCGGCGGCCACCTCCGCGCCCACGCCGAGGCGCCCGGCCGGCACCCGGGTGAGGATGCCCTCGCGCTGCTTCTCGTTCAGGGCGTCGGTCATCGGCGAGGCGATGAAGCCCGGCGCGATGCAGTTCACGGTGATCCCCCGGGAGGCGACCTCGGCGGCGAGCGCCTTGGTCATGCCGACAAGGCCGGCCTTGGCGGCGGCGTAGTTGCCCTGGCCGGGGTTGCCGGTAGACCCGACCACGGAGCCGATGCCGATGATCCGGCCGTGCCGGCGGCGCATCATGCCCTTCACCGCCGCCCGCGACAGGCGGAAGGAGGCGGTGAGGTTCACGGCGATCACCGCATCCCACTCCTCGTCCTTCATCCGCATGAAGAGGTTGTCGCGGGTGATGCCGGCGTTGTTCACGAGGATGTCGAGGGGGCCGATCGCCTCCTCGGCGGCGGGCACCAGGGCCTCCACGGCGGCGGTGTCCGACAGGTTGGCCGGGACCGGCGCGGCGCGCTCGCCCAGTTCCTGCGCCAGCGCCTCCAGGGCCTCGGGCCGGGTGCCGGAGAGGGCCACCGTGGCCCCCGCCGCGTGCAGGGTGCGGGCGATGGCTTGACCGAGGCCGCCGGTGGCGCCGGTGACGAGGGCCTTGCGGCCGGTCAGATCGAACATGGGTCGGGTCCGGGGTTCGGGAATCGGGATCAGGGCGCGAAGGCGGCGACGTCGGCGGGCGTGCCGATGGAGGAGGCCTGCGCGCCGGAGGCGATGCGCTTGACGAGGCCCGCCAAAACCTTGCCGGCGCCGAGTTCGTCGAAGCGCATCACGCCGGCCTCCGCCATGGCGGCGACGCTCTCCCGCCAGCGGACGGTGCCGGTGACCTGCTCCACCAGGGTCGTGCGGATCTCCTCCGGGCCCGGGACCGGCGCGGCGGTGACATTGGCATAGAGCGGCACCCGGGGCGGCTGCAGCGAGACCGCCGCCAGGGCCAGCGCCATCCGGCCGGCGGCCGGGGCCATGAGGCGGCAGTGGAAGGGCGCGGAGACGTTGAGCATCACCGCCCGCTTGATCCCCTTGCCCGGGGCGAGGGCCACGGCCCGTTCCACGGCGGCGCGGTCGCCCGAGAGGACCACCTGCCCCCCGCCGTTGTCGTTGGCGACATCGCACACCGCCCCCTCGGCGGCGGCCTCGGCCAGGGCGTGGGCGGCGGCGACATCGGTGCCGATGAGCGCGGCCATCGCCCCGGCCCCGGGGGCCACGGCGGCCTGCATCGCCTCGCCCCGGATACGGAGCAGGCGCGCGGCGTCGGCGAGGGTGAGGCTGCCGGCGGCGGCCAAGGCGGAGTATTCCCCGAGGGAATGCCCGGCGACGCAGGCGACGTCCCGTTCCAGGTCGAGGCCGCGCTCGGCCTCCAGCACCCGCAGGACGGCGAGGCTCGCGGCCATCAGGGCCGGCTGGGCGTTGGCGGTGAGCGTCAGCTCCTCCGCCGGTCCCTCGAACATCAGGTGCGAGAGCTTCTGGTGGAGGGCCTCGTCCACCTCGTCGAGGACGGCGCGGGCCTGTGGGAAGGCCGCGGCCAGATCCTTGGCCATGCCGACGACCTGGCTGCCCTGGCCGGGGAAGATGAGTGCGCGCATCGCTGCCGCGGCGTCCGGCGCCGCCCCCCTCCGGGGCAACCCCCGCCGGTGCAGGACGCCGGCGCGGCGGAGAGGCCCCTCGAAACGAAGGCGGCGCAGTCGCACCCGTTGCGGCGCGTTGTCAACTCCGCGCCGCACAATAGCGTGGCGCATCATGGGGAGGCTGTCGCCGGCCCTCGGGGGTGGCTAGAGAATGACCATGATCGTCCGTCCGCGCCCCACCCTCTTCACCGTGCTCTTCGCCCTGCGCGGATCCGTGCTGCCGCGGGTGGCTCCGACGGTGGTCGGCCTCACCGCGTTCTCGATGGTGGTCGTCGCCGCCGAGCAGCGCTGGCCATGGGCCTTCCCGGTCACGGCGGGGGCGGGCCCCTTCACCCTCATCGGCCTCGCCCTGTCGATCTTCCTCAGCTTCCGCAACAACGCCTGCTACGACCGCTGGTGGGAGGCCCGCAAGGCCTGGGGGCTCCTGATCGTCGAGACCCGGGGGCTCGCCCGCACCATCCCCGCGCTCCTGCCCGAGGCGGGCTACGAGCCCCTGCGCCGGGCCTGCCTCCTGCGGGTCGTCGCGTTCTCCGCCGGTCTGCACGCCTACCTGCGGGGCGGAGACGAGGCGAAGGCCGCCGGCCTCTGGCTGCCCAGGACCGAGGCGGCGGAGCTGGCCGCCAGCCCGAGCCCCTCCGACGCGGCGCTCAAGCTCATCCTCGCCGACCTCACCCATGCCTTCCGGGCCGGGGCGCTGACCGACGTGCTGTTCGTCATGCTGGAGAAGAAGATCGCCGACCTTTCGACGATCCACACCACCTGCGAGCGCATCCGCAACACGCCGGTTCCCTTCGCCTACACGTTGCTCGTGTACCGGACGGCGTGGCTCTACTGCCTGTTCCTGCCGGTAGGGCTGTCGGGGTCGCTCGGCTGGGCGACGCCCCCGGCGGTGGCGCTGGTGACCTACACCTTCTTCGGCCTCGATGCCCTCGGCGACGAGCTGGAGGAGCCCTTCGGGACCGAGCCCAACGATCTGCCGATGGACGCGATGCTGCGCACGGTGGAGCGGACGGTGATCGATGCCCTCGGCGGCCCGTTGCCCCCCGCCGTGGAACCCGACCGCTACTGGCTGCGATAGGAGCGGGGGGGCACCGCCGCGCCACGGGTGAAGTCAGGCGACGAGTTGGACTGCTGACGCACCTGATCAACGACCCGGATAGTGGTGGACGACCGTCGATTGGCCGGCGGCGGCATGGCCTGTCCAGTCGCGGTGACCTATAGCGAATAGATTATCGGATTGAATTGCTTAAAGCGGAGACGGATCGTGCCTGAGGCCCATCATCGGCTCCCATCGACTGATCAAGCCGGCCAAAAACCGGAAGACATTATGAACGTGTTCGTCCATCTGGCGCACGACAAGGACGTCGTGAAGTGGCGTCAAGGCTGGCAGGACGGCAAGCTCGTCGGCCGCAACGACCCCACCCCCTACGGGTATGGCCGGGCGGAGGACATGGGCTGCCGCATCACCTATTCCCAGGCGGCCCCCGAAAACTCCCTGCGGAAGCTCGTCCGGCTCGGCCTGCGCGTCATCCTCGGCTTCGATCTCCTGCACGCCTACCACCAGCGCCAGGCCATCCGGGATGCCGACGTGGTCTGGACGCACACCGAGTCGCAGTTCCTCGGCGTGGCGGCGCTTTTGCCGAAGTCCGGCGGGCCGAAGGTGATCGCTCAGAGCGTCTGGCTGTTCGATCGCTGGGACCGCCTGAACATCCTCCATAAATGGCTGTACGCGCGCCTCATCCGGCGGCTGGACGTGCTGACCTTCCACTCGACCGCGAACATGGCGGTGGCGCACAGGGCGTTCCCGGAGAAGGATTGCCGCCTCGTCCCGTTCGGCATCCCCTCCGAGCAGATGACTGCGCCGCGCCCCCGCAGCGGCGACGGGCTGACCGTCATCGCCCCCGGCAGCGACCGGCACCGGGATTGGGCGACCCTGGTGGAGGCGGTGAGCGCGATCCCGGCGGCCACCACGACGATCCTCTCGGGCACGGCGCCGAAGCACCTCGCGCAAGGCAGGCCGGCGGTGAGCATCCATCGGGCGCGGACGAACGAGGAGATGAACCGCTATTTCGCCAGCGCCCATGCGGTCTGCGTGCCCCTGAAGCCGAACAAGCACGCCAGCGGGATCACGGTCATCCAGGAGGCGGTGCTGGCGGGGGTGCCGGTCGTCGCGAGCGCGGCGGGCGGCCTGGAGGGCTATTTCGGCCCGGACGAGATCACCTTCGTCCCCCCCGGCGACGTCCCGGCCCTGAGCCACGCATTGCGCGCGATCGAGCGCGATCCCGAAGCGGCCCTGGCGATGGCCCGCCGCGCGCAGGAGAAGATGAAGCGCGACGCGATGGGCGCCGAGACCTACGTGAGGCGGCACGTGGAGATCAGCCGGGAGCTGCTGAACCGCCCATGAGGCCCTGGCACCGGCGGGACCCGTCGGACCGGCTCCGTGCGGCACCCCAGGATTTTCGCGGGAGCCGAAAACGAGAAAGGCGGCCCGAAGGCCGCCTCTCGTATCTCCCTGGCCCGTCAGGGAAATAATGGTCGGAGTGGCGGGATTCGAACCCACGACCCCTAGTCCCCCAGACTAGTGCGCTAACCGGGCTGCGCTACACTCCGACGCCCCGAAGGGTCCGGGGCTCTTAGCTTCTCCGCACGGCAGAACGCAAGCCCCGAAACGCCAGGAAAGGCTGAAAGCCGGCAACTGTCGGTCGTGGGGGCGCGACGCCCCTGGCCCAGATCCGCGCCGGCTTGTAGGCAGGGCGCCCGTTCCGCCGTCCCGCGAGGCCAGGCTCCGCCCGTGATCAGCCATCGCCCGACCGCCTTCGATCTCACCCGGCTCGTCACCCGCCTGCAACATGCGAGCCCGTCCGGCATCGATCGCGTCGATCTCGCCTATGCCCATGCCATCCTCGATGGGACCGGGGACAGTTTCGGCCTCGTCTCCACCGCCCTCGGCCCGCGCCTCCTGTCGCGCGACGAGGCGCGGGCCATCGTGGCGGCGGTGGAGGACGGCTGGGTCGAGGACCGCCCCGCCGGGGAGGATCCCGCCTTCGCCCGCCTCGCGGCCCGTCTCGGGGGCGGGACCGGCCCCGGGAAGGAGGGTCTCCCGGCCGCCGGGGCCACGCGGGGGCAGCGCCGGCTCATCCAGGCGCGGACCGTGGCGCGGATCCTGTCCCGCGCCCGCCCGGTCTCGGCCCTGCCCCGGGACTCCCTCTACCTGCACACTTCGCACCTGCGCCTGGACCGGCCCGGCCGGTTCGACTGGCTCTACGACCGGCGGGACGTGCGCGCCGCCTTCTTCGTCCACGACGTGATCCCGATCACTCACCCGGAATACGGCCGCGACGGCGAGGCCGCCCGGCACGAGACGCGGATGCGCACCGTCGGGCGCCACGCGGCGGCGATCCTCGTCAACTCCGTCGATACGGGGGAGCGGACGCTCGATCTCCTGCGCGCCTGGGGCCTGCCGCGCCCGCCCGTGGCGGTGGGACATCTCGGCGTGGAGCCCGCCTTCGGCCGGGCCGGGGTCCGCCTGACCCCCGCACGCCCGACCTTCCTCGCCTGCGGCACCATCGAGTCGCGCAAGAACCACCTGCTGCTGTTCCAACTCTGGCGCGATCTGGCCGACCGGCACGGGGCCCAGGCCCCCAAACTCGTCGTCGTCGGCCGGCGGGGCTGGGAGGCCGAGAGCGCCATCGACATGCTGGAGCGCTGCCCCGGTGTCCGGGCGCACGTGATCGAGGCCTCCGGCCTCTCGACCCACGGCCTCGCGGCGGTGATGCGCTCCTGCACCGCCCTGCTGATGCCCTCCTTCACGGAGGGCTACGGCATCCCCGTCGTCGAGGCGATGGCCTCGGGCCTGCCGGTGGTCGCCTCCGACATCCCGGCCCACCGGGAGATCGCGGGCGGCCGCGCCCTCCTGCGCGATCCCCTCGACGGGCCGGGCTGGCGCGCGGCCATCGAAGCCCTCGCGGCGGAGGGCTCTCCCCTGCGCGCCGACCTCGTCGCCCGCCTCGACGGCTACGCCCCGCCGGACTGGCCGGGGCACTTCGCGGCGGTCGGGCCGACCCTCGCCGCCCTGTGAGGTCCGCCGGGGTCGGCCATCGAGCGAGTTGCGTCTCGTACCCCTGACGAATATGAAAAAGCGTCAGCCCTCGGGCTGCCTCCCCACAGGAGCGATGCCGGATGACAATCGTCGACCTCGATCGCAAGGCAATCAAGGAGGGCCTCGCCGAGGGGGCGTTGCTGGTCATCGACGTGCGCGAGGCCTACGAATTCGAGGCGGGCCATATCCCCGGCTCGGTCTCGCACCCCCTGTCCGAGTTCGACCCGGCGGCGCTGGCCGAACTGGTGCGGGCGGATGGACGGCGGCCGGTCCTCTCCTGCGCCGCGGGCGTGCGCTCGGCCAACGCCCTCGTCGCGGCGCAACGGGCCGGACTCGACCTGAGCGAGCATTACCGGGGCGGGTTCAAGGATTGGTATGGGGCCGGCGAGGACATCGCCCGTTAATCCCATGCGTCGCGCCGGTTCGATCACTGTCATGTGTGCCCGCGCACAAGCGTTTCCTCCTTTTGGGGAGTAGCGCGCGGTAGCCAAGGGACCGAAACAACAACGATGCGCAGCCGACTTGCACGCACTCTCTCGCTTCTCGTCGGCTTCGGCGTGGCGGCGACTTCCGCCCACGCCCAGGCGCCGGGGGGGCCGCCGCCGAAGGTCACGGTCGCCAAGCCCGTCGTCCGGCAGATCGTGGAGCAGGATCAGTATACCGGCCGGTTCGATCCGGTGGAGTTCGTCGAGGTCCGCGCCCGGGTGACGGGCTACCTCGAGAAGATTAACTTCGTCGACGGCCAGACGGTGAAGAAGGGCGACCTGCTCTTCGTGATCGACCGGCGGCCGTACAAGGCGGCGCTGGAGCAGGCCCAGGCCGCCGTCTCCTCGGCCAAGGCCCGGCAGAGCTTCTCCGTCACCGACCTGGAGCGCGCCCAGACGCTGTCGAAGAGCGGCAACATCTCGGAGCAGGTCACCGACCAGCGGCGGCAGGCCTCGCAGACCGCCCAGGCCGACGTGGACAGCGCCCAGGCCGCCCTCGACAACGCCCAGCTCAACTACAACTTCACGGAGGTGAAGTCGCCGATCGACGGGCGGATCAGCCAGCGCAACGTGACCGAGGGCAACATCGTCATCACCGACCAGACGCTGCTGACGACGATCGTCTCCCTCGATCCGATCTATTTCACCTTCTTCGTCGATGAGAAGGCTTTCCTGAAGTACCAAAGCTCCCTGGGCATCGGCATGGGGCAGACCCAGCGGGGCAAGGGCGTGCCGATCTTCATCGCCCTCTCCGGCGAGACCAAGCCGACCCGCAAGGGCACCCTCGACTTCGTGGACAACCGCGTCGACACGAACACCGGCACCGTCCTCCTGCGCGCCACCGTCGAGAACCCGGACAAGTTCATCAAGCCCGGCCTCTTCGGCATCGTCTCGATGCCGGCCACCAAGCCCTACCAGGGGGTGCTGCTGCCGGACGAGGCGGTGGCGGCCAACCAGGACAAGCGCATCGTCTACCTCGTGGGGCCGGAGAACACGATCCAGCAGCGCGACGTGAAGCTCGGGCCCAAGGTGGATGGCTACCGGGTGATCCAGGACGGGCTGAAGGGGGACGAGACCGTGGTGGTCAACGGGATCTCGCGGATCCGGCCGGGGGCCAAGGTCACGCCCGACACGATCGAACTGCCGCCGAGCAAGACCTGAGGCGAGACGAGATCGCGCGCCGCACCGGGCGGCGCCGCACGGACGATGCGGGGCGAAGGCCGGGGAATGGACCCCCCTTCGAGCCCCCGAGCGGTCCCCAGGGCGCGGATGCCGATCCGCCGCCGGGGAGCGCAGGCAGAGACTGACGAGGCGCACCCGGCCCCCGCAGGCCGCAGCTCCTCCATGAGGTTCGACCGATGCGTTTCGCCCACTTCTTCGTCGACCGACCGATCTTCGCGTCCGTCACGTCGATCGTCTTCCTGATCCTCGGCTTCGTCGCCTACGAGACGCTGCCGGTGTCGCAATATCCCGAGATCGTGCCGCCGACGGTGACGGTGCGCGCCTCCTATCCGGGCGCCAACGCCGAGACGGTGGCCGCCACCATCGCGACGCCGATCGAGCAGGAGGTCAACGGCGTCGACAACATGTTGTACATGACGTCGCTGTCGACCAACGACGGCAACATGCTGCTGACCGTCACCTTCAAGGTCGGCACCAACCTCGATATCGCCAACGTGCTGGTGCAGAACCGCCTTTCGGTCGCCCAGCCGCGCCTGCCGCCGGACGTGCGCAACCTCGGCGTCACCGTGCGCAAGGCCTCCCCCGACCTGATGCTGGTCGTGCACCTGCTCTCGCCGAACAAGACCTACGACCAGAACTACCTCGCCAACTACATCTACCTGAACATCCGCGACGAGCTTCTGCGCCTCGACGGCGTGGGCGACATCACGGTGTTCGGCGGCAGCGAGTACGCCGAGCGCATCTGGGTCGATCCGAACAAGCTCGCCGCCTACGGCCTCTCCGTGACCGACGTCACCACCGCGCTGCAGGAGCAGAACGTGCAGGTGGCCGCCGGCCAGCTCAACGGTCCCCCCGCCGCAAGGGGCGAGGCGTTCCAGCTCGTCGTGCAGTCCCAGGCCCGGTTCAAGACGCCGGAGGAGTTCGCCGAGGTCATCATCAAGGCCTCGAACGGCCGCCTCGTGCGGGTGAAGGACATCGCCCGCGTCGAGATGGGCCAGAAGGACTACACCACCAACTCCTACCTCAACGACACGCCGGCGGTGGGCATCGGCGCCTTCCAGCGTCCCGGCACCAACGCCCTGGAGGCCGCCGCCTCCGTGCGGAAGGTGATGGAGACGGTGAAGCAGCGCTTCCCGCCGGATGTGGAATACCGCATCGCCTACAACCCCACCGAGTTCATCGAGGAATCGATCCAGGAGGTCTACAAGACCCTGTTCGAGGCGGTGGGCCTCGTGGTCATCGTGGTGATCGTCTTCCTCCAGAGCTGGCGGACGGCGCTGATCCCGGTCATCGCGATCCCGGTGTCGCTCATCGGCACCTTCGCGGCGATGGCGGCCTTCGGCTTCTCGCTCAACAACCTCACCCTGTTCGGGCTGGTGCTCGCCATCGGCATCGTGGTCGACGACGCCATCGTCGTGGTGGAGAACGTCGAGCGCAACATGGCCGAGGGGCTCTCCCCCGGCGACGCCGCCCACAAGACCATGGACGA
Organism: Beijerinckiaceae bacterium; assembly: GCA_022702015.1. Lineage (GTDB taxonomy): Bacteria > Pseudomonadota > Alphaproteobacteria > Rhizobiales > Beijerinckiaceae > Methylobacterium. The sequence goes on along the minus strand of JAKONI010000065.1, from coordinate 4,633 downwards.
GGTGGGCGGCGCGGTCATCGCCATCGCCCTGGTGCTGGCGGCGGTGTTCGTGCCCACCGCCTTCATCCCGGGCATCTCGGGCCAGTTCTACAAGCAGTTCGCCCTGACGATCGCCGCCTCGACGCTCATCTCGGCCTTCAACTCGCTGACCCTGTCGCCGGCGCTGTGCAAGCTGCTGCTGACCTCCCACCATCAGCGCAAGCCGCCGCGCTTCTTCCTCACACGGTTGTTCAACTGGCTGGCGAACGGGTTCAACCGGGCCTTCGACGCCACCTCGAACGCCTACGGCCGCACCGTCCGGGTGCTCACCGGCGGTCTCGTCGGCCTGGGGGTGATGCTGGTGGTCTATGCCGCCGTCATCGCCGGGACCCTGCACCTCGCCAAGACGACGCCCACGGGCTTCATCCCGGACCAGGACCAGGGCTACCTGATCGGCGTCGTCCAGCTCCCCTCCGGCTCGTCCCTCGACCGGACGACGGACGTGATCCTGCGGGCCGCCAAGCAGGCCCGGACGGTGGACGGCATCGCCAACGCGGTCATCATCGCCGGCTTCGACGGGGCGACCTTCACCAACACCACCAACGCCGGGGTGATGTTCCTCACCCTCAAGAACTCCAAGGAGCGTGCCGAGCACGGGCGCACCGCCGCCGTCGTCACCGCCGACGTGCTGAAGGCCACGAGCGACATCCAGGAGGCGCGGGTCATCGTGATTCCGCCGCCCCCCGTGCGCGGCCTCGGCAGCGGCGGCGGCTTCAAGATGCAGGTCGAGAGCCGGCAATCCTCCGATATCGGCGCGCTCACCGCCGCCGCCGGGGCGCTGCTCGGCGCGGCCAACCAGAGCTCCGACGTGCAGCGGGTGTTCACCACCTTCGACAACTCGACGCCGCAGCTCTACCTCGACATCGACCGCACCATCGCGCGGATGCTGAACGTGCCGCTGGCCAACGTCTTCTCGTCGGTGCAGGCGGATCTCGGCGGCACCTACGTGAACGACTTCAACACGCTGGGCCGCATCTACCAGGTCCGGCTCCAGGGCGACGCGCAGTTCCGTAAGTCGATCCAGGACATCTCGCAGATCAAGGTGCGCTCCTCCACGGGGGCGCTGGTGCCCATGGGCACCCTGGCCAGCGTGCGCGACGTCACGGGGCCGCAGATCGTGCAGCGGTTCAACCTGTACTACTCGATCCCGGTGCAGGGCGTGGCCAAGCCCGGTGTCTCCACCGGCCAGGCGCTGACCGCCATGGAGGAGATCGCCAAGAAGACCCTGCCCGACGGCTACTCCTACGACTGGACGGAGATCGCCTTCCAGCAGAAGGCCGCGAGCGGCACGGCGGGCCTCGTCTTCGCGCTGGGCGTGCTCCTCGTCTTCCTCGTGCTCGCCGCGCAGTATGAATCCTGGGCGCTGCCGCTCTCGATCCTGCTGGTGGTGCCCACGGGGGTGCTGGCGGCCCTGGCGGGGGTGCAGTTCCGGGGGCAGGACAACAACATCCTCACCCAGATCGGCCTGATCGTGCTCATCGGCCTCGCGGCCAAGAACGCCATCCTGATCGTCGAGTTCGCCCACGACATCGAGCAGCGCGAGCATCGCGGCCCGGTGGAGGCGGCGGTGGAGGCGTGCCGGCTGCGCCTGCGCCCGATTCTGATGACCGCCTTCGCCTTCATCCTCGGCACGTTGCCCCTCGTCGTCGCGACGGGTCCCGGCGCCGAGATGCGGCAGGCGCTGGGCACGGCGGTGTTCTTCGGGATGATCGGCGCGACCTTCTTCGGCCTGTTCCTGACCCCGGTCTTCTACGTGGTGATCCGGCACATCTCGATCCGGCTCGCGCGCCTGCGGCGCAAGCCGAACCAGGACGGCCACGGCACGGGAGGGGCCACGGCCGCGCAGCATTGATCCGGCTGGTCGGCCGCCTCCTGCTCGGCGCCTTCGCCCTGCTCCTCGCGGTCCCGGCGGGGAGCGCGGCCCTGGCCCTGGCGCTGCTGTTCGATCCGGGGGCCAATGCCTGGCTAACGAACGGCGCGCTGGCTGGGCTCGACACGGCGCTCGGCGACATCGCTGCCGGGATGCCGCCGGAGGGGATGCTCCTCCTCGTGGCGGGGGTGGCGCGGGCGCTGTTCGTGCTCCTCGTCGTCCCGCCCTTCGTCACCGCCGTCGCGGGGGAAGTGCTCGGGGCGCGGGGGCTCCTCTGGTACGGGGCGGGCTGCGGCCTCCTGACGGCGGCCCTGCCCTGGCTGGCGCGGGGAACGGCCCGCCCCGGCGCGCCGGGCCTCGCCGCCGCCGAGGCCCGGCTCACGCTGATCCTCTTCGTGGTCGGGGGCGTCGCCGGCCTCGTTTACTGGCTGATCGCCGGGCGGAGCGTCGGGCGGGCCTTGGATCGCGGGGCGGGGCCGCGCTAAAGGGAGGGCCCACGGAATGGTGCCCATGCTCACCCTGCGCTCGCTCGCCTTCAACATCTCGTTCTACGTCGCGACGACATTGATCGCCGGCATCGGATCGCCGTGCCTCGTCGCGCGCCCCTATGTCCTGCGGGTCGCCGGGTTCTGGGGGCGGGTCTGTCTCTGGCTCCTGCGGGTCGTGGCGGGCATCAAAGTCGAGTTCCGGGGGCTGGAGAACATTCCCCCCGGGCCCCTGCTCGTGGCGGCCAAGCACCAGTCGGCGCTGGAGACCCTCGCCCTGTGCGCGGTGTTCCCGCAATTCGCCTACGTGTTGAAGCAGGAACTCCTGCGGATCCCGCTGATCGGCTGGTATTTCTCCCGGGGCGGCATGGTGGCCATCGACCGGTCGAAGGGTAAGCGGGCCATGAGCCTGATGAACGCCTCGGCGGCGGAGGCCCTGCGCAACGGTGCCCAGGTCATCGTCTTCCCCGAGGGGACCCGCCGGGCCCCGGGGGCGCCGCCCGCCTACAAGCAGGGCCTGTCGCACCTCTACGCGAGCCTGAACGTCGCCTGCGTGCCGGTGGCGCTGAACACCGGCCTGTTCTGGTCGCGCAATAGCTTCGTGCGCCGGCCGGGCCACGCTGTGATCGAGTTCCTCCCTCCGATCCCGCCCGGCTTGCCCCGGGCGGAGTTCCAGGCCCTCGTGGAAGAACGGATCGAGACCGCCTCGAACGCCCTTCTGGACAGCGGCCTGCGCGGTCTGGCCGACGCGGGATACCAAGTGCCCGCCACCGAGACGCCGACGGCCGCCCCGCGCACCTAGCCCCGGGGCCTCTCCACCGGAACGGCCCCGCCGGGGGTGGTGGCGTGCCGCGCACAAGGCTGTGGACGCTTCTGGATCCCGGGGGCGGAAGCCGCAAAATCTCAACGTCTTAGCCATTCGTGGCTAGGGACGATCTCTTGTGGATAACCCTCCACGCACCCATATCCCATCCAACGGCACAGCGTCCTTGACGCCTGTGGAAAACCTGTCCATGATGAGAACAAATGACGAACAAAAGAGCCTTGTCCTGGTCAGCCGCGCTCCGCGACCTGAAGGACGACCACATGCGGAGGCAGGACGTGCGTGAGGAACGCCTGAGAACGGCCCAGGGCCTGCGGGGAACGCCCGCCCTCGCCCTGTCGGCGTGGCGCGGACGTTCGGGTCGCCGCTACGTGGTCGGCATCCATCCCGCCGGGGAGTTCGATCCGGAGGAGATGACCGAGGCCGTGACTATCGCCGTCCGCCGGGACACGACGGGCATCGCCCAGATGGTGTCCGTGGCGAGTTCGGAGGAGAGCCCCCGGGATCACCTGCGCCGGGTGTGGCTGGACCGGGCCCGCCGGGGTGGCGCCACCGAACTGCACATTCACCGCCTCGCCGATGGCGAGACCGAGCGTCACGCCATCGTGGACGACCTCCGCCCCGAGACGATCGAGCCGCGTCAGGTGTGATCGGCCGGGGCATCCGGGGGCCTTGCGCCCCGGCCCGCTGCCGGGATAGGGCCGCGAGCCGGGAGAGACGGCCCGCGGAGGCACGGCGCGCATGACGCAGGGGATCGACGGTCGGGACGGGACTGGGCCTGACGCCCTCCGACCCGCGAGGCGGCGCACGCGGCGGGGGCTGTTCCTCCCCTACATCCTCCTCGCCGTGCTCGTCGTGGCCTGGAGCGTCGGCTGGTTCTGGATCCGCGGCCGGGCCGAACACGAGATGGATGCGTGGCTCAGCCGCGAGGCCGCCGCCGGTCGGACCTGGACCTGCGACGACCGCAGCGTGACCGGCTACCCCTTCCGCATCGAGTTGCGCTGCGCCGCCGTCACCCTGAGCCGGTCGGACGGCAGCTTCCGCGTGGGGCCGACCACCGTCGTGGCTCAGGTCTACCAACCCCGCCTCGTGATCGTCGAAAGCCAGGGTCCGTTCCACGTCCAGCAGGGGGATCTCACCGGCGATGCCTCGTGGGGCGCATTGCGGGGAAGCTTCCACGGCGCCGCCGGGGGCTTCACCCGGGCGTCCCTGGTGATCGACGCGCCCAAGGTGGCGGTGACGGGGCCGGGCGTTCAGCCGGTCTCCCTCGCCGGGCGGCACCTCGAACTGCACGCCCGGCCGAACCCGGCGCGGTTCGAGGCCGAGGGCGCCACCGATGTGAGCCTGCAACTGGCCCAGGCCGCCGTCCCCGCCCTCGATGCCCTCACCGGCAACCCGGCGCCCCTCGACGCCTCC
>JAKONI010000396.1 GCA_022702015.1 Beijerinckiaceae bacterium | reverse complement strand
TCGCCCTCAACGGCGCCAAGATCGCCCTGGAGGCGGTCAACAAGGCGGGCGGCGTGCTCGGCAAGCCGCTGGAGATCGTCACCGAGGACGACCAGACCACCAATCCCGGCGCCGTGCTGGCCTTCTCGAAGCTCGCCTCGCAGCCAGACCTCGTGGGCTTCCTCGGCTCGATCCGCTCCACGCAAAACCATGCGATGGCGCCGGACATCCTCAAGACCGGCAAGCCGGTCTGCTTCGGCGGCACCGATCCGGTCCTCACCCAGCTCGGCAACCCTTGGCTGTTCCGCTTCCGGCCGAACGACAGCTTCTCGGCCAAGGTCATCGCGGAACAGGGGGTGAAGAACCTCGGTAAGAAGAAGTGGGCGATCATCCACTCTACCGATGCCTTCGGCACCAGCGGAGCCAAGGCCCTGACCGAGAGCCTCGGCCAACTCGGCGCCACCGTCGCCCTCGACCAGGGCTACGCCAACCAGAGCCAGGATTTCACCCCTGTGGTGCTGGCGATCCGCCAGTCCGGCGCCGAGGTGATCGGCTCGTACTTCACCTTCGAGAACGACCTCGGCATCTTCGCGCGGCAGTTGCGGCAACTGGGGGTCAACGCCCCCTGGGTCGGCTCGCCCTCGATCACCAACGTGACCGCCCTGAAGCTGGCGGGTCCCTCCCTGTTCAACACCTACGGGGTGGCCGACTACGCCGAGGATTCGAGCGAGGCCGCCAAGGCCTACGGGACGGCCTATCGGGCGGCGACAAAGATCGCCCCCGACAACCAGTCCTCCTGGACCTTCGACGCGGTGACGGTGCTGGCCCTGGCGATCAACAAGGCCGGCAAGACCGATCCGCAGGCGATCCGCGAGGCGCTGCTCGCCGTGCGCGGCCACCAGGGCGCCGAGGGCACCTACAACTTCGACAAGAACGGCGACGGGCTGCACGGATACAATGTCGTGCGCAACGACAAGGGGACGATCACCTTCGACAAGCGGATCGACTTCTACAAACCGTAGTGCATCGATCCAGACGGAGGCATCAGCCGAGTCTGGAAAAATTGATGCAAAAGCAAAAGGCTTGGGCAGAGGCGCATGAACGGAGTGAGTGCGTCACTGCACTAGCGGCGAAGACGGCAATCCACCTCAGAGGCCCCGGGAGGAACGCTCGACGATGGGACAGGCACGCGCATGGACCTGATTCTCCAGCTGCTCTTCACCGGGATCGGCATCGGCTCGGTCTATGCCCTGGTGGCGATGGGCTTCGTCCTGATCTTCCGGGCGACCAATGTCGTGAACTTCGCGCAGGGCGAGTTCTCGATGGTCGCGGCCTTCCTGATGGTGGTCTTCGCCGTCGATCTCGGATGGCCGTACTGGCTGTCGGTCCTGCTCACCCTCGGCGGCATGGCGCTGCTCGGCGCGTTGTTCAACCTCGGCGTCTACTATCCCCTCCGCCACCGCAGCTATCTGCCGGTGATCATCTCGACCATCGGCGCGTCGATCCTGCTCGCCAACGCGACGCTGGCCCTCTACGGGCCGCAGCCGCAGGTGCTGCCCCCGGTCTTCGAGAACCAGGGCTTCCTGCTGGGGCCGGTGTTCCTCGACAGCCAATATCTGCTCATCATCGCCGTGACGGCGGCGCTGGTGGCGTTCCAATACTGGTTCTTCGAGCACACCCTCGTCGGCAAGAAACTGCAGGCGACCTCGCAGGACAAGGAGATGGCCGCGCTGCTCGGCATCCCTGTCGCGGGGATGATCATGCTCACCTTCGTGTACAGCGCCGTGCTCGGCGGCATCGCCGGCATCCTCGTGGCGCCGGTGCTGTTCGTCTCGATCCAGATGGGCGCGACCATCGCGTTGAAGGCCTTCGCCGCCACGATCATCGGAGGCTTCGGCGACGTGACCGGTGCGATCATCGGCGGGCTGGCGCTCGGCATCATCGAGACGTTCGGCGCGGCCTACGTCTCGGTGCCCTACAAGGACGCCTTCGCCTTCATGGTCCTCGTGGTGTTCCTCGTCCTGCGTCCGCAGGGTCTGTTCGGCGAACGGGTGGCGGAGAAGGCATGACCTCGGGACCCACCGACACCGCCGCTGGCTTCCCCGCGCCGGCCAAAGCCGCCCGCCCCCGTTCCCGGCGGTTCCCCCTGGGGAGCCTCGTCTATGCGGTCGCCGCCGCCGGGGCGGTGGCGCTCGCGGCGACCACGCCGTTCAACGGCTACATCCTCAACATCCTGATGCAGGCCGCGACCTACGCCATCGCGGTGATCGGCCTCACGATCGTGCTCGGGCTGTGCGGGCAGATCAATCTCGCCCAGGCCGCCTTCTTCGGCATCGGCGCCTATGCGGTGGGGCTCGGCACCGTCGATGGCGGGGCGAGCTTCTGGCTGTGCCTCGCCTTGGGCGTCGGACTTGCGGCCGTGCTCGGCGCGGTGCTCGGCGCCTCGACGCTTCGGCTCGGCGGACACTACCTCGCGATGGTCACGATCTCGTTCCAGCAGATCCTGACCCTGGTCCTGACCAACTGGATCCCCGTGACCCACGGGCCGGATGGGGTGCCCAACATCCGCCGCCCGGCGCTGTTCCTCGACGGGCAGGCCTATCTCGGCCTGTGCGTCCTGGTGCTGGCCGTCGTCGGCTGGGGCGTCTGGCACCTGCCCCGGACCCGGCTCGGCCGGGGGATGCGGGCCGTGCGGGACAACGAACTCGCGGCGGGCGTCTGCGGCATCGACGTGTACCGTACCAAGGTCGCGGCCTTCGCCCTGGGGGCGCTGCTGGCGGGGCTCGGCGGCGGACTGTTCGCCGGGAGCTTCACCTATATCAGCCCGGACCAGTTCTCCTTCGCCGAGTCGATCGTCTTCCTGACCATGGCGCTGCTCGGCGGCGTCGGCTCGCCGGTGGGCGCGGTGATCGGAACGGGGCTCCTCATCCTCATCCCGGAATGGCTGCGCTTCCTCAAGGAGATCCCCGGCCTCTACCTCGCCATCTACGGGCTCGCGGTGATCCTGATCGTCGTGTTCATGCCCGACGGCATCTGGGGTTTCCTCGGGGACCGCGTGCGGCGCTTCCGGCCAGCCAGGACGGCCGCGCCCCCGGCCGAGGAGCTGACCCTCCGCCAGGACGGCCCGGCCCCGACCATGACCCTGGAGGTGAAGGGCCTCGCCAAGCACTTCGGTGGCCTGAAGGCCGTGGACGCCATCGACTTCACGGTGGGACGCGGGGGCATCCACGCGCTGATCGGCCCGAACGGCTCGGGCAAGACGACGACGCTCAACGTCCTGTCCGGCCTCTACACCCCCACCGCCGGCAGCGTCCGATTGAACGGGCAGGACATCACCCGCCTCTCCCCGCACCGGCGCGCCGCCGCCGGCATGGGCCGCACCTTCCAGAACATCCGGCTGTTCCGATCCATGAGCGCCCTGGAGAACGTGGTCATCGGCGCCGAGCGGCCAGGCAACCCCCTCGACGCCGGCAGCCGTCGGGCGCTGGAGGACCGTGCCCGGTCGGCGCTGGCCTTCGTCGGCCTCGAGGGCCGGGCGCACGAGCCGATCTCCGGTTTCTCCTACGGGCATCAGCGGCTGATCGAGATCGCCCGGGCGCTCGCCGGCAACCCGGCCCTGCTCCTCCTCGACGAGCCCGCCGCCGGGCTCAACTCGACGGAGAAGAACGCCCTCACCGTGCTCCTGCGCCGGATGGCGGCCAAGGGGCTGACCATCCTCATCATCGACCACGACATGACCCTCGTGAGCGACGTGGCGAGCCACATCACGGTGCTGAACTTCGGCCGCCGGATCG
>JAKONI010000359.1 GCA_022702015.1 Beijerinckiaceae bacterium | reverse complement strand
ATTCCGCCCCGGCGACCGCCGTCAGCAGCGCGTCCACCGCCGGGTCGGAGATGCCCGACAGGTTGTTGGATCCCGCCGTCGCGGCGGCCCTGGAGCCGTAGAGGTCGCGCAGGTCCGCGCCGGGGGTGACGCCGCCGCCGTAGCGCCGGGACGTCAGGTCGAAGTCGAAGTCCTTCAGCCGCGCCTGATACTGGGACGGATCCACCATGCGGCTCGACGCCCGGATACCGAGCAGCGCGAGGTTGCGGATGAAGGGCTGCGTCACCGGCTGGAACACCGGATCGTCGTCCAGGAACTCCAGGGTCAGGGCCTCGCCGCCGGGCAGGCGCAGTTCGCTGCCGGAACGGGTGCAGCCCGCCTCCCGCAGGAGGGCGTCGGCCCGCTTCAGCAGCGCCCTGTCCTGACCCGACCCGTCCGAGACCGGCGGCGCCCAGGGTTCGCCGAAGACCTCCGCCGGCACCCGGCCGCGCAGGGGTTCGAGCAGGGCGAGTTCCTCCGGCGATGGCGCGCCCGTGGCCTTCAGGTCCGAGTTCTCGAAGAACGAGGCGGTGCGCTTGTAGGCGCCGTACATCAGGTTCGTGTTGGACCACTCGAAGTCGAAGCACAGGCCGAGGGCTTCCCGCACCCGGGGGTCCTTGAACTTCGCCCGGCGCCCGTTGATCCACCAGCCCTGCGTGCCGGAGGGCCGTGCGTCGGGCACCTCGGCGCGCACCACCCGCCCCTCGGCGGCGGCGGGGAAATCGTAGCCCGTGGCCCAGACCCGGGCGGTGAACTCCTCCCGGTAGGTGAAGGCGCCGCTCTTGAACGCCTCGAACGCCACCGTGCGGTCACGGAAATATTCGTAGCGGATCGCCTCGAAGTTGTTCTGGCCCACGCAGACCGGCAGGTCCGCCGCCCAGTAGTCGGGCACGCGCTCCAGGCCGATGGACCGGCCGGGGTCGACCGCGCCGACGCGATAGGGGCCCGACCCCACCGGCGGCTCCAGGGTGGAGGTCTCGAAGTCGCGCGTGGCGTAGTAGTCCGCCGAGAAGATCGGCAATTGCGCGACGATCAGGGGCAGGTCCCGGGCGCGGCCCGGAGCGAAGGTCACGACGAGGCGGCCATCGCCCTCGGCGCGGGCCTCGCTCATGTCGCGGATCGTCTCGGCGATCTCCGGGTGGCCCTTGTCCCGCAGGGTCGTGAGGCTGAACGCGGCGTCCCGGGCGGTGAGACGCGAGCCGTCGTGGAACCGGGCCTGGGGCCGCAGGTCGAAGGCATAGGTCAGCCCATCGGGGCTCACCGTGACGGTGCGGGCCACGAGACCGTAGATCGCGTCGGGCTCGTCAAGCGCCCGGACCATCAGGCTGTCGAAGGTGAGGTTCATCCCCGCCGCGCCGGCGCCGCGCAGGACGTAGATGTTCAGCGTATCGAAGGTGCCGAGCGACTGGTTGCCGATCGTCGAGGCGATCTGCCCCGAGAAGCGCCCTCCCTTGGGCGCCAGGGGGTTCACGTACCCGAAGGACGGGAAGTCCTTCGGGTACTTCAATTCCCCGAAGCTCGACAGGCCGTGCCGTTCCTGACCCTCGGCGGCCCGTCCGGGCCGGGGCAGCGCCGCCGCCGCGAGCCCCCCGAGGACGAGCCCGCGCCGGGTCGCCCTCACCGGGGCGCCCCCGTCTTGGCGGCGAGCGCCTCGTCGTACCACCACGTCGTCGGGTAGCCGGACCCACCGTAGAGCGGGAGGACGGGGGGGTGGCTGAAGCGGTTCCAGCGCAGGGTCCGCTGCCGGTCGGCGGCCCATTGCGGCACGACGAAATCGTGGGCCAGCAACACCCGGTCCAGCGCCCGCGTGGCGGCCACGACGCCCTCCCGGTCCGAGGCGTAGACGAGCTTGTCGATCAGCGCGTCGATCGCGGGGTCCTTCACGCCGATGAGGTTGCGCGAGCCGGGCTTGTCGGCGGCGACGGAGCCCCAATACTCGCGCTGCTCGTTGCCGGGCGACAGGGATTCCGGCCAACCCGTGGTGGTGATCTCGAAATCGAAGTTGCGCATCCGGTTCTGATACTGCGCCTGGTCGATCACCCGGAGCGTCGCGCCGATGCCGATGAGCTTGAGCTGCGCCACGAACGGCAGGATGACCCGCTCGAAGGTGTTCTGGAACTCCAGGAACTCGACGGTGAGCGGGGTGCCGGCCTTGTCGACCATCTGCCCGCCCTTCAACTCGTAGCCGGCCTCCTTGAGCAGGCGCACGGCCTCCCGCAGGTTGGCCCGCACGGCCTCCGGGGTGTCGTTGACCGGGTTCTTGTACGGCGTGGTGAAGACGGCGGGGGGAACCTTGTCCTTGAGGCCCTCCAGGATCTCCTTCTCCCGTCCCTCGGGCAGGCCCGACGCGGCGAGTTCGGAACCGAAGTAGTAGGAGTCGATCCGCTTGTAGAGGCCGAAGAACAGCGCCTTGTTCATCTCCTCGTAGTTCATGGCGAGGTTGAACGCCCGGCGGACGCGCTGGTCCTTAAACTTGTCCTTACGGGTGTTGAACACGAACGCCTGCATGATGCCGTTCCCCCGGTCGGGGAAGGCTTCCTTGACGAGGCGGCCGTCCTTCACGGCGGGGAAGTCGTCGTAGGCGGTCGCCCAGTTGCGGGCGATGTTCTCGACGCGGAAGTCGTAGAGATCACCCTTCAGCGCCTCGACCAGCACCGTGCCGTCGCGGAAATACTCGTAGCGCAGGGTGCCGAAATTGTTGCGGCCGGCATTCACCGGCAGGTCCTTGCCCCAGTAATCGGCGACGCGGGTATAGGTCGCGGTGCGACCGGGCTCGAACTTCTCCAACCGGTAGGGGCCGGAGCCCAGCGGGATCTCCAGGGTCGTCTCGGTGACGTTGCGCGGGCGCCCCTGGGCGTCCTTGGCCGTCCACCAGTGCTTGGGCAGGATGGGGAACTGGCCGATCACCTGCGGCAATTCCCGGTTGCCCTTCTCGGCGAAGGTGAAGGTGATCTCCCGGGGGCCCGTCGCCTCGGCCTTGACCACCGTATGGTAATAGGAGGCGTAGAACGGCGAGTTGGCCTTCAGGATATCGAAGGACCACACCACGTCGTCGGGGGTGATCGGCGTGCCGTCGTGCCACTTCGGCCCCTCGCGCAGGCGGTACACCACCGAGCCGAGATCGGGGGCGACCCGCACCGCCTCGGCCAGCAGCCCATACGACGTCGACGGCTCGTCGGAGGCGTTGGTGGCCAGGGTGTCGTAGATCTGCGTGACGCCGCCTTCGAGGTCGCCCTTCAGGCCCGAGACGACGATGTTGAGGTTGTCGAACCCGCCCTGCGCCCCGAGGCGCACGAGGCCGCCCTTGGGGGCCTTCGGGTCGGCGTACTCGAAATGGGTGAAGTCGGGACCGTATTTCGGGGTGCCCATCAGCGTCAGGGCGTGGGTCCACGCGCCGTCGGCGGAGGGCGGTGCCGGCTGCGCGCCCGCGGGGCGGACGAGGCAGGCTGCCAGCAGCGTGCCGTTGAACAGGCGGCGGGTCACGGCTGAATGCGTCACGGGCGGTCTGCCTCCGATCCTCGAGGACCGGCGGCACGCCGCCGGTCACGAGGGGTCTTAGGCCGGTGACCCGAATGCGTCGAGTGCGCAAGGTTTCGCGGCCTCGGGGCTTGCGAACCTCCGGCTGGCGAGCTCCGCCCCGCGCGAGCGTTTTCCGCGATCCGGGGATGACAGGAAAGGCTCTAATGGTGGGAGCGGCGGGCGAGCTGCGAGCCGAGTTCGAACAGGGCGAGATCGAGGATGGTGCGGAGGTGGCTCTGGCCTTCGTCCCCCACCTCCTCGAGCGCCTTGCGGGCATCGAGGAGCAGGCCCGCCGCCCGGTCCAGGGGGTGCTGATCCCGCTCGCCCGTCCGGGCGAGGTAGCCGCCGCTGGTGTCGCGGCTCTCGGTGATGTCGATGAGGATGCCCTTGGACCGCACCGGCCGCCCATGCACGTCCTGGTAGACCATGCCCCGGCTGAGCAGCCACCGCGTGCCGCGCCGGCTCCCGACGACCCGGTACTCCGCGAGGAACCGGCCGCCGCCGTGCAGGGCGCGCAACAGCTCGACCTTGAGCCACTCACGGTCCTCAGCGTGGATCCCCGCCATCGCCGTGTCGCCGTAGATGTCCTGGCCGGCCAGATCGGCATCGAGGGCGAGGAGTTCGGCGGCGCCACGGTCGTAGCGGGCTGTGCGGCGCACTATGTCCCAATCCCAGGTCCCCACCACGCCGGATGCATCGAGAGCTGAACGCAACTGCTCGAACGACCCGCGAACGTCGTCATCCAGATGGGCAGTCACGTCGGGAAACTCCCAGGAACCAGCGAAGGCCACGAGGCAGGGGCGCACCGCCGATGGTCCTAGTCATCGCCGGAGACCAAACTTGCACATGGTCAAGCAATTCACGGATTGGCACGCCGCTGTATTGTTTCCACCCATACGTATCTTCGGTTGCCGAAGCAACCGGCGCTTCCGGTGGATAGTGTAACACATTTGGTCGATGGTCCGAGCCGCCGCACCGCAACGAAGACCGTCCGGCAAAGGGCACAGGTTGGGCAGAGGCCGGGCGCCGGCCCGGTGCGGATCGGGCCGGCGCCGGGACTCAGGCGGCGCGGCCGCGCCGGCCCTCCACCAGCCACATGGCCAGGACCGCGGCGGCGAGGGCCGCCAGCGCCACGAGACCGAGCGCCAGGGGGTAGACCTCGACCCCGCGCACGTTGGCGCTGTCGCTCGGGCGGAAGCCGATCCAATCGGCGCCGGCGAGGCGGCCTCCCCGCAGGATCTGGAGCCGGGGCACCTGCACGCCCCCGGCGGTCTCCGCCAGCCGCCGGACCGAACCGCCGGAGGCCTCCGCCGCCGGGCGCAGGCGCTCGGTGTCGCTGAAGACATCCGCGAGTTCGCGGGGATTGGGCGGCCCGACGCTCACGAAGGCGACGAGGGTGCCGGAGCGCAGGGTATGCAGGCCCAGGCTCTGCGCCTCGAAGGTGGCGGTGAACAGGCCGGGCTCGGCGGGTTTCAACGCCAGGGTCGTGACCTTGCCGGTGGGCCCCGTCACCGTCACCGGCTCGGCGGTGTCGGCCATGGTCTGGCGCTCCACCCGGACCTCGCGGCCGTGGCCCGTGGTCTGGGCGCGGAGGGCCTCCTCCTCCAGCGCGGGCTCCTTCATCAGCCAATGGGCGAGGCGCCGGAGCAGGTCGAGGTAGGGGCCGCCCTCCTGGTAGCCCCGGGCCCAGAGCCAGGCATGGTCGGACGGGAGCAGCGCCACACGCCCCTTGTCCTCCCGGGAGAGGGCGAGGAGGGGCAGGTTCTCGGCGCCGGAGAGGACGGGCTGGATGCCCGGCCGCATCCGTGCCTGGACGATCCGCAGCCAGTCCCCCCAGGCGGGGGGATTCACGTCGGAGCCCGGCAGGGCACGGGTGACGGGGTGGCGCTGGCCGGTCTGGGTCGGGGTGGCCTTGTAAGGCCGCTCCACCACCCGCCCGTCGGGATCGCCGGGGAGGATGCCCGCGAGCCGCGTCCGGGCGAGGCTCGCCGCGCCGGCATATTCCGGCCCGGCGGCGATCAGCAGCGCGCCGCCATCGCGGACGTAGCGGACGATGTTGTCGAAGTAGGCCTGCGGCAGCACGCTCTGGTTGGCGTAGCGGTCGAAGATGATGAGGTCGAAGTCCTTGATCTTCTGGATGAACAGCTCGCGGGTCGGGAAGGCGATCAGCGAGAGTTCCGAGATCGGCGTGCCGTCCTGCTTCTCCGGCGGGCGCAGGATGGTGAAGTGGACGAGGTCGACGTTGGCGTCCGATTTCAGCAGGTTGCGCCACGTCCGCTCGCCCTGGTGCGGCTCGCCGGAGACCAGGAGCACCCTGAGCTTCTCGCGGATGCCCTCGATGGGCAGCACCGCGCGGTTGTTGACCGTGGTCAGCTCGCCCGACAGCGGCTCGACCTCGATCTCGACGACGTTCTGGCCACCGTGCTCGATCCGGGTGGAGAGGCCGAAGGGCTTGCCGGTCGGCACGTCGCGCCGGTCGATCTCCTCCCCGTCCCGGCGGGTGACGACGACCGCGTGCCCCGTGCCACCCCGCTCCATCACCTCGGCGCGGATCGTCACGTCCTTGCCGACGATGCCGAAGCGGGGGGCTTCGAGGAGCTTGATCTGGCGGTCGCGCTCGTCGGCATGGCCGGTGACGAGGACGTGAAGGGGCGCCTTGATGCCGAGTTGGGCCAGGGAGGACGGGATGTCGTGCACCACCCCGTCCGTCACCATGACGACGCCGGCGAGCCGCTCCGGGGGCACGTCGGCCAGCGCCTGACCCAGCGCGGTGAACAGCCGCGTGCCGTCGTCGCCCTCACCGGCATCGGGCACGTCGATGAAACGGGGTTCGATGGTGGCGAGCGAGCCGAACCGGCGCTGGAGTTCCGCCCGGACCTGATCGGTCATCTGCGGCCGGTCCCCGAGGGACTGCGACCCGGACCGGTCGATCACCACCGCTGCGATGTCCTTCACCGGCTCGCGGTCCTCCCGAACGAGGGCCGGGTTGGTGAGCGCCGCCAGGACCAGCCCGAGGACGAGGGCCCGCAGCAACGCCGTCCGGCCCCTCGCCAGCACCGCCAGCACGACGAGGACGAGGGCCAGGATCCCGAGGCCGGCGAGCACCGGCCAGGGCAACAGGGGCGTGAAGCTGAGGCTTAGCATGACATCACCACATCCCTCCCCCCTCCGAGGGGGAGGGTGGCCCAAGGGGCGCCCTCTGCGTCAGCAGGGGTCGGGAGAGGGGAGCCCGGCACCAGGAAAGGGGGCGACCGGCGTGGGCGGCGGCGCCTCACCCCGCACCGGGGCTCCCCTCTCCCGAACCCCTGACGGGGGCCACCCTCCCCCTCGGAGGGGGAAGGGACCGCACGAAGACCGTTCACGATCGCCATCACTGCCCCAGCCGTTCCAGCAGCGCGGGGACGTGGACCTGGTCGGCCTTATAGTTGCCGGTCAGGGTGTACATCACGATGTTGACCCCGCCCCGGAACGCCATCTCCCGCTGGCGCTGGTCGCCCCCCGTCACCGGGTAGAGGGGCTCGCCCCGGCGGCCGATCGCCCAGGCGGTGGCGAGGTCGTTGCTGGTGATGATGATCGGGCTCACCCCGTCCCCCGCCCGGGCCGGGCGGCGCTCGCCGCCCTCGGCGGCGGGGGGAAGGGCCTCTACCCAGGTCTGGCCGGTGGCGTAGCGGCCGGGGAAGCTGTCCACGAGGTAGAACGCCTTGGTCAGCACGTGGTCGGCCGGCACAGGCTCCAGTTCGGGCACCTCGAGGGTCGCGAGCATCTTGCGCAGGTAGGTCGCCTCGGGGCTCGCGGGTCCGCCGGGGCGGCTCGTCAGGGCGTCGCGGGTGTCGAACAGCACCGTGCCGCCGTTGGGCATGAAGGCGTCGATCTTGCGGATCGCTGTCTCCGAGGGCTGCGGCCGGTTGGGGGCGATCGGCCAGTAGATCAGCGGGTAGAACGCGAGTTCGTCCTTGGCCGGATCGAGCCCCGCCGGCTCCCCCGGTTCGAGGGCGGTGCGGGAGGCCAGCATCTGGGTCAGGCCGGTGAGCCCGGCCCGGCTCGCCTCGTCCACGGCGGCGTCGCCGGTGATCACGTAGGCCAGCCGGGTGATGAGCGCCGACTCGATGCCGTTCGGCCGGTTGGCCACCGGCTCCTCCGCGTGCGCCTGCGGCACCGGCAGGACACCCGCCAGGGGAACCGCCAGGAGGGCGGCCAGCACCAGGGCCGCCGGGCGGCCGCGCAGGGTCCGCAGGCGCCCGAGGAAGCCGCCGAGCCAGAGCCCGGCCAGGGTGTCGAGGACCAGGAACAGCAAGGCGGCGGTGAACAGGCCGGGGCGCAGGTCCACGGTCTTGGCCCCCGCCAGGGTGCCGGTGCCGACGGCGCCGAGGGGGGCGTAGTCGAGGGGGGCGAGGCGGTCGTCGGGCTTCAGGGCGTTGACACTGATGCCCCCGTCCGGCGGGCCGTAGAAACCCGGCGGATGCTCGTGGCTGCCCCGGTCGGCGTAGTCGGCGGGGACGGCGGTGGCCGAGGCCGGGGGCGTGCCGAGCACCCCGAAGCCGTCGAGGGTGGTGCGGGGGGCCAGCACCGCCGCCCGGGCGCGGGTCCCGTCGGGCGATTGCGACGCCTCCACGGGTCCGGCCCCGGCGAGGGCCACCACCCGCCGCAGCATGTCGATGAACAGGCCGGACAGGGGCAGGTTCGACCACGTGGTGTCGGCGGTGACGTGGAACAGCACGATCCGCCCCTGCCCGCGCTTCTGCGCGGTGACGATGGGGGTGCCGTCCTGGAGGGAGGCCCAGGTCTTGCCCGGCAGGTCGCCGTCCGGCTCGGCGAGGATCTGGCGGCGCACGCCGATGTCGGCGGGCGGGGTCAGCCCGGCGAAGGGACTCTCGGGCGGGAACGGCGCCAGGGTCTTGGGTGCGTCCCAGGAGAGGGTGCCCCCCAGCGTCCGCCCGCCCCGGCGCAGGCGAACCGGCACCAGGGGATCGTTGCCCGCCGCGAGGCGGGGGCCGGCGAAGCGCAGGAGCAGTCCACCATCGTCGACGAACTTGCCGATCCGCCCGGAGGTCTTCTCGTCCAGCGCGCCGACATCGGCCAGCACCAGCACTGAGACCTGATTGTCGAGGAGTTGGTTGATCGCCTCCGACAGGCCCGTGGCCCCCCGGGCCTGCTGCACGTCCGCGAAGGGTTCGAGGGCGCGGGACAGGTAGTAGAGGGGCGCCAGCAGGGGCTGCGACTGGTCGAGGGTGCCCCCGAAGACGAGGCCGACCCGCCGTCGCTTGCCGCGCTCGTCCATGAGGTTCACCGCCCCGGCCGAGCGCTCGTTGGCCACCTCGATCCGGCTGATTCCGTTGCGCAGCTCGGTGGGCATGTCGAACGCGGCCTCCGCGACGGTGGCATCGGGCGGGAAGGCGAAGTCGCGCTCGGCCAGCGGCAGGCCCTTCTGGTCGAGGGCGCGGATCACCCCCGCGTCGCGGCCGTTCGGCGCGGCGCGCAGGACGCGGGCGACGAGCTTACCCCCGGCCTCGGAGACGGCGAGCGCCAAACCCGGCGGCCGGTCCGCCTTGAGGACGGTGAGAGCCGCCCCCGCCTCGGCGGCGAGGTCGCCGAGCCCCTTCACGAAACGCGCCGGCGGGGCATTCGCCTCCCCGGCGATCCCGTCGCTGATCCAGGCGATGCCGGCCCCCCGGCTCTTGCCGAGGAAGGCCTCGATAGCCGGCAAGTGGGCGTCGCGGGGCGCGAGGAACGGGCGCGGGGCGATGGCCCGGAGGCGCTCCAGGGCGGCGGCCGGGGTCTGCGCCTCGAGGGGTGCGGCCGGGTCGGCCAGCCCGATGACCGCCACGGAGCGCCCGTCGCGGGCGGCGCCCTCCACGGTATCGGTGGCGACCCGCAGGCGGTCGCGCCAGTCGTGGGCGGCGCCGAGGCCGTAGTCAAGGAGGACCAGGAGGGGCGTCTTGCCCCCGCCGACGCCCGCGCCGCCGGGACTCCAGACGGGGCCGGCCACCGCCAGGATCAGGGCGGCGGCGATGAGCAGGCGCAGCAGCAGCAGCCAGGGCGGAGTGCGTGCCGGCGTCTGCCGCTGCGGCACGAGGTCGGCCACGAGGGCCAGCGGCGGGAAGTCGATCCGGCGCGGACGCGGGGGCGTCACCCGGAGCAGGAACCACAGGGCCGGAAGGCCGACCAGGGCGGCGAGCGCGAGGGGGGCGGCGAAGGTGAAGCCGAGCATGGGCGCCTCAGCCCCCGCGGGCGATGACGAGGGTCGCGAGGCGCAGCGCCGCCTCGCTGGCCGGGCGGTCGGTGCGGTGGAGCGTCAGCGTCCACCCCTGCCCACGGGCGATCTCCTGCAAACGCTCCCGGTGGGCGGCGATCCGCGCCCGGTAGCGCCCGCCCCAGGATCCGGCATCGCCGATATCGAGGGACGGGCCGCCCTCCAACCCGTGCAGCACCGCCTGCCCGGTGAAGGGGAAGGTTTCCTCGATGGGATCCACCACCATCAGCAGGTGCCCCCGGCTGCCGGCTCCGGCGAGGCCGGCGAGCGACGCGGCGATCTGATCGGGCGGGGTGAGGAAATCCGAGATCAGCACCACCTCGTCGAACCGGGCGGGATGGGCCGGGGGCGGCAGATCCCGGTCGAGCCCGCCCCGGTCGGCCACCAGCGCCTGGGCCAGGGTCTCGACGACGCCGCGCGAGGCCCGCGCCCGGGTCAGGCCGAGCAGCCCGACCCGCTCGCCCCCGTCCACGAAGGCGTCGGCCAGGGCGAGGCCCAGGACCAGGGCGCGCTCGATCTTCGAGGCACCCGCGAGGTCGGAGGCGAAGCCCATGGAGGCGGAACGGTCGATCCAGAACCAGATGTTGTGGGCCGCCTCCCACTCCCGTTCGCGGACGTAGAGCCGGTCGTCCCGGGCGGAGCGGCGCCAGTCGACCCGCGAGGCGGCCTCCCCGGTGACGAAGGGACGGAACTGCCAGAAGCTCTCGCCGGGCCCCGCCCGCCGGCGGCCATGCAACCCGTGCGCGAGGAGGCTCGACACCCGCCGCGCCTCCAGCACCAGCCGGGGCATCTTGGCGGCGAGGGCCGAGGCCCCCTCGGTCTCGCGCCGTCCGGGGCGGCGTGCGTCCGCCGCGAGGGCCTGGGTTGCCACCAAGGTCAGAGCTTCTCCGCGAGCTTGGCGATCAATCCCTCGATGGTCTCGCCATCCGCCCGGGCGCCGTAGTTGAGGGCCATGCGGTGCTTCAGGACCGGCTCGGCCAGCGCCTTCACGTCGGCGACGGAGGGGGCGACCCGCCCCTCGATGAGCGCCCGGGCGCGGGCGGCCAGCGTCAGGGCCTGGCTGGCGCGGGGGCCGGGCCCCCAGAGGAGCTTGTCCTTCACGAGGGCGTCGCCCCCCTCCGGCCGGACCGAGCGCACGAGGTCGAGGATCGCCTCCACCACCCCCTCGCCCACCGGCAGGCGGCGCACGAGGCGTTGGGCGGTCATGAGCTGGTCGGTGGACATCACCGCCGTGGGGCGGACCTCGTCGGCGCCGGTGGTCTCGATGAGGATGCGCCGCTCGGCCGCCCGGTCCGGGTAGCCGACGTCGATCTCCAGCAAGAACCGGTCGAGCTGTGCCTCGGGGAGCGGGTAGGTCCCCTCCTGCTCGATGGGGTTCTGGGTGGCGAGCACGTGGAACGGCCGGGGCAGGTCATGCCGCTCGCCGGCCACCGAGACGTGCCCCTCCTGCATCGCCTGCAGCAGCGCGGACTGGGTGCGCGGGCTCGCGCGGTTGATCTCGTCCGCCATCAGCAGTTGCGTGAAGACGGGGCCCTTCACGAACCGGAACGCCCGGCGGCGCTCGGCGTCCTCCTCCAGGATCTCGGTGCCGAGGATGTCGGAGGGCATCAGGTCGGGGGTGAACTGCACCCGACGGGCGTCGAGGCCGAGCACGGTGCCCAGCGTCTCCACGAGCTTGGTCTTGGCCAGCCCCGGCAGGCCCACGAGGAGGCCGTGGCCGCCGGACAGGATCGTCACCAGGGCGAGATCGACGACCTTCTCCTGGCCGAAGATCACCCGGTGGATTGCCTCGCGGGCCTCTCCCACGGCCGCCAGACAGCTCTCGGCGGTGGCGACGATGCCGTCATCGAGGCTGGTGGCGGGGCTCGCGCCCTGGCTGGCGGCCTGCATCATGCGGAAATCCGGCTCCTCGGACGCCGCGGAGGAGGCCCCGCGGAAGGGACGGAGTGTGGGCCCGTTTCATGGGGGCTGGCAAGGTCGGGATCGCCGCACGGTTGCGGCGGCCCCTTCGCGCCCCACCCCCATTAAGGAGGAGGGCAGGCCGCGCGCTTATGCCTTCCGGTCCCGTCCCTCGGTGAATTCCCGCCACAGCAGCACCAGCGCCGCCATGACCGCCGGGCCGAGGAACAGGCCGAGCAGCCCGAAGGTCTCGACGCCCCCGAGGATGCCGAGCAGCACCCAGAGGAAGGGCAACTTGGTGGTGCCGCCGATCAGGGCCGGGCGGACGAAGTGGTCCGCCGCGAAGGTCACCACGAGGCCCGCCACCGCCACGATGGCGGCGGCCTGCACCGAACCGGCGGCCACGAGCAGGAGCGCCGCGATGGCGATGGCGAGCGCCGCGCCGAAGGGGATCATCGCCGCCACGGCGGTGAAGGCCCCGAGCAGGACCGGGTGCGGCACCCCGCAGAAGTAGTAGACGACCCCGAGGATCACGCCCTCGCCGAGGCCGACGAGGACGAGCCCGTCCACGGTGCCGTGGACGGAGGCCACCATCTGCCGCCCGATCCGCTCGCCCCGGGGCCCGAACAGCCGGTCGCAGGCGGTGAGCGCCTGCCGCTCGACGGTTTTGCGGTCGCGGAACAGGAAGAACAGGGCGACGAGGCTGAAGCCGAACAGAACCGCCCGGTGGAGGATTTCCCGGCCGACGTTGCGGGAGGCGCCGATGACCTTGCCGTTGTCGAACCGGTGCAGGATCTCGGACCCGGCCTGGGCGTGACCCAGGTTGTCGTTCCACCATGCGGTCGCCTGGGCGGCGCCGTAGGGGAGGTGCGAGAGGAATTCGGGGGCCGGGATGCCGCTCTCCTCGGCCTTGCGGATGAACTCGGCCACGTCGTGCGCCTCGCGGGCCGCCTGCACGCCGAGGACCACCAGGGGCGCGAGGAAGATCAGCGCCACGGCCGTGACGGCGAGGGTCGGCAGCAGGATGTTGTGCCGTCCCGGCGGGAAGCGGCGCTCCAGCCGCGCATAGACCGGCCCCAACGCGATGGCGAGGACGACGGCCCAGGCGAGCGCGGGCAGGAATTCGTGCAGGATCCAGACCCCGAGTCCGGCCAGCGCCAGGACGAGGGCGACCCGGGCGACCCCCTGCCCCTTCGCCCGCTCGACGGGGGGCAGGTGCGAGGGGTCCGGCCGCACCTCCGCCAGCGGCCGCGACGGCGGGACGGGGGCGGTCAGCGGATGCATGGGCGGGGACAGGGATTGAGGCTTCATCCGCCTACTCCGATTCGCACGACGTCCGCCGGGGCGGCGATTCGGCTCCGGCCAAGCCTAACGGCTAGGGCCCGATTCGGTTCATCCGAGGTGGCGCCCCCCCTTCCGACGGCGGATCGCGGGCGCGGGCGTTGCCGGCAAAGGGCGCGCGCCGCGCCGTGGTTGCCGCACCCGACCCCCTCGTGTAGAGGTCCGCCCATCCGTCGGCGCGACGCGGCGGGCCTGGTCCGCCGGGCCCGCCGCGTCCGCTTCATGGCCATGGGGCATGGACCGCCGGCTCCCCGGCGTGAGGGGGCATCCTGTGGCCGAACCGGAATTCGATCAGAGCCCACGAGAACACATGTCCGACGATCCCGCCACCGGCAGCGCGACCTTCCAGCGCGTCGCAGACATCATCGCCGAGACGGCCGACATCGAACGGGACAAGATCACTCCCGAGAGCCACGCCATCGACGATCTCGGCATCGACAGTCTCGCCTTCCTCGACATCGCCTTCGCCGTGGACAAGGCCTTCGGCATCAAGCTGCCGCTGGAGCGGTGGACGCAGGAGGTCAACGAGGGCAAGGTCCCGGCCGAGCAATACTTCGTGCTGAAGAACCTCTGCGCCCGGATCGACGCGCTGGTCGCCGAGAAGGCCGCCAAGGCCTGAGCCGCCCCCCCGGCGGACCGCCCCGGCGATGTCATTCCCCTGTCATCGCCCGTGTCGCGTTTCGCCCGGTACCCGCGCCCGAGCCCCGGACCGCCATGCGCCTTGAATATTTCGAGATGATCGACGCCGTGGTGCGGCTAGACCGGGCCGCCGGCCAGATCGAGGCCCGCGCCCGCGTGCCGGAGGCCAGCCCGGTCTTCGAGGGTCACTTCCCCGGCCACCCCCTCGTGCCGGGCGTGCTCCTCACCGAGACCATGGCGCAGGCCTCGGGCTACCTCATCCTCGCCCATCTCGGTTTCGAGCGGATGCCCTTCCTCACCGGCGTCGACAAGGCGCGCTTCCGCTCCTTCGTCGGCCCCGGCGCCGACCTCTCCGTGACCGCCACCCTCGAGCACGACGGCTCCGGCTACGCGGTGACGAAGGCGGCGATCCACCACGAGGGCAAGGCCCTCTGCGACGCGGAGCTTCGGTTCCGCACCATGCCGTTCCCGGACGGGCTCGACGCGCCGATGCGGGAGCGGGCGAAGGCGATCGGCCTCCTCGCGCTGGCCGGCCTCGACGGTGGAGAGTCGGCGTGAGCCGCCCCGTCGTCATCACCGGCGTCGGCCTCGTCTCCTGCGTCGGCGAGGGGCCTGAAGCCCATCTGGCGGCCCTCGACGCGGGATCGCCGCCCCGCACCGACGCGGAGAGTTTCGCCCCCTACCCCGTCCACCCCGCCCCCGCGATCGCCTGGGACCGGCAGATCCCGAAGAAGAGCGACCAACGGCAGATGGAGGCGTGGCAGCGCCTCGGCGTCTACGCCGCCGGCCTCGCCCTCGACGCGGCGGGGGTGAAGGACGATGCCCCCTTCAAGCAGGCCCTGCACCTCGTGGTGGCGGCGGGCGGCGGCGAGCGCGACTACGCCGCCGACGGCACGATCCTCACCGGCCTGCGGGATGCCCCCGAGCCCGGTGCCTACCTCAACGAGCGCCTGCAGAACGACCTGCGGCCGACGCTCTTCCTGGCGCAGCTCTCGAATCTGCTCGCCGGCAACATCTCCATCGTCCACGGGGTCACGGCGGCCTCGCGGACCTTCATGGGCGAGGAATCGGCCGGAGTGGACGCGCTGCGGGTCGCCCAGGCCCGGATCGCCTCCGGCCAGAACGAGGCGATGCTTGTCGGCGGCTCCTACAGCGCCGACCGGCCGGACGTGCTCCTCGTCCACGCGATGGGCGGGTTCGCGGCCAAAGGTGACTATGCCCCGGTCTTCGGACGCGGCGCCCCGGGCGGGTTCATCCTCGGGAGCTGCGCGGCGTTCCTGGTGCTAGAATCGGCCGAACACGCCGCCGCGCGTGGCGCCACGGCGCTGGCCCGGCTCGGTGCCGTGGCGAGCGGGCGGGTCCGCCGGGAGCCCGGCCGGGCCGCCGAAGCCCTGGCCGCCCGCTGGGCCGAGGCCGGCGCGGGCACCCCGGACACCGTGATCTCGACGGCGACCGGCGTCGCGCCGATCACCGGCGAGGAGGATGAGACGCTCCGTCGCCTCGCCCCCTCCGCCCGGAGGCTGGCCCTCGGCGACCTGATCGGTCACGGCCTCGAAGTGGCCGCGCCATTCGGGGCGGCGCTCGGCGCGATCCTGCTCGGCGAGGGCCGGGCGGAGGACGTCGCCGTCACCACCGTCGGCCACCGGCGGGGCGAGGGCGTGCTGCGCCTGTCGAAGGCCGTCCCGGGCTGACCGACCCGGTCTTCCGCACCGGGATCGTTCCAGTTCGCACTGTCCCCGTCGGTGGTCGATGGTGGGCCTGTCTTCGCCTGGGGAGGCGTTGCGAAACTCCGTCCATCCTCGGCCTCATCCTGGGAGCCCGACCGAAAAGTCCAAGGCCATCCCACCCTCGCCCTCATCCTGAGGTGCCCGCGTCAGCGGGCCTCGAAGGAGGCCTCCAGAAGGCTCCGCGATCCCTGGAGGCCTCCTTCGAGGCGGCTCTTGCGGCATCTCAGGATGAGGGGAATGAAGGGGAGAGGGGGGCTGTTCGGCTCGGCTCCGAGGCGCGGCGGACCCGCCCCGGGGCGACCGCCGCGCGCGGAGACCGCCGCCCCTTTGTCGGAGGCGCCCGGTCGGCTCACCCCTCCGTCCCGCCGAACCGGATCTCCATCCGGCATCCGCCCCCCGCCGCGTCGGTGGCGGTGACGGTGGCCCCGTG
>JAKONI010000330.1 GCA_022702015.1 Beijerinckiaceae bacterium | reverse complement strand
GGCGCCACGCCATGTCGGTGACGTGCAGCAGGCCGTCGATGCCGCCGAGGTCCACGAACGCACCGTACTCGGTGATGTTCTTGACCACGCCGTCGATGACCTGAC
Source organism: Beijerinckiaceae bacterium (assembly GCA_022702015.1). Classification (GTDB taxonomy): domain Bacteria; phylum Pseudomonadota; class Alphaproteobacteria; order Rhizobiales; family Beijerinckiaceae; genus Methylobacterium. The sequence goes on along the minus strand of JAKONI010000330.1, from coordinate 5,253 downwards.
CTTCCTCGAGGTTGGCCACCAGTTCGCTGCGCTGCTCGGCGCGGCTCTCTTCGAGCACGGTCCGGCGCGAGACGACGATGTTGCCCCGGCGGCGATCCATCTTGAGGATCTGGAAGGGCTGCGGCGTGCCGAGCAGCGGGGAGACGTCCCGCACCGGGCGGATGTCGACCTGCGAGCGCGGCAGGAAGGCCACGGCGCCGTCGAGATCGACGGTGTAGCCACCCTTCACCTGGTTGAAGATCGTGCCGGTGACACGCTCGTTGGCCTCGAAGGCCTTCTCGAGCTTGACCCAGCTCTCCTCGCGGCGAGCCTTCTCGCGCGAGATGACGGCCTCGCCCAGCGCGTTCTCGATGCGGTCGACGTAAACCTCGACCTCGTCGCCGACGCTGATCTCGCCCTCACGGCCGGGGCCGGTGAATTCCTTGAGCGCGACCCGGCCTTCCGTCTTGGCGCCGATGTCGATGACGGCCACGTCCTTCTCGATCGCGACGACGCGACCTTTGACGACGGAGCCTTCGGTAATCTCGGACTGGAGGAAGCTCTCCTCCAGAAGCGCGGCGAAATCATCGCGGTACTGATCCCGCGCCACGGCTGTCCCTGCGGTCATTCTCTCTCCTGACGGCCCCATCCTCTTGGACGGACCGGGTGCGCCGGCGGCTGGCGTGACGGTACACCCTCAGTCGCCGCTGCCTCCTATGGGGAGGCGACCGCCCCCTTTTGGGGGACCGGTTTGCCGACGCGTCGAGACGGATGACGAGGGCGGCCCGGCCGGCTCGTGACCGGAACCCACCGAAAGGGCGGGCCTCCTGGCGGACGGACGGGCGCGTGCTCCATAACGCATGGGGCCCGCCGGTTCAACCGGCGGGCCCCATGCGGCACGCGGCGCGTGTGCCCTGCGGTCAGGCCGCCTGGGCGAAGACCGCTCCATCCTCCGGCAACTCGTCCGTCAGCACGTCGAACTGCACGAGCAGGGCCGTGCCGAAGCTGGTGGTGAGCGCGCAATCGGTGGCGTCGCGCCCCCGCGCCATGACGATGCGGCCGATCCGGGGACGGTTGTGCCGGGCGTCGAACGTGTACCAGCGCGGGCCCTCCGGCCCTTCGAGGAACACCTCGAACCACGCCGAGAAATCCATCGGGGCCGGGTCCTTGGGCACGCCGATGTCGCCGAGGTACCCGGTGGCGTAGCGGGCCGGAATGTTCATGCAGCGGCAGAGGGTGATGGCGAGGTGCGCGAAGTCGCGGCACACCCCCACCTGCTGGCCGTGGCCGTCATGGGCGGTGCGGGTCGCGTCCGCCTGCTGGTAGTCGAAGCGCAGCCGGTGATGCGCGTAGTCGACGATGGCCTGCACCCGCTGCCAGCCCGGCGCCAAGCCGCCGAACAGGTTCCAGGCGGTCGCGGAGAGCTTGTCGGTATCGCAGTAGCGCGAGCCGAGGAGGTAGACGAGAACCTCGTCGGGGAGGTCCCGCACCGGGATTTCCCGGGCCTGGGGCGCGGCGTCGTCGGGCCGGCCGTGGTCGGCCATGATGAAATCCGCCGACATCGTGATCCGCCCGCCCGGCGCGACGATTCGGGTGCAGACGTTGCCGAACCCGTCCACATGCTGCCGTGCCTCCACCGGCGGATCGAAGGTCACGACTTCCGGTGTCACCAGATCCGCCCGGCGCTCCGGGCGAACGTTCAGCAACAGGTTCATCGGCGTCGGGCCGAAAGTATCGAAGGCGATGGTGAAGCCGGTACGGATATGCATGGCGAAGTCGCTGGATCGTTGGCGCGCCGGACGACGGAACCGATGTGGCCTGACGCGAAAAGTATGGGCGTTTAAACTGCACATCCCCCCGACGGTTCCGCCGCGCTGCGGCAATACCCCTCACGGAACTGCACAAATAGACGGCAACCTTTCGGCGCTCCGTCATTCGTGGGAGGCTTGGAGGCGGCGTGTCGACGCCTCCCGCCACGATGCAGGGCTGTCCTGCCACGGTTGTTGTTGCGTCGCGAGAAGCCGGTGCTATCGCTCCGCCTCCGCGACCCAATTCCGATCCGGCCCGATGATTCCCGACAAGCTCTCCCTCCCCAAGGACAAGATCCGCGTCCTCCTCCTGGAGGGGATCAACGACAGCGCCGTCGCCCTGATGCAGGCCGCCGGCTACACCAACCTCACCCGGTTGCCGAAGGCGCTGGAGCGGGAGGCCCTGCACGAGGCCCTCCAGGGCGTGCATATGGTCGGCATCCGTTCGCGGACGCAGATGGATGCGGCGGCCTTCGAGGCGGCGGACCGGCTGCTGGCGGTGGGGTGCTTCTCGGTGGGCACCAACCAGGTCGACCTGGAGGCCGCCCGCCACCGGGGCATTCCGGTGTTCAACGCCCCCTTCTCCAACACCCGCTCCGTGGCGGAGCTGACGATCGGCGAGATCGTGATGCTGATGCGCCGGATCGTTCCGCGTTCGGTGGGCGCCCACGCCGGCCAGTGGGACAAGTCGGCGGTCGGCTCCCGCGAGGTCCGCGGCAAGACGCTGGGCATCGTCGGCTACGGCAATATCGGCACGCAGCTCTCCACCCTCGCCGAGGCGATGGGCATGCGGGTGCTGTTTTACGATCACACCGACAAGCTGCGGCACGGCAACACCGAGCCGACCGAGACGCTGAACGGCCTCCTCGGCCAGTGCGACGTGGTCTCCCTCCACGTGCCGGAGACGGACGCCACCCACAACATGATCGGGCAAGCCGAGATCCGGGCGATGAAGCCCGGTAGCTTCCTCATCAACAACGCCCGGGGAACGGTGGTGGACCTCGACGCCCTGGCCTCCGCCCTGCGGGACAGGCACCTCGCCGGCGCGGCGGTGGACGTCTTCCCGAAGGAGCCGGGCTCGAACGCGGAGCGGTTCGAAAGCCCGCTCCAGGGTCTCGACAACGTGATCCTCACTCCGCATGTCGGTGGCTCCACCGAGGAGGCGCAGGAGCGCATCGGGGCCGAGGTCGCCCGCAAGCTCGTGGACTACTCGGATATTGGCGCGACGGTGGGGGCGGTGAACTTCCCGCAGGTCCAGCTTCCGGCCCGCGCCACCGGCACCCGGTTCATCCACGTCCAGCGCAACCTGCCGGGGATGCTCGGCCGGCTCAACGAGGTCTTCGCCCGCAGCCACGTCAACATCGCGGCCCAGTTCTACCAGACGGACGGCGAGGTCGGTTACGTGGTGCTGGAGACGGACGCCTCCAATGCCGACGCCGAGACCCTGCTCGGCGAGATCCGCGCGATCCCGGGCACGATCCGCGCCCGCCTGCTCTACGAGCGGCGCTGATCCCAGGATCCCAAAGGACAAGTCCTTTGGTGGGGTCCAGGGGCAAAGCCCCTTGAATTTCGGCCCCTGGGATTCGCAGGGCGCCGCCCTGCACCCGCCAAAGGGCTCGCCCTTTGGGAACCCCCAAGAGGACGTAAACGACAAAACGCCTTGCATACCGAGCTTGGGCACGGTTCAAGTCACCGCATTACGGTTGCATGGGAGTGCGCGGTGGCAAAGCGTGGTTGGACAGTGAAGCGATCACGCAGGGCCTCGGCCGTAGTCCTTGCCCTGCTCGGCACGGCCTGCACGGCCTCGGTCGCCTCGGCGGAATGCCTGCGGCAGATCATCAACCGCTCGGCCTACGTGCTGACGGCGCGGCGCGACGGCGGGCCGCCGGTGACGATCCTGCCGGGCCACGCGGTGGAGGTGCGGCTGTCGCACCCGGGTCAGCTCGATTTCGCCGCCTATTGCGGCGTGCCAGGGCCGGACGGGTCGCTCAGCCCGATCACCCAGGCGAGCTTCTCCTACGAAGCGGTCATCGACCGCTGCTTCATCAATTTCGGCAGCCCGCTCTACGTCCCGCAGCTCGGACGGGGCTTCTTCGGCACGCAGGGCACGGCGCCGTTCACCGTGAACAACCCCCGCCAGGGTGACGTGATCCTCGGACCGTTCGCCACGGAGGCCTGCCCGGTCCTGAGCCGGGGCGGCTAAAGGTAATGCCGGAACACCACCGGACCGCCGATGGGGCGGCCGGCAGGGGCTGCCGGGATCAGGCGCTGCGCGACTTTTCCGACCGCCTGGATCAGACCGGACAGGGCGGTATCACGGACTCGGGTTGGGCGCTTGACCATGGACGCCTCCGCCGCGGCGGAGCGGAAGGGGCTCCCCACGTTTCAGGAGCCTGACAGGCGGGCGGACGGAAAGCTGTGCCGGAGCGCACATCGGCCAAGGTGGCTCGTCCAGAGGGGGCGTGTCATCCCCGCCGACCTGAAAGCGGAGTGGCCCCAGCGTCTGGCGCGAGCCGTTTCAGCCTCCTATGGTGAGTGCGCTGAACCGGGGCCCTGGCAGGCCCGGCGTGAACGAGGACGCGCGTATGCTCACCCACACCGGCAGCACGATCCTGCGGAGCGATCTGGGGGTCGAGGAGACGGTCGAATCCGACAACATCGTCCGATGGGATGGGGAGCGGCTCTATGTCGAGCAGGATGTCTTTCACAACGGGCAGTTGATCCACCGCAAGTACCGCCGCACGGTCACGGAGCCGGTGGCCCGGGTCCTGTGGGAGATCATCAACCGCGCCAAGCAGTAATCGCGGGACCGGCCGCGCCCTGCGGACGGCCGGTCAGGCCGCCGTGACGCCCGCTTCGGCCTGGCCGATGGCGGCCACCCGGCCGCGGGCGGCATCGAACGCCGACTTCAGGGTGGTGGAGACATCCTCCACCGCCACGAGGACGGAGAGCTTCTGCTGGGTCGCCCGGTCGGCGAGGTCGCGGGCGGCGCCGAGGAGCAGGGTTTCGAGCCGCGACAGGTCGGCCCCGACATCGCGCCCGGCCGGATCGTGAAGGTCGGCGAAGCGCGTCAGCGTCGCCTCCAGGGCGTGCTCCAGGACGAGGGTCTTCACCCGTTCCTGCAGAAGTGCCCTCTCCTCGATCCGCATGATCTGATCCGCCGATTCGCCCGCCCGATCCGAATGTCGCACTTCGGGTGACCCACGGCTGCATCCATTGTGCAACACGGCAATCGGCTCGTGATTGCAACGGTAGCGTGCGTTACCGAATTCGCGCCAGGTTTAGCTGGCGAAAACAGATTTGGTGCAATGCTGTAGCCAGTCGACTTCACGCTGTGAGGCAGAAACGGCTGCCCGCGAAGTGAGTGCGTCCGAGTCCTAGAGCCGGCGCAGGGCGACGCTCTCGATCCGGTGGCTGGCTCCCTTGGTCAGGATCAGGCTCGCGCGCTGCCGGGTCGGGAGGATGT
>JAKONI010000323.1 GCA_022702015.1 Beijerinckiaceae bacterium | reverse complement strand
AACCACGTCTTCAGGCTGGCATTCCACTTCTCGTCGATGAGCGCCTGATCGCGGATCACCTCGGCCTTGCCGGCGACCGACACGTAGTTCTGGCTCGACGGGTCCGAGTAGGCGAGGTTCACCTGGTCGTCGCGGCTGATCTCGGCCGTCTTCGGCGAGTGGAGCTTGGTGAAGAACCACAGGTCGCCGTTGGCGTCGATGTCGTTGTTCCACATCGGCCGGCTGTTCAGGGTGCCGTCGGTGTCGACGGTGGTCATCATGGCGACCTTCACGTCCTTGATGAGTTCGAACAGCTTCGCGGCGCCCTCGTGGTCCCGGTGGTTCTGATGCACGGCCAACTCCTGCCTGGCTCGACGGACCCCTCTCGGGGTGCCGCCCGGATTCGCGTCGTCAACGGCCGAGGCTCGGGTTGGTTCAGGTCTCTTGCCAGGGTGGTGTTTCCGCCGGGCGCGTATAGATGGAGGAACGAACGAGTAACGGAGCCCCCTGCCTTGGCCCTCACCCGCGACGACGTGCTTGCCGCCCTCCAGTCCGTGACGATCGACGCGGCCGGCACCACCCTGACGGGATCCGGGCGCCTGTCGCAGGTGGTGGTGGATCCCAACAACCGCGTGATGTTCTCGATCCTCGTCGATCCCTCCGAGGCCGAGCGGTTCGAGCCGGTGCGGCGGCAGGCGGAGGGGCGCGCCCTGATGATCCCCGGCGTCTCCGGGGTCTTCGCCAGCCTCACCTCCGAGCGCGGCCCCGCCCACCCCGCCCAGAGCAGCGCCGCCCCCCGGCCGGTCGATCCGCCCCCGGTCGCCCCGCCCCGGCCCGGCGCGCCCCCGTCGCAGGGGCCGAAGCTGCCGGGCGTGCGCCACATCGTGGCGGTGGCCTCGGGCAAGGGCGGCGTCGGTAAGTCGACCACCGCCTGCAACCTCGCCCTGGCGCTCCAGGCCCAGGGGTTGAAGGTCGGGCTGCTCGACGCCGACATCTACGGCCCCTCGGTGCCGAAGCTCTTCGGCCTCACGGGCAAGCCCAACGTGGTCGACAACAAGGCGATGGAGCCGATGATCGGCTATGGCCTCAAGGTCATGTCGATCGGCTTCCTGATCGAGCCCGAGGCGGCGATGATCTGGCGGGGGCCGATGGTCCAGTCCGCGATCACGCAGATGCTCCGGGACGTGCTGTGGGGCGAACTCGACGTGCTCCTCGTGGACATGCCCCCCGGCACGGGCGACGCGCAGCTCACCATGGCCCAGGCGACGCCCCTCTCGGGCGCCGTCATCGTCTCCACGCCCCAGGACCTCGCCCTCATCGACGCCCGGCGCGGGGTGACGATGTTCAAGAAGGTGGCGGTGCCGATCCTCGGCATCGTCGAGAACATGGCGACCTTCGTCTGCCCGAATTGCGGCCACGCCTCGCACATCTTCGGCCATGGCGGGGCCCGCAACGAGGCGCAGCGCCTGGGCGTGCCCTTCCTCGGGGAGGTGCCCCTGAACATGACCATCCGCGAGACCTCGGATTCCGGCAGCCCGGTGGTGGCCACCGACCCCGAGGGACCGCAGGCCAAGGTCTACCGGGACATCGCCGCCGCGCTGTGGGCGAACCTGTCCGGGGCACCCGCCGGGCGGACGGCGCCGCGGATCGTCATCGAGTAGGGCGCAGGGTACCCTCCCCCGCAGGGATGGGGAGGGGAAGGGACACGCGCGGCGATGACAGGATCAATCCTCGGCCTGATCCTCGCCGGCGGTCTCGGCCGGCGGATGGGCGGGGTGGACAAGCCCCTCCTGACCCTCGGCGGGGTGCCCATCCTCGCGCGGATCGCGGATCGCCTCGGGCCGCAATGTCCCTCGGGGCTGGCACTCAGCGCCAACGGCGATCCGGGCCGGTTCTCCGAGGTTTTCGCCGGGACAATCCTGCCCGATCCCCTGCCGGATCGGCCGGGTCCGCTCGCGGGGGTTCTCGCCGGGCTGGAACACGCGGCCGCCCTGGCCGGCGTGACCCACGTGCTCAGCGTGCCGGGGGATACGCCGTTCCTGCCGGACGACCTCGCCGCACGGCTGGCGGCGGCCCTCGGCCCGGCGCCGGTCGCCCTGGCCTCATCCGGGGGGCGGGAGCACTACACGGTCGCCCTCTGGCCGGTGGGACTGCGGGGGGATCTCCGGGCCTGGCTCGAGGCCGGCGAGCGCCGGGTCGGCGCCTTCATCGCCCGCCACGGGGCGGCGGTGGCGGACTGGCCGGCGGAGCCGGTCGATCCGTTCATGAACCTCAATGGCCCGGAGGATTTTTCATCCGCGAGCCATATCATCCAAGCCCAACCCTCATCCTGAGGAGCGGCGAGGCCGCCTCGAAGGAGGGCTCCAGGGTTCGCGAGGGAACTGGACGCCTCCTTCGAGGCCCGCCGGCGCGGGTACCTCAGGACGAGGGGATCGGCTGGGACCGCTCGGTCCCCTACGCGGCGCCGACGCTCGCCTTCACGATCTTGTCCGGGGAGCGCGGCGGCTCGCCCTTGTTGATCGTGTCGACCACGTCCATCCCTTCCACGACCTTGCCCCACACGGTGTACTGCTTGTCGAGGAAGCGGGCGTCGTCGAAGCAGATGAAGAACTGCGAGTTCGCCGAGTGCGGGAAGTTCGTGCGGGCCATGGAGCAGGTGCCGCGCACGTGCGGCTCGGCGTTGAACTCGGCCTTCAGGTCGGGCAACTCGGAGCCGCCGGAGCCGGTGCCGGTCGGGTCGCCGGTCTGGGCCATGAAGCCGTCGATGACCCGGTGGAACGGCACGCCGTCGTAGAAGCCCTGGCCCGCCAGGATCTTGATCCGCTCCACATGGTTCGGGGCGAGGTCGGGGCGCAGCCCGACGACCACACGGCCCTTGGTGGTTTCGAGGATGAGGTTTTCGGTCTCTGCCATGCTCGGTTCTCCGTCGGTTCGAGACGCGGGATGGGGTGGTCTTACACCCGGAAGCCGGCCGCCCGTCAGGCGGGGGGCCGGTAAACGAAACGCAGGGCCACGGGGCGGCCGGCGATGGCCCGGCCCAGGCCGAGGGTGATGTGGGCCGGGGTGCAGCGGTCGAGGCTGGCCAGCGTCGCCCGGACCAGGGTCGGCCGGTCGGCCCCCGCGATGCCGGCGGCATAGGTGATCCTCGGCGGCCCGATCAGGCTCCCGTCCCGCCGGAGCGACAGGCGGGCGGTGATCTCCACGTCGGCCCCCCGGAGACCCCCCGCGAGGTGCGGCGGGTTCCAGCAGGAGGCGAGCGCCGGGTAGAGCGCGGCGAGGGTGTCGGCCGGGCCCGCGGGTTGCGTTGCGAGGGGCACGGCCACCGTCGCCCGCAGGGTCTGCGGCAGGCTCAGGGCATAGCCACCGCCGGGGGCATAGGCGTAGCCGGCATAGAAATGCCCGCCATCATAGGCCCCCGCCCCCGCCGGGATCGCGGCGAGGAGGGTCGCGAACAGGAAGGGCCGGAGGCCCCGCCTCACTTGCCCTTCTCGGCAAGCGTCATGGTGACGATCTTGTCGGGGTTCTGCACGGCCCCGCCGGGGGCACCGGGGGCGGCCTTCTTGATCTTGTCGAGGACATCGAGCCCGTCCGTCACGTTGCCGACGACCGTGTACTGGCCATTCAGGAACGACGCGTCGCCGAGGCAGATGAAGAACTGCGAGTTCGCCGAATTCGGGTTGCCCGAGCGGGCCATGCCCACCGTGCCGCGCTTGAACTGCGCCGTCTGCGAGAACTCGGCGGGGATGTCGGGCAGGTCCGAGCCGCCGGTGCCGTTGCCCTTCGGATCGCCGGTCTGGGCCATGAAGCCGTCGATCACCCGGTGGAACTTCAGCCCATCATAGAAGCCCCGCGAGATCAGGGTCTTGATCTGCTTGACGTGCTTGGGGGCGAGGTCGGGGCGCAGCTCGATGGTGATGCGGCCGTCCTTGGTCTGGAGGTAGACGGTGTTGCCGTCGGCGGCGTGGGCCGGGGCGGCGAGGCCGGCGGCGAGGGCGAGCGCGAGGAGCGTGCGGCGTTTCATGGCGCGGGTCGAATCCTTGTGGTCGGTCAGGGGTGGGCAGGCGCGAACCGCGCCCGGAGCCGCGCGGCCACGGCGGCGGGCACGAAGGGGGAGACGTCGCCCCCCATCCCGGCGATCTGCCGCACCAGCGTCGCGGTGATGGGCCGCGCGCTGGTCGAGGCCGGGAGGAACACGGTCTGGACCTCCGGCGCCATGGCGCCGTTCATGCCGGCGAGCTGCATCTCGTAGTCGAGATCGGTGCCGTCGCGCAGGCCCCGGATGAACACCGTGGCGCCGCAACGCCGCGCCGCCGAGACGGCGAGGTCGTCGAAGGTCACGACGTCGAGGGTCGCCCCCTCGGCGCCCGCCACCGGCCCGCAGGTGATCTGCAGCAACTCGGCCCGCTCCTCGGCGGAGAAGAGCGGCGCCTTGCCGGGATGCACGCCGATGGCGATCACGAGCCGGTCCACCAGGCGGCAGGCCTGGCGCACGACGTCGAGATGGCCGTTCGTGACCGGATCGAACGAGCCGGCATAGAGGGCTATACGGGTCATCGCCGGTTGCCCTAGCCTGTTTTGGGGCAGGACGGAACCTTCGGGTGGCCCGGCCTCAAGGGACCGGGCTCTCCCCGTGGTGCGAATCGAGCACCGTTTCGCTGCTCGGGACGGTCTCGGCCACCGCGTCGGCGCGGCGCCGGTCGGGGCTGGTGGCCTCCTCCACGAAGCTCGCCACGGCCTCGCCGAGCGGCAGGGTCCGCGTCTGCTGGCTGCCGAGCCGGCGGATCGAGACCGTGCCCTCCTCCGCCTCGCGCTTGCCCAGCGCCAGCAGCACCGGCACCTTCGCCAGGGAATGCTCGCGGACCTTGTAGTTGATTTTTTCGTTCCTCAGGTCCGCATCGACCCGCAGGCCCGCCTTCTCCAGCGCCCGCACGACCTTGGCGGCGTAGGCGTCGGCCTCGCCGGTGATGGTGGCGACCACCACCTGCACGGGGGCGAGCCAGAGCGGGAAATGCCCGGCGAAATGCTCGATCAGGATGCCGGTGAACCGCTCCATCGAGCCGCAGATCGCCCGGTGGACCATGACCGGCGGCTTCTTCTGCCCGTCCGCATCGACGTAGAACGCGCCGAACCGCTCGGGCAGGTTGAAGTCCACCTGCGTCGTCCCGCATTGCCAGTCGCGGCCGATGGCGTCGCGCAGGACGTATTCGAATTTCGGCCCGTAGAAGGCGCCCTCGCCGGGGTTCACGGCGGTCTTGATCCGCCCGCCCGATTGCTCCTCGATCTGGGCCAGCACCCGGGTCATCACCTCCTCGGCATGGTCCCACAGGGCGTCCGAGCCGACGCGCTTCTCCGGCCGCGTCGAGAGCTTCACCACGATCTCGTCGAAGCCGAAATCGGCATACGTCGAGAGGATCAGGTCGTTGATCTTCAGGCACTCGGCCGCGAGCTGGTCCTCGGTGCAGAAGACGTGGGCATCGTCCTGCGTGAAGGCGCGCACCCGCATCAGCCCGTGCAGCGCGCCCGACGGCTCGTAGCGCGAGACCGAGCCGAATTCGGCGAGCCGCAGCGGCAGGTCGCGGTAGGATTTCAGGCCGTGCTTGAAGATCTGGACGTGGCCGGGGCAGTTCATCGGCTTGATCGCGAAGACGCGGTCGTCCTCGGTCTTCGTGACGAACATGTTCTCCCGGTACCAGTCCCAGTGGCCGGAGGTCTCCCACAGGGCCTTGTCGAGAATCTGCGGCGCGTTCACCTCGGCATAGTCGCCCTTCAGGCGCCGGCGCATATAGGCGATCAGCGACTGGAACAGGGTCCAGCCCTTCGGGTGCCAGAACACCACGCCCGGCCCCTCCTCCTGGAAGTGGAAGAGGTCCATCTCGCGGCCGAGCTTACGGTGGTCGCGGCGCTCGGCCTCCGCGAGGCGGTTGAGGTAGGCGTCGAGATCGGCCTGGTTCGCCCAGGCGGTGGCGTAGATCCGGCTCAGCATCGGCTTCGTCGAATCGCCGCGCCAGTAGGCGCCGGCCACCTTCATCAGCTTGAAGGCCGTGCCGACCCGGCCCGTCGAGGTCATGTGCGGACCCCGGCAGAGGTCGAACCACTCGCCCTGGCGGTAGATCCGTAGGTCCTCACCCGGCGGGATCGCGTCGACGAGTTCGACCTTGAAGTGCTCGCCCTTCTCGGCGAACAGCGTGCGCACGTCGTCGCGGGCCCAGATCTCCTTGGTGAAGGGGGCGTCGCGGGCGATGATCTCGCGCATCCGCGCCTCGATCGCCGGAAAATCCTCCGGCGAGAACGGGGTCTCGCGGTGGAAGTCGTAGTAGAAGCCGTTCTCGATCACCGGGCCGATCGTGACCTGCGTCTCCGGCCACAGCGACTGCACGGCTTCCGCCAGCACGTGGGCGCAATCGTGCCGGATCAGCTCCAGCGCCCGCGGGTCGGTGCGGTCGAGGAACTCGATGCGGGCATCCGCCTCGATCGTATCGTCGAGGTCGCGGACAGAGCCGTCGATGGCCATGGCCACGGTGCGCTTGGCCAGGGACTTGGCGATGCCCTCGACCACGGTGCGGCCGGTCACCGCGCCGTCGAAGGACCGCGTGGCGCCATCGGGAAATGTCAGGATCGGCATGGGTCTCGAAAAGCTCCTCGGGGCTCACTCCTGCGCACGGTGCAGGTAAGCCGGGTGATGGACACATGTCCGGCGGGCTCAAGCCACGCACCGGACGTCGCGCCGTATAGCAGCGATGACGGGACATGTCAGACACAGTCCCGCGCCTTCGCCCGAGAGGTTCAGCCCTCGACACTCTCGCAGAGCGGCGGCGGTGCGTTGACCCCGCGCCAGCGGGCATAGGCCCAGGGCCGGTGCCAGGCGGCGCCGGCGGGCGGAGTCTCGGGCACGAGATCGATGCCGTGGGTACCGAACGGGCCGCAGCGACAGATGCGGGCGAGTCCCATCCAGCCGCCGGCCCACAGGCCGTGGCGCTGGATCGCCTCGTCGGTATAGGCCGAGCAGGAGGGCCAGTGCCGGCACTGGCGCCCGACGAGGCCCGACAGGGTCAGCTGGTAGCCGCGAATCGCGAGATGCGCCGCGCGGCGGGTCGGGCTCACGCCGGCACCGCCTCGCCCTTGGCGGCGATCTGGTCGAGGGCGTCCACCACCGCGTCGAAGGTGAGCAGCGTCGAGGCGTGGCGCGCCTTGAAGTCCCGCACCGGCTCCAGAACGGCGAAATCCGCGAACTTCCCCTCGGGTACCGGCCCGTTCTCCTTCAGCATCCGCCGCACGGTCTCGCGTAAACCGCGCAGTTCCTCGACGCCGGCGCCGACGACGTGGCGGGCCATCAGCGAGGAGGCGGCCTGCCCGAGCGCGCAGGCCTTCACGTCGTGAGCGAAGTCGGT
>JAKONI010000322.1 GCA_022702015.1 Beijerinckiaceae bacterium | reverse complement strand
ACGCCTCCGGCTGGATCGATGCACGAGGATGAGGCCGAGGGCGGGATGGGCATGAATTACCCGGCCAGCCACTCGGGTGATCCTCCGCCGAAGCGGATGCCGGCCCGGCGGAGGACGACGCCTCAGTGATGGTGGCCGCCGCCCTCCTTCATCTCCATGCCGCCCTCGCCGCCGGGGGCCTTGGCGGCCAGGCTCTCCACGGTGAAGGAGACCGGCACCGATCCGGCCTTGGTGAAGGTCAGGCTGCCCTTCACGCTCTCGCCCTTCTTCAGCGGGTCCTTGAGGCCGGTGAACATCAGGTGGTAGCCGCCGGGCTTGAGGGTCACGGTCTCGCCGGGCTTGATCGTGAGGCCGCCCTCGACGGGGGCCATCTTCATGACGCCGCCCTCCATGGACATGGAGTGCAGCTCGACGCCGCCGGCCTCGTCGAAGGTGCCCCCGGTGAGGGTGTCGGGCTCGGCGCCGGTGTTGGTCACGGTGAGGTAGCCCCCGGCCACCTTCGCGCCGTTCGGCGTCGCCCGGGACCAGGGGCGGCCGATCTTCAGGGATCCGGCGGTGAAGTCCTGGGCGACGGCCCCTCCGGCGAGCAGGGGGGTGAGGCACAGCAGGGCGAGGCGGGCGGTCTTGCGCATGGGGTGGTCTCTCCTTGAAGGGTCGGGGCGGTGACCCCGGACCGGGTTTGGGGCGGGGCGATCAGAACGAGGCACGTACCCCGCCGAAGACGCTTCGGCCATCGCCGGGGTAGAACGCGGCCAGGGCCGCCGGGCGCCGGCCAAGGCGCGCGCGTCGTTCACCACCGCGATGTCCGAGATGAAGCGCGCGTTCGTCAGGTTCCGGGCGTCCACGAACAGCGACACGCCGTCGGCGAAGTCGATGCCGGTCTGGAGGCCGAACAGGGTGGAGCCCGGAGCCCGCAGGGTGTTGGCATGGTCGGCGAAGGACCCCTGAGGGGGCGATCGCTCAGGCGGTCGGGGGACCTCGGGCACTGGGGACGGCGCGGGGCGGCGCCCGGGGGATGGCGACGATCTCGGCCCGCCATGCCAGCCCCACGACCCGGCGGACCGGCCAGGCCACGTCTGTCTCCGGGGCGGGGGGCGCTGGCGCCGGATGCGGGAGGTGGGCCGCCGTGCAGCAGGGGAGATGCGAATGCGGCGTGACTGGCTGGCCGGACCCGTCCGGGCCGGTCCCGGAGTCCTGGACGCAGAGGCGATGGAGGGCGCCGGCGCCCTCGGCCGCCAGGACGCCGCCGAGGAGTCCCTGAAGGGCAAGCGCATAGAGCGCGGCCAGCACGATGGCCGCGCGCAAGGTCGCCCATCCGGCTGATCGGGAGCCGCGCATGACCAAGGGGTACAGCCACGCTCGCGGGGAGGTCAACGCCTTCCTTCGGCGCACCCCTCGCCCCCCGCGACGATTGCCCTTCACGGGTGGCGGCTGACGAGAATCTCGACGCGGCGGTTATGGGCCCGGCCTGTCAAGGTGGCGTTCTCGGTGACGGGCTCGTCCGAGCCCCGGCCGGCGACGGCGATCCGCGATGGGTCGGACAGCGCCGGGCGCATCAGGGCCGCGACCGCCTCGGCCCTCGCGAGCGAGAGGGCCTGATTGTCCCGGAAGGTGCCGCCGGGCCGGATCGGCTGGTCGTCCGTATGTCCCAGGATATGGATCGGCCCCTCCTCCGGCTCCACCACGTCGGCGATCCGCCGGAGGAGCCCGATGCAGCCGGGCAGGACCCGCGCCTCCCCCGACGGAAAGGCCAGCACGTTGTTGACGCGGATGGCGATCCAGTTGCCGAACGGCTCGACGGTCAGAAATCCCCCGGAGATGTCCTGCCCAAGACCCGCGCGGATCCGGTCCAACTGGCCGGGCCTCGGCAGGACGGTGGCGATGATCCGCTGCGGCACCTCGATCCTCGGCGTGGGGAGAAGATACGGAAAGGCCAGGGACAGGACCAAGAGGATCGCGATGAGCATGACGCTGTAGAGTCCGGTCTGGACGTATCTGAGACGGATCTGTGCGTTCACGGGTCCGGTGTGCCCCTCATTCACCCTCGGCGACGACCGCGCGAACGTCCCGCTCCGTCCACGGCTCCGGGCGACAGGGTCGGCGGACACGCCGGGACACCGCCGGCAGTTCCGCTCGCGACGATGTGGATCCCCTCTTGGCGCCGTGTCCGTGACCTTAGTATGACATCGGCGAATTCAATCTGTATTTTTGCTCCGCACCTCAAGCAACTACAAGTATTGTATGCGAAGGGTGCGGGAAATTGCCGTGTCATCGATGTGTCAAGGAGATGAATTACGGCGATCCGCATGACGGTGTTCGCCAAAAAGGCCAGGGAACGTGTTGCGGGCGGCGCTCCTCATCTCGCTTTTACCGATCCTCGCATCGCCCTCGGTTCACGCCAGCCTGATCGGACGGGCCACGCCTCGAGTCTTCGCGAAGCCCCGGACTTCGAAACGCTGGAAGCGCATATCCGCCGGCTCGAAGCCGAGGGGCCGGCGGCGGTGGACTGGACGGAGGTGGCCCGCCTCGCCACCACGCTCCTCGAGACCCACCGCCCGGACCTCGTGGTCGCGTGCTGGCTGGCCTACGCCCTGAGTCGGCTGGAGCGGTACCGGGGCCTCGCGGCAGGGCTCGGGATCCTGCGGGAGATGGTCGGGCGGCATTGGGAGACGATGCAGCCGACGCGGGAGCGGGCGCGGGTCGGCGCGCTGGAATGGCTCGCGGGGCGGGCGGCGCTGCTGTGCGACGCCGAGCCCGCCGGGGACGAGCACGCGGCCGTCCTCTACGCCCTCGAGGCCGTGAAGGAGATCGAGCGGGCGGTGTCCGAGCGGCTGACACGGGATTCGTGTTCGCTCGGCGCGCTGGTCCTGGCCCTGGCGCCCCGCCGGGACGACGTCCGCCGCGCCCTCGCCGAGGCCGCGCGCCGACGGGAGGAGGAGGCCGCGAAGGCCCGGCTTCCGGTGCCGGCGACTCCGCCAACGCCCGCGCCGCCCGCCCTCGACCCCGGCGCGGTGGAAAGCCTGCCCGAGACGTTGCGCGCCCTCGCCGCCGGGATGCTGGCCGCCGACCTGACGGATTGGCGGGCCTACCTCCTGTCGCGGGTGGCATCCTGGGGGCGTGTCCGCCAGGTGCCGCAGAACGACAAGGGGCGGACCCATGCGATGCCTCCGGTGGAGGAGGCGGCGGCCCTGCGCGACCTGTGCCGGACCGGGCGGGACGGGGCGGCCCTCCTGGCGCTGAACGATCTGGTCTGGACCGCGCCGTTCTGGTTCGAGGGCCACCGGATCGCCGCCGAGATCCTGCGGCGCCTGGGCGCCGATCATGCCGCCGCGCAGGCGACCGTCTGCGCGGCGATGCCCCTCCTGTTCCACCGGCTGCCGGCGCTCATGACGCTGTCCTTCGCGGACGGCACGCCCCTCGTCGGAGCGGAGACGCGGGCGTGGCTCGCCGAATACGGCGCCTCCCCGGCGGACGCGGAGCAGGGGCTCGACAGGGTCCGGGCCGAGGTCCGGGGCCTCCTCGCCGCCGGCAAGGGGAAGGAGGCGGTGGACCGGATGGCCGCGCTGACCGAGGGCGGCGGCAGCGGGCGCGACCGGCTCCTCCGGCAGATCGCCCAGGCGCGGTTCTGCCTCGATGTCGGGCTGGTGGCGGCTGCCCTGCCCCTCCTCGACCACCTCGACCACCTGCTGGAGGCGCACGGCCTCGAAAGCTTCGAGCCCACCCTCGCGGCGCAGGTGGCGGAACTGCGGTTCCATGCCCTGACCCACGCCGACGCCTTCAAGCTCGTGCCGGAGGAGCGCCGGCGCCACGGTCTGGACCAGACCCGCCAGCGCCTCGTCAGGCTCGATTTCGCCATGGCCGCCCGCCTGTTCCGCTGAGGATGGCCGGGCAAAACCCACTTCGTTTCGAGGGAAAAAGCGATGTCCCGGGATGTGTCCGTTGCTCCGAAGGAGCGCGTCAACATCAAGTTTCGGCCGAGCACCGGCCATCTCCGGGAGGAGGTGGAACTGCCGTTGAAGCTGCTGATGCTCGGCGACTTCACCGGCCGGCCGGACGACCGGCCCGTCGACGACAGGCTTCCCGTCGACATCAACAAGGACAACTTCGACGAGGTGCTGAAGAGCCACGCCCTCGCACTCACCCTCGACGTGCCGAACCGGGTCGAGGAGGGCGACGGCGAGGGGCCGCTGCGCGTGGACCTCGCCTTCTCGCGCCTCAAGGATTTCGAGCCCGAGTCGCTGGCTCGACAGGTGCCGGAACTCGCCGCCCTGCTGCAACTGCGCGAGGCGCTGGTCGCCCTGCGCGGGCCGCTCGGCAACGTTCCGACCTTCCGCAAGACCATCCAGGGGATGCTCGAGAGCGAGGCCACCCGGGAACAACTCCTGCTTGAACTGACCGGCCCCGGGGCCGGCGACGCCCGCTGAACCGGCCCGCCGCGAGGACGCCACCGATGTCGATGACTTATTCCCCCCTGGTGCAGGCGGCTCCCTCCGTCACGCACGACCTCCCCCTCCTCGATCAGATCCTGAGCGAGACCCGGGTGCAGCCCGCCGACGAGGGGTACGACATCGCCCGCCGGGGCGTGGCCGCCTTCGTTTACGAACTGATGCAACCCCGGCGGAGGAACGAGCAGATCAACAACGGCGTCATCGACCAGATGATCGCCGACATCGACGGCAGGATCTCCCGCCAGATCGATGAGATCCTGCACGACAAAGCCTTCCAGACACTGGAATCGGCGTGGCGTGGTCTGAAGTTCGTGGTGGACCGGACCGATTTCCGGCAGAACATCCGCCTCGAGGTGCTGAACTGCTCGAAGGCCGATCTCCTCGACGATTTCGAGGACAGCCCCGAGGTCGTCAAATCCGGCCTCTACCGGCACATCTACTCGGCGGAATTCGGCCAGTTCGGCGGCAAGCCCTACGGCGCGGTGATCGCCAACTACACCTTCGGCGCCGGCGCGCAGGATGTGAGGCTGATGCAATTCATGTCGAGCGTCGGCGCCATTTCCCACGCGCCGATGATCGCCGCCGCCGCGCCGCAGATGTTCGGCGCCGAGACCTACGGGGACATCGCGAACCTCAAGGATTTCGATTCGATCTTCGAAGGGCCGCGCTATTCCCGCTGGACCGCCTTCCGCCAGACCGAGGACGCCCGGTATTTCGGCTTGACGCTGCCGCGCTTCCTGTTGCGGTTGCCCTACGGCTCCGAGGCGGTGGCCGTGAAATCCTTCCAATACGAGGAGAAGAGCGGCGGCTCCACGGAGAACTACCTCTGGGGGAACGCGGCCTTCGCCTTCGCCACGCGGCTGACCGAATCCTTCGCCCTCTACCGCTGGTGTCCGAACATCATCGGCCCGCAATCCGGCGGCGTGGTGGACAACCTGCCGGTCCACCACTTCGAATCGATGGGCCAGTTGCAGAGCAAGGTGCCGACCGAGGTCCTCATCACCGACCGGCGGGAATACGAACTGGCGGAGCAGGGCTTCATTCCCCTGACGATGCGCAAGGGCAGCAACAACGCCGCGTTCTTCTCGGCCAACTCCGTCCAGAAGCCGAAATTCTTCGGCAACAGTGAGGAAGGCAGGACAGCCGAACTGAACTACAAGCTCGGCACGCAGCTTTCCTACATGTTCATGATCAACCGGCTCGCCCACTACATCAAGATCCTCCAGCGGGAGAACATCGGCTCCTGGAAGAACAAGGCGGAGTTGCAGGACGAGCTCGGCAAGTGGATCGGCCAGTACGTCGTCGATCAGGACAACCCGTCCCCCGAGGTCCGGGCCCGGCGCCCCCTGCGCAAGGCCGCGATCCGCGTGGAGGATGTCGAGGGCGAGCCCGGCTGGTACCGGGTCGCCCTCTCCGTGATCCCCCACTTCAAGTACATGGGGGCCGACTTCACCCTCTCGCTGACCGGCAAGCTCGACAAGCTGTGAGGCGGCTCGCCGGAGGGGACACGCCACCGTGGCCAGTCTGTTCGAGCGGCTGGAAGCCGCCCGCGGGGCCGGGGGCGGGCCGCCGCCCCCGGCGGGCCTCGCGGACAGCGTCCTGCGCAATGTCCGCAGGATCCTGAACGCGCGGCAGGGCTGCTGCCAGACGAGGCGCGACCTCGGCCTGTCCGATCTGGGCGACCTCTCGGAGGAAGCCTCGGAGGCGGTGCCGGCGGTCGCCCGGGCCGTAAGGCTCCAGCTCGAACGCTTCGAGCCCCGGCTCCGGCAGGTCACCGTCCGTCCCGCCCCCTCCGAGGAGACGGCCGGCGGCTTCACCTTCGCGATCTCGGCGACCCTCGCCGACGGCTCCCGGCCGGGCCTTCTGCGCTTCGACGCGGTGGTCGGCCGGGACGGACAGGTGCGGTTGAAGGATTAGAGCATTGTCCGCCGAAG
>JAKONI010000317.1 GCA_022702015.1 Beijerinckiaceae bacterium | reverse complement strand
GCGCCGAGCCCGTCGCCCAGGAAGCTCCCTCCGCCGTGCGGTCGGTCTCGATGACCACGCCTGAGAACAATCAGGTGTGTGGCCGCAGCCGCCGCCGGCGTTGGCTGGAGGGCGAGGGCTGGGTCGTCCGCAAGGTCTCTACCTGCCGCTGAGACCGGGCGTGTGCTGATACGCAGTCGCCGCGCCTGGTGTCCGCGCCGCCGCCGGAACGACAGTGCGGGCCATCCGTTCCCGGAGCCAGACCGGCTGTCACCGGAGTTCCCGTCGATGCGTCTGCGTAACCTCGCGTTCTTCACCGTCCTGCTGCTGCCGGCCGCCGTCCCCGCCGTGGCGCAGGATAACTTTGGCCCCCGGTTCTACGGCTCAGGCTACCGCACGGCGGGGGTCTACGATGGCGGCCGCTACGGCGGGTTCGCCCAGCCCTTCATCGAGGGGGAATATATCGGCGCTCCGTTCACCTCGGTGCCCCGTCCGAGCCATCTCGTACCGACTCCGTGGAGCTACGGCACCTATGGCGTACCCACCGTCTCCGGGATTCCCACGGCGCCGACCGGCGCGCCGACCCTGACGGTGATCCACGCCCCCTCGGTGAAGAAGGGGGTCCGTAGGGCCGCCGTCGCCCGCGGGGACGACCCGGCCGATATCCGTGTGGTGAACGTCAGCGTTCCCCGTCGCTGAGTCCGGCGTACCAGTCGGCATAGGGCGTGTTGCGCGCCATGTGCCGGTTCAGGTCCGGGCTTCCGTCGGTCCACCAGACCGGCCCACGCTCGCCGAGGGCGATCTTGGCCAGATCGACGCTCTTGCGCGCGGCGGCGAGCGCCCCGTCATCCGGGCAGCCGGCCGACTCTTGTCTCTTGGCCGACGCCACCGCCCGCCGCCCCGCCATCAGGTCACGGACGAGCGCCGCCCGGTGTTCCTCAGGTAGCGACGGATTGGCGCAGCGCCAGAGGCGTCCGCGTACCACGATGTAGCGGCCGTCGGGCGTTCGAGGGACCGTCGTCATGGATTCCTGTCCCGTCGTTGGCTCTGCCTTAAGGATTTCAACCCAGGGTGGACGTGTCGGGTCCTGGTGTCGCCATGCGGATTGTCGTTGTCGATTCGAGCCAGGTTGTCCTGCGGGTCATCGGATCCCTGCTCGAGGCCCGTGGGCACACGGTTCACGAGTTCACCGAATCCGACGCCGCGTTGCGCTTCCTGGAGGCGACCCCGGAGGTCCGGGTTCTGATCACGAGTCTCGAAGTCCGGCCGATGAGCGGACTCGAACTGTGTTGGTCGGTGCGGCTGATCGCCGAGGACCGGCGGCCCCTGCACATCATCACGATGTCCTCCGCCAACAGCGTCCACAACCTGGCCGAAGCGCTGGATAGCGGCGCCGACGACTTCATCGAGAAGCCGCCCCGTGCCGAAGAGTTGCACGCCCGCCTGCGCGCGGCGGAGCGGATGACCCGGTTGCAGGAGGAACTGATCCTGCTGGCCGAGACCGACGCGCTGACCGGCCTCCTCAACCGCCGGGCGTTCCGCGAACGCGCCGAGGCGGCGGCGGCCCGGCTTGCCCCCGGGGGTACGTTGTCCGCGATCCTGGTGGATATCGACCTGTTCAAACGAATCAACGACGCCCACGGGCACGATGTCGGGGATGCGGCGATCCGGGCGGTCGCCGCCCTCCTGAGCGAGGAGGGCATCGTCGGCCGCCTCGGCGGCGAGGAATTCGCCATCATCCTGCCGGAGCGCGACCTCCACGCCGCCCTGCGTCACGCCGAGGGCTTGCGGGTCCGGGTGCGAACCCTCCGTATTCCCTCGGGGAACGACCAGACGGTGGGGCTCACCTGCAGCTTCGGCGTGTCCGCCTGGACCGCCGGCGACAGCGTGAGCGCCCTGCTCAAGCGTTCTGATATCGGTCTCTACGCGGCGAAGGCCAGCGGCCGGAACCGCGTCGTGCCAGAAATGCCGCCGGGCGGCTCGGCCCTCGCAGGCTGAGAGCCTGTTCGGGCAAGCCTGTGCCGCGATGGGCATGGTCCCAAAATTGGACACATGCCTAAATTGCGTTAACGCTAGATGTTCTCGATTTGAGACAGACGCTCCAATCGAGTGCCAAGATAACGCCGTTTTCAACCGCAATAAACCTTAATATTGGCGCCGGCGCGGTGGAACGTTTCTTGGAAAGTACGCCCAGAACTTGGCAGGATGTCCCGGCCAGGGAATGTGGGGTACGGGTCCATGACTACGCCCGTTGGCGTCCTTATCCTGGATGAGCCTCAGGACTTGAGCACGACTTTGCGTGCGAGCCTGGAGCACATGCCGGAATTTTCCACGATCGGCGAGGAAGACCTCGGCAAGGATGGCCATCCGGCTGTCGCCCTCGTCTTCCTCGACGAGATCCGCCTCGCCGACGGCGTGGCGCGGATCACCGGCTTGAAGGAGCGTCAGCCGACGCTGCGGGTGCTGGTGTCCTTCAAGGCCCTCACGGCGGACGATATCCGCGCCGTGCTGGCGGCCGGAGCCGATGCCTTCGTGGCGCGGACGAAGTCGCCCCGGGAACTCGCCGGCGCGATCCAGGCCCTCGCGGAGGGGTCGGACTGTCTCGTTCCGCCGGAGCCGAAGCCCACGGGCGACGCGATGGAGGGCCAGGGGCTCACGCCCCGCGAGGCCGAAGTGCTGCGCTTCCTGAGCGCGGGATTCAGCAACAAGGAGGTGGCCCGCCGGCTGGCACTCAGCGTCCGCACGGTGGAGACCCATCGCCTCAACCTCCGCCGCAAGACGCAGACCGGGCGGTTGAAGGACCTCGTGTCCCTGGCACGCCAGCTCGGCCTCGCTCCGGTGGTCGACAGCGAGCCCGCCCGCCGGGGCGGGGACGGCCGCGCCGCCCCGACGACCGGCGACCGGTCCTCGCGACACTGAGGCGTCAGGCGGCTCGCGCCGTCTCCCGACGGGCGGCCTTGTGGCCGCCCGATGCGGCCTTCACCCGGCCGCCGCCCTTGGCCTTCACGCTCGCCTGAACGCTGGCCAGTCGGGTCTGCAACAGAGCCAGCACCGCCGCCTCCTCCGGTCGGAGCCGGCCGAGGTCCTCGGACAACTCGGATTCCACCGCGTCGCGCATGTGCTCCACAAGTGCGCCCTCGAGGTAGCAATCGAGGATCTCCGGGTGGATGTAGCATTTCCGGCAGATGGTCGGGGTGTTCCCCAGCCGCTGGGCCACCTCCTCGATCGCCGTGCGGACGTTGCGCTTCGCGCCGGCCTCGCTGTCGAAGGCCTCGAAGGCGCGCAATCCCAGGGCCGCGAGCACCGTGCCCGACCAGGTGCGAAAGTCCTTGGCGGTGAAATCCTCCCCGGTGATCTCGCGCAGATAGTCGTTCACGTCCGACGAGGTGACGTCGCGGCGCTCGCCGTCCTCATCGAGGTACTGGAAGAGTTCCTGGCCAGGCAGGTCCTGGCACGCCTTGACGATCCTGGCGACGCGCCGGTCCTTCAGGGACACGTTCCAACGCTTGCCGCTCTTGCCCATGAAGTTGAATGTCAGCTCCGCGCCGGCGACCTTCACGTGCGGGTCCCGCAGGGTGGTGAGCCCATAGCTGCGGTTGGTCCGGGCGTAGTCGTCGTTGCCCACGCGGATCAGCGTCGTCTCCAGCAGGTGGACCACCGTGGCAAGCACCTTGTCCCGGGGAAGCCCGCGCCGCTTCATGTCGGCGTCGATGCGGCGACGGACCGCCGGAAGGGCGTCGGCGAACTTCATGATGCGCGAGAACTTGTTCGCCTCGCGGGCCTCGCGGAAATCCGGGTGGTAGCGGTACTGCTTGCGTCCCTTGGCATCGCGCCCGGTCGCCTGGATGTGACCGTTGCGCCGAGGGCAAATCCAGACGTCGGTGTAGGCCGGCGGAATCGCGAGCTTCTGGATCCGCTCGATGGTGGCCTGATCGTGGATCGGTTCGCCCTTGGTGTCGAGGTAGGTAAACCCCTTGCCCCGGCGCTGCCGGGTGAGACCCGGACGGCGGTCGTCGACGTAGGCGAGGCCGACTTCGGCCGCCGCATCCCGGAGATCGCCGCCCCGCGCGGCGCAATCCACTTCGGCCATGACGCCACTCCCTCCCGGCCGGACCTTTCGCGGCGCCAGCCCCCTTTCAATCGTTTTTCGCCGCCGCCGTTCCTGCGCGGGACGACGCGGCGGCGACGCGGGGATCGCGCATCGCCCGCTTCCGTTTCGCGCCGACCCGGTGCAGGACCGGGGGATGGACGATACCGATCGCATGAACGCCCCGGCGCGCCGCCTCGCCTTCATCGCCACCGAGGACTGGTTCTTCGCGTCGCACTTCCTCCCGATGGCGCGGGCGGCGGTGGCCATGGGGCTCGACGTGACGGTGATCGCCCGCGTGCGCTCACACCGGGCGGCCATCGAGGCGACGGGGGCGAGGCTCGTGGCCCTCGACGCGGAAAGGGCGAGTCTCAACCCGATGACCGCCGGCTACGCGGCGGGGCAACTCGCCGCGATCCTGAAGGCGGTGAAGCCCGATCTCGTTCACTGTATCGCCCTGCGCGCGATCCTGGTGGGCGGGACGGCGGCGGCGATGGCGGGCATCCCCGCGCGGGTCTTCGCCGTCACCGGCCTCGGCCTCATCGGCGCCCGGACGGACCGCGTCGGCAAGGTCGGCCGCGTGGCCATCCGCACCCTGATCCGGGGGCCCCTGGCCACGCGGCGGACCCGGTTCCTGTTTGAGAATCCCCACGACGCGCTGGCCCTCGGTCTCGATCCGGCGGACAGTACCGTCACCCTCGTCGGCGGCGCGGGCATCGACCCGGGGACCTATCGGCCCGAACCGCTGCCGCCCCTCCCGCCCCTGCGGGTCGCGCTCGTGGCCCGGATGCTTTGGTCCAAGGGCGTCGATATCGCCGTGGAGGCGGTGCGCCTCGCCCGATCCGGCGGCGCGGAGGTGGAACTCTCCCTTTACGGCGCCCCCGACCCGGACAACCGCCGGGCCATCCCGGAGGCGACCCTGCGTCAGTGGGAGGGCGAGGGGATCGTCTGGCATGGTCCGACCACGGATGTGCCGGGGGTGTATGCCGCGCACCACGTCGCCTGCCTTCCCTCACGCGGGGGAGAGGGGCTGCCGCGCAGCCTCCTCGAAGCCGCCGCCTGCGGCCGTGCCTGCCTCACCACCGACGTGCCGGGCTGCCGGGATCTGATCCGCGACGGGATCGAGGGGCTCGTCGTGCCGCCGGGGGATGCCCCCGCCCTGGCGGCGGCGCTGACCCGGCTGTCGCGGGATCGCGACCGCGTGGTCGCGATGGGCGCGGCGGCCCGCCAGCGTATCGAGACCGGCGGCTACACGGAAGCCGCCGTCACCGACGCCACCACCCGCCTCTGGCGCGACCTTCTAGGGTGCTGACCATGCGCGTCTCGGACGACCCGGAGGGCTTCATCCTGGCCAACACCCGGCTCCTGCCGGTGCCCCACGCCCCGGAGATCCAGCTACGGGTCGCGGACGAAGCCACCGCCCTGTGGCAGCGCACGGAGGACGAGTTGGAGGAAATCGGCCTGCCGCCCCCATACTGGGCCTTCGCCTGGGCGGGGGGGCAGGCACTTGCCCGCTTTCTCCTCGACCATCCCGGGCCGGTGGCGGATCGGCGCGTGGTGGATTTCGCGTCGGGATCGGGCCTGTGCGCCATCGCCGCCGCGAAAGCCGGGGCGCGGCATGTGCTCGCCAGCGACCTCGATCCCTTCGCCCAGCGGGCAATCCCCCTGAACGCCGTCGCCAACGGGGTCGCCGACCGCATCGCCGTCACCGGTGCGAACCTCCTCGACAATGGGCCCGATTGCGACGTGGTGCTGGCGGCCGACGTCTTCTACGAGCGTGACCTCGCCGCCGCCGTCACGGCCTGGCTGGTCAGGGCCCGGGACCGGGGGTGCACCGTCCTCATCGGGGATCCCGGGCGCACCTACCTGCCGAAGGACCGGCTGACCTGTATCGCCAGCTATTCGGTGCCGGTCTCGCGCAGTCTCGAGGATACGGACATCAAGCGCAGTCATGTGTGGCAACTGGTCGGGTGAACATGCGGCATGCACGCCGCGTTAGGTCTCACCGTGGTCCAGTCGGGCGGCCCGGACTTTGCGGTGACCGCGTCACCTGTCCCAAAGGTGTTTCATCGTGACACGTTCCTCGCGTCTTCCCCGTGTCGTGGCCTTCGCCGCCAGCCCGAAGCGTCCCGCCCGGACACGCGCCCTGGTGGAAGCGGTGGGCGCCGAACTGTCCCGCCTGCGCCGGGTCGACCTGCGGGTCTACGACCTGATGGATGCCGGTCCCGGCCTCGGGGTGAGCCTGCGGGAGGACCTGACCCTGCCGGCCGCCCGGCTGATCGATGAAATCGAGAATGCCGACGCCCTGATCGTCGGCACGCCCGTCTATCAGGGCGGCTATGCCGGGTTGTTCAAGCACGTGTTCGATTTCGTCGATCCGGCCCGGCTCGCGGGCAAGCCGGTGGTGCTGACGGCCACGGGGGGCGGCCTGCGCCATTCCCTCGTGGTGGAGCACGCCCTGCGCCCGCTCTTCGGGTTCTTCGCGGCGCACATCGCCCCGACCTCTGTCTATGCCGGGCCCGACTGCCTCAGCTCGGATGCGGTGGCCGACGAGATGCTCACCCAACGGATCGGCGCGGCGGCCTCCGAACTGTCCTCGCTCATCGAGATCGTCCGCGCCGCCGATGCCGGTGCGGCAGCGTAAGCCTATCCCTGAAGGTCGGTTCGGCTTAGCGTAAGCACAGGCAATCGAATCCAAGGGGCGGTCATGGCCGGGTCCACGCTTTCCACGCGGCAGACCGGAGGGGGCAGCTTACCGGCCACCTACGTCACCGCCTCCGGCCTGCCCCGCTACAATCCCCTGGCTCAGGCGCTGCATTGGCTGACCGCCGCGCTTGCCCTCGCCGTGCTGCCGCTGGCCTGGGTGGCGATCAGTCTGCCCAACAGCGAGCTGAAGGGCACGATGTTCACCCTGCACAAGTCGGTGGGCCTGACGATCCTGGCGATCGTCGTGCTGCGCATCGTCTGGCGGATGATTCATCCCGCCCCCGCCGATCCGGCCGCGCCGAAGGCGCTGGAGGTGATCGCGCGGATCAACCATTGGTTGCTCTACGCGATCTTCCTCATCATGCCGGTGAGTGGCTACCTGCTCAGCGCGCTTTCCGGCCGCTCGACGGCGTATTTCTGGCTCTTCACCATCCCCGGATTCGAGAAGAACGAGGCGGTGCAGAAAGTCTTCGCGACCATGCACGTCGTCGGGCAGTACGCCGTCTATCTGCTGGTTGCGCTGCACATCGCAGGCACCGTCTGGCATCTCGTCGTCCGGCGCGACGGGTTGCTGGAGCGGATGCTCCCCGTTCAGGACGGGCGCGGATCGCGCTGAAGCGTTTTCTGTAGTCCCCGGGTCGCGGAACACGTTCTAATCAACGCTTCTGCCGCATTTCTTACGCCGAAATGGGATTCATTTCGGCGGACAATGCTCCGGCCCGCCCTTAAGGTCCGACCCGGCGTAGCAAGAGGATGGCGCCCGTCTCGGGATCGCGCCGCCATCGGCCATCGCCGTTGGCAACGAGCCCGAGCGTATGCCCGCGTTTCGCCGTGAGGGTGATCCGGCCTCTCGCATAGTCCCAAGCCACGGGATTGAAGACCTCGATCCCGTCGTCCTGGCAACCCGGTAGGAGCTTCACCGCCCCGGTCGGCGCGAGGACGACGCGACAGGCCCCCTGCGTCCGAAGCCGGTCGATCGCGTAGGTTCCGGGCTGGGGACCGTCCGGCGTGGTCGGCGGAGCCACGGCCGTCGGCGTCGGCGCGAGTTCCGCGGGAACGGGTGCGTTGGGCAGGAGGGCGTTGGGTGGTGGTGGCGTCGCCAGGGCGGCCTGCGCCGGTTCGGGCTCGGGCGGCCTCATCCCGGCAGTATCGAGGGGCACGAAGCTGTAAGTCTCCCCACCTTCCGCCGTGCCGACGTAGCTCCGGCGATCCGGCCGACGCTTGAAGCGCAGGATCGGCCGCACGTCCTTATCCACCAGACGCACGGCCTCGTCGGCGTAAAGCCATCCGGCGACGGTGGTCATCACCGGTAGCGCCCGCCGGCACCCCGCCGGAAAGTTCACGAGTTGCCCCGCCGGTCCCCTGTCCTTCAGCAGGGTCATGACGCAGCGGCGGTTCGTTCCGTCGCGGGACAGGTCCCATGTGCCGGGAACCTCCGCGACCTTGGTCGGCAGGCTTTCCAACGCTGGGACGGAGGACGGAGGGGAGGCCGCCACCATGTCCTCCTGCGCCCGCGCGGCGACCGAGCCGGCGATCAGAGGGAGGGCGATGACGAGGGCGGCGCGGCGCCTCACGTCCGTTCGCTCCACGGCGTTTCCGCCACCGGGGTGAGGGGCCCGCGTCCCTCGAACCAGGACAGGACGTTATCCACCACCAGTTGCGCCATCGCCGCGCGGGTGTGGTCCGAGGCCGAGCCGACATGCGGCAGAAGCACCGTGTTCCCCAGGGCCGCGAGATCGGCGGGGACATGCGGCTCGTTCTCGAACACGTCGAGTCCCGCCCCGAGGATGGTGCCGGCCTTAAGTGCTGCCACCAGCGCCGCCTCGTCCACCACGCTGCCCCGGGCGACGTTCACGAGGATCCCCTCCGGCCCGAGGGCTTCCAGGATCGCGGCGTCCACCAGACCCTTGGTCTCCGCGCCCCCCGGTGCCACGACGACGAGTACGTGCACCGCCCTCGCGAGGCCGATCACGCTGTCATGGTAGGTGTAGGCGACATCGGCCTGACGGCTGCGACCGTAGTAATCGATCTCGACCTCGAAGCCCTCGAAGCGCTTGGCGATCGCCTTGCCGATCCGCCCGAGCCCGAGGATGCCGATCCGCCGTCCCCGGAGGGACGCCGTGAGGGGGAACGGTCCCTTCGGCCAATGTCCCTCCCGCAGGTAACGGTCGGCCTGCGGCAGCCGGCGGATCGTCGCCAGGGTCAGGCCGATGGCGAGGTCGGCCACCTCGTCGGTCAACACGTCCGGGGTGTTCGTGACGATCACGTTGCGCCGCGCGGCGCCGGCGGCATCCACCGAATCGTAACCGACCCCAAAGTTGGCGATCAGTTCGAGGTTCGGCAGCCGGTCCATCATCGCGCCGTCCACTCCGCCACCGACGCACAATCCCCGGATGCGCGGCCCGACTTCCGCGAGCAGCGCCTCCGGGTCGGCGGCCCCTTCAAGGCGATGGACCGTAAATCGGCTGTCCAGCACCGATTCAACCAGGGGGTGCATCTTGCGCAGAAGCAGGATGTCGGCGGCGGGGGTTCCGGTCATCGATGCGGGGCCTTGTGCGAACTATTTGCGGACACGCGGTCGCCCGGAGGCATACGCCCCGGAAGGGCGGTTTAGCTACCCAAGCCCGTGGGGGGCGGCGACATCCGCGGCGCTTTCGCCACGCGGGGCAACCCCGCACCGGCGCGGTGCCCCTTTCGAAATTCGTCGCCCATGCCTACTAAGGGTGTTCGGACAGAAGCGACAGCGCTGAACCGAGGCCATCCCGCAAGATAGCAAGACCATGAGCAGCCCCCGCACCCTCTACGACAAGATCTGGGACGACCACGTCGTCGATGTTCAGCCGGACGGCACCAGCCTCCTCTACATCGACCGCCACCTCGTGCACGAGGTGACGAGTCCGCAGGCGTTCGAGGGCCTTCGCACCGCCGGCCGCAAGGTGCGGGCGCCGGGCAAGACGCTGGCCGTCGTCGATCACAATGTGCAGACCTCGGACCGCAGCAAGGGCATCGACGACCCCGAGAGCCGCACGCAGCTCGAGGCACTGGCCGAGAACGTCCGCGATTTCGGCATCGAGTTCTACGACGCGCTGGATCGCCGCCAGGGCATCGTCCACATCATCGGGCCGGAGCAGGGCTTCACCTTGCCGGGGCAGACGATCGTGTGCGGCGATTCGCATACCTCGACGCATGGCGCCTTCGGGGCCCTGGCCCACGGCATCGGCACCTCCGAGGTGGAGCACGTGCTCGCCACGCAGACGCTGGTGCAGAAGAAAGCCAAGAACATGCGCATCACCGTCGACGGCAAGTTGCCGGCGGGGGTGACGGCGAAGGACATCATCCTAGCGATCATTGGCGAGATCGGCACGGCGGGCGGCACCGGCCACGTCATGGAATATGCCGGCGACGCGATTCGCGCCCTCTCGATGGAGGGGCGGATGACGATCTGCAACATGTCGATCGAGGGTGGCGCCCGCGCCGGCATGGTCGCCCCGGACGAGATCACCTTCGCCTACGTGAAGGACCGTCCGAAGGCGCCGCAGGGCGCGGCGTTCGACAAGGCGCGTGCCTACTGGGAGCGCCTCATAACGGACGAGGGGGCGCATTTCGACCGCGAGGTGCGGCTGGATGCGGCGAATCTCCCCCCGCTGGTGAGTTGGGGGACGAGCCCGGAAGACGTGATCTCGATCCAGGGACAGATTCCCGATCCGTCCGTGATCGCCGACGAGAACAAGCGGCAATCCAAGGAGAAGGCGCTGGCCTATATGGGGCTGACGCCGGGCACCCGGATCACCGACATCACGCTCGACCGGGTGTTCATCGGCTCCTGCACCAACGGCCGCATCGAGGACCTGCGCGAGGTCGCCCGCGTGGTGGGGGACCGCAAGGTCCACCAGAACGTATCGGCGATGATCGTCCCGGGCTCGGGTCTCGTGAAGGCGCAGGCCGAGGCGGAGGGCCTGGACCGGATCCTCAAGGCGGCGGGGTTCGACTGGCGGGAGCCGGGCTGCTCCATGTGCCTCGGCATGAACCCCGACAAGCTGCGGCCGGGCGAGCGCTGCGCCTCGACCTCGAACCGTAACTTCGAGGGCCGGCAGGGTCCGCGCGGGCGCACGCACCTCGTCTCCCCCGCCATGGCGGCGGCGGCGGCGGTGGAGGGCCGGTTCGTGGACATCCGCGAGTGGCCGCAAGGGTAGCCGTCCACAGAAGTCGAGGGAGGCGCGAAATCGCGATTGACGCGGGATCGCGCCTTGCCTAAACGAAGCCGTCGCCGGCCGAGGCCGACGACGAGCCCAGGTGGCGGAATTGGTAGACGCGCTGGTTTCAGGTACCAGTCTCGCAAGAGGTGAAGGTTCGAGTCCTTTCCTGGGCACCAATTTCTGAGGTTCGCCACCGCCTCAGAGCTTTCCGAATATCTTATCCCGAACATCGATGTCTCTTTCGAGCGGTGCTCGTGCATTGGGCCGGTTCGCATTTGGCCGACTGTACTCGGCTATTCGGATTGTCAGACAGGCAGCCCACTCTGCAATGTTCGGGCGAGTTGCCGCGCCGGGGAACCCACGCCCGATCCGTCTCCTTACCCCGCCGCGTGTCTGGCAGATGGTGAGGGTGGTCGATGCTTTGGAAGCAATGGGCGTTTGGCGGTGGTGCCGCGCTGCTCGCCTTGGGAACGCTCGCACAGGCGAAGGATCTGCCGCCGCCGTCGAGCGATTCCATGCCGCCGATCGAACTCACCATCACGATGGATCAGGGCAAGCCGGTCTGTGCGCCGGCTGAACTGCTCGTGCCGGCGAATACGAATATTGCCTTGCATATCGTCAGCAAGGCCGATCGACCGGTGACGCTGACGATCCCCGGCCAATTCAGCAACGGCCTCGTCCTTCATGCGGATGGCGACCTCGTCCATGTGGCGAGCGAGGATGGCTACCTCGTGAAGCAGGCCGGGCAGGGGGTCTTGCGACTTCGCAGCAAGGGCGCGGGGCAGGACGAATACGCCTGCACCAGCACGGCCAACAAGGATCAGCCCTTTAAAGGTCAGTACGTCCGCAAGGATCCGGCGAACTGAGCAGCAACGCTGCGGGTCGTCAGCCCGCAGCGTCTCGAAACTAGTCGTCGACGGGCGTCGTAAGACTGACCTCCGGCTCGTCGTTCGGCAGGGGAACCGGATCGTTGGTCATCCCCGCATCGTCCTCGGCCACGGTGCCCGCACGATCCAGTGGTCCGTCGAGCGGCTCGATGGAGCCGGTGATCGGGTTGAGGGGCGATGTCGCCAATCCCTCGCTCTCGGCCTTGTGACCGCCGTCCTCTTTCCCACGACCGTCCATATGCTGGGCCCTCAAGTTCCGCGCCATCCTTTGACGTCAACCGTCCGCTCCACGTCGGGTTGCGCGATGCGCAATTCCTCAAATGAACGGGGCCTGACGACATCGTTCAGTGCCGCGTGCGGGGTAGACCGCCAAGGTCGGTCGGATACGCGGCCCAGGGGACGGGACCGCGGTGTTCGGGCGTGCCCCGGCGCCGCGTGAACGCCGCATTTCCGTTTCCCTGAGTCCGTCTGGGATCTCGTTGCGAGGCCGATCCGACATTCATGTCCATCGGCCCCATGACGGGGATCGTGAAACCCGCGCATGACCGCGTGACCGGGGGCGGGACTTGGGGGATCGGCCGATG
>JAKONI010000267.1 GCA_022702015.1 Beijerinckiaceae bacterium | reverse complement strand
GGTAGCCCTCCTTGTGGATCGGCACCAGCGTCCGCCGGATGGTCTCGATGAGGTCGGTCATGCTGTGGGGGCTCGGGGAACGGGTCTGTGCCGGGCGGATGGCAGTCCGTTAAGCCGGCGTCAACTTATCGGAGTGAGGCCGGGCGTCGCCGGTCAGGCCAGGGGACGGCGGGATGCGTGGCGAAACCGGCGTACGGTGATCCCCTCCTCGTCGATCGAATAGTCCACGAGATAAGGATGAGTGCCGAGCGGGAAACGGCGGATGTGACGGAGGCTCGTCATATGCCCCATATGTGGGTGCGTATCGAGGTGGGCCAGCACCGTCAGGACCCGATCACGCAGAGCGCGGGCGGCCTCGGGCGAACAGGCGGCGAGATAGTCGAGCGCGGCTTCGATCTGACGCGTCGCTGCGAGGGTATAGCGGACGCTCACAGATCATATTTCGCCCAGATGGCCCGGACCTGTTCGTCCGTGGCGAATTCGCCGCGCGCGAATTCGCCATCCGAGGCGAGGAGGTCGGCCTCCTCCTCCGGCGTCAGGTGATACACAGGCTCGTGCCCGTCGCCGGCGAACACCAGCAGCAGGCGGGCGGCATCGTCCTGCATGTCGTCCGGGAGCGCGCGGACGCGCGCGATGGCTCGTTCCAATAGCTCGGTCATGGCGCCATTATGCATGTCGCCGCTAAGGACAGAAGCGATTCCCGCGGAGTTCGGATGCCCATGCCCAGCCACATCGCCTTCCTCGGCCTCGGGGCCATGGGGGCTCCCATCGCCCGCCACCTCGCCGCCAAGGGCGCCGAGCGGGTCACGGCGGTGGATGCCGACCCCGCCCGCCTCGCCGGCCTCGCGGGTCCGAGGCTCGAGGCGACCGCCGACCGCGGCCGCATGGACGGGGCGGACCTGCTGTTTCTCTGCCTGCCCGACGGGGACGTGGTGGAGGCCGCGCTGTTCGGCCGCGAGGGGGTGGCCGAGCGCCTCGCGCCGGGGGCCCTCGTGGTCGATCTCAGCACCATCGCCCACGGGCAGGCCCTGAGCGTCGGGCGGGCCCTGGCGACGGCGGGACGGCGGTTTCTCGATGCGCCGATCTCGGGGGCGCCGGCGGGGGCCGAGGCAGGGACGCTCACCGTGATGTGTGGCGGCGCGGCGGAGGATTTCGCGGCGGCGCGCCCGTTCCTCGCGCGCTTCGGCGCCACGGTCCTGCACATGGGCCCGGCGGGGGCGGGCCAACTCACCAAGACCGTCAACAACGTGCTCTACGACATCCACATCGCCGCGCTCGCCGAGGTGCTGCCCATGGCCGTGGCGATGGGGCTCGACCCCGCCACCCTCGGGCAGGTCGTCACCACGGGCACGAGCCGCAGCTACGCCTCGCAGTACTTCGTGCCGCGCATCCTCAAGGGCGAGTTCGACGAGGGCTATCCCCTGGGTAAGGCCTACAAGGATCTCGTGAGCGCCGCCACGGTCGCCGCCGAGCACGGCTTTCCGCTGCCCGTCACGGCGGCGGCCACCGCCACCTACCAGACCGCCCTGCGCCAGGGCCACGGCGACCGGGACAAGGGCGCGATGATCCTGCCCTTCGAGGCCCTGCTCGGGGTGAGCGTGCGGGGGTGAAGGCCCCCGCGTTCGGGGGCAACCCTAATCCACCGCCGGCGCGTGCAGCTCCGCATCGGTGAAGCGGGCCTGCTCCTCCATGACGAGTTGCCCCAACTCCCGCTTGATGGCGTTGAACTCGGCGCTCGCCGGATCCCGGGGGCGGGGCATCGGCACCGTCACGTCGCGTTTGATGCGCCCGGGGCGGTAGGTCATCACCAGGATGCGGTCGGCGAGGTAGATCGCCTCCTCGATGGAGTGGGTGACGAAGACGATGGTCTTCCGGTCCTCGGCCCAGATCCGCAGCAGCTCGTCCTGAAGGGTCCGGCGCGTCAGCGCGTCGAGGGCGCCGAAGGGCTCGTCCATCAGCATGACCGGCGGGTCGAGGGCCAGGATGCGGGCGATGGCCACCCGCTGGCGCATCCCGCCGGAGAGGTCCTTCGGGTAGCGCTTGAGGAAGTCCGAGAGCCCCAGCTTCTCGGTGATGCGCGCCACCGTCGCGTCCGCCTGCGGCCGCGCCACGCCCTTCACGTCGAGGCCGAAGCGGACGTTGTCCTCCACGCTCATCCAGGGGAACAGGGCGTATTCCTGGAACACCATGCCCCGGTCCGGCCCCGGCTCCCGCACCGCCTTGCCGCCGACCGTGATCCCCCCGGAGGTGAGCGGCGTGAAGCCCGCGAAGGCGTTGAGCAGGGTGGACTTGCCGCAGCCGGACGGGCCGAGGAGACAGAGGAACTGTCCCTCCGGCACGGTGGCGGTGATGTCCTGCAGGGCGGGCACGCCCGAGGCTCCGCTGCCGAACACCTTCACGGCGTTCGAGACGACGATCTCCGCCGACATCAGTTTGCCCGCCGCATGATGTGGCCGGAAAACCGGCATCCCCTGTTCCGCATCATGCTCACTACCGTTCGAGACCGCGGTGCCAGCGCAGCAGGTGGTCGTTCAGCCGGCTCATGGCGCCGTCGATGATGAGGCCGAGCACGCCGATCGTCAGCATCCCGCCGATGATCTTGTCCGACCACATGTATTCCCGCGCTTCCAGGATGCGGTAGCCGAGCCCGTCGGAGACCGCGATCATCTCCGCGACGATCACCACGATGAAGGCGGTGCCGACGCCGATCCGCATCCCCGCCAGCACGAAGGGGCTGGCGGCGGGCAGGATCACCCGGCGGAACATCGTCCACCGCCCGGCCCCGAGGTTGCGCGCGGCGCGGATGTAGATCGAATCCACCTGCCGCACCCCGGCGATGGTGTTCACCAGCACGGGGAAGAAGGTCCCCAGCGCGATCAGGAACAGGGCCGGCGGGTTGCCGAGCCCGAACCAGACGATGGCCAGCGGGATGTAGGCGATGGGCGGGATCGGCCGCAGCACCTGCAACAGCGGGTTGAACAGGCCGTAGAGCCTGTCGCTGGTGCCGAGGAGCAGGCCGATCGGCACGGCGAGCCCGGCGCCGAGCGCGAAGCCCGCGAGCACCCGGCCGAGGCTGGAGACCGCATCGTGCGGCATCTCCCCGGAGAACAGCCACGAGAGGTAGCTCTCCTGGCCCGGATCGTAGGGCAGCGCCGGCTGGAGGCCGGACCACCACTTCACCGCCACCGCCGAGGGTGGGGGCAGCACGATGGGGGAGACCACGCCGGTGCGGCTCATGATCTCCCAGAGGACGAGAAGGGCGACCGGGACGAGGAGGCCGCGGAGGGTCGAAGCCATCGGTTCAATCGATCTTCAGGTCGGCCTTGGCCTTGTCGAGCAGATCGAGCTTGACCCACTCGGCATCCGACTTCGGCGGGTTCTGCATCTTCCCCAGGCCGTACTTCACCATGTAATCCGTGGTGGTCTGCATGTGGCCGGCGGGCATCGCGTAGGTGTAGCTGGCATTCGCCATGCCGTCCCGGAAATCCTGGCTCGACAACTGGCCCTTGAAGACCTGCTCGCGGACGTATTTCTCGGCCAGCGCCGGATCGTCGATGAAGGCCTTGGTCGCGGCCACGAACAGCTTGAGCACCTTCTGCGCCACTTCCGGCCGCTCGGTGTACATCTTCTCGGTCATGACGAGGGGGCGCACCGGCTTGCCGATCGGCGTGTCGTAGGGCTTCACCAGCTCGACGCCCCAGCCGGCGCTGATGGCCTGCGTCGATTGCGGCTCCGACTGGCAGATCACGTCGACGTATTTCTGCGCCAGCGCCTGGTTCAGGTCGGCGTAGTTGTTGAAGTAGGTGAGTTGCACGTCCTTGCCGGGCCGCTCGGACCAGGTCATCCCATGCTTGTCGAGTTCGGCGAGCAGCATCAGGTCCTGCGTGCCGCCCCGCACCGTGGCGACCTTGAGGCCCTTGAGGTCGGCGGCGGTCTTGGCGGGCAGGTCCGGCCGCTTGAGGATGCGCACCCCGCCATCGGCGAAGCCCGCCACCACGACGAGCTTCACCCCGTTGCCCCGGGCGGCCACCGCTCCGTCGCCGCCGGAGGCCGCGATGTCGATCTGGTCCACCGCCATGGCGGGGTAGATGTCCGCCCCCTTGGCGAACTGACGCTCGTCGATCTTGAGGCCGTATTTCGGGGCGATCTCCTTCATGTAGGAGATGGCGCCGTAATGGGCGAACTTGAGGTTGCCGAGGCGCACCACGTCCTCGGCGCGGGCCGGACCGGCGAGCGCGACGGCGGCGGCGCAGGCCACCAGCAGATGTCTTATCACGGAACTCTCTCCCCAGGATTAGAGCGTTCGCCGTGATCCTCGGATCGCGGAAAACGTTCCAGATCGTTGATTTGCCGCATTTTCTCGCGCCGGACCGGTGTCCGCCCCGGCGGGAAATGCTCTTGGCTTAGTCCGCGCGGCCTTCTTCGCGGGCCGTCGTCGTCAGGGGTATATCGCTTCGGCAGCCAAGTTAATCCCGGCGATGGGAGGAATCCCCCAAATGCGGCGAGGCTTTCCCGCATGATTCCGTACCGGCGTCGCCCTTGCGGGGAAGGCGACGCCCGGGTGGGGACGGTCAGCGCGGGACGGAGCCGATCGCTGCGGTGGCGCAGCCGAGGTGGCGTGGGTTCGAGGAGACCACCCCGGCGTTGCAGTCCTGACCGGTGCCGACATAGAGCGGCGCCCCCGCCGAGCCCCGGGGCGCGAGGAAGCCGATCGGGCGGGTTTGTCCCCCGAGATGATGGGGATTCGTCGTCACGACGCCTGCCGCGTCCCGGGGGGCGAGGACGACGTAGAGGGCGGTCTCCCCCCTGTCCCCGCCGTCCCCGAGGGTCGCGCCGAGGGGGGCGGTGGCGCAGCGCCGGAAGGCCGGGTCCACCGTCACGATCCCCGCGTTGCACTCCGCCTGCGTGCCGACATAGAGCGGCGTGCCCTCGCCCCCGCCCGCGTCGGGGGTCCGGTCGTCCCCCTCCTCCGGCGGCGCCCCGCGTGTCCGTCTCTCCTGGGCCAGCGGCCCCCGCGCCTCGGCCTGGGACGGCTTGAGCGGCGGGCCGGCGTGACCGGTCAGGGCCGTGCGCAGGGCCGAGATGCCCTGGGTCACGTCCTCCAGCGTGCCGACGATGACGTAGCAGGTGTAGGTCTTGGCCCCCGGCTTGATGCCGCGCTCGCGGAAGACGCAGTTCCATTTCACGGTGCCGTTGCCGGCGCCGGCGAGCTTCGAGAAATCGAACCGGCCGTACCCCGCCGCCTGTCCCGCCTGCGGCAGGTCGGGGCTGTACACGCCCATGGCCCGCTGCCCGTCCGGCGTCGCTAGGATCACCGGCTTGGCCTGTTCCCCCGGCCCCGGGGAGAGCGGATCGAGGGCCCCGGTGGCGGGATCGTAGGTCCAGAACCGGTCGAACTGCGGCGGCATGTAGCCGGTGGCGGCCTCGAAGGTCCCCTCGGCATGGGGGGTGGCCGTCGTGAAGGTCGCCCGGTAGGCGATGGCGTTGGGCACGCCCGCCGCGCCGATGACGACGCGCTTGTCGAGGAGGTCGTCCGAAAGGGGCGAGGAATAGGCGCCCGGCCCCTTCGGGCAACTGCCCGCCAGGTCCCCCGGGCGCATCCAGTAGGCCATGCGCGTCCGGGTCTCCAGGCGGCCGTCGCCGACGGAGAGGCCGAGGAGGAGGCTCGAGCTACGGCGGCCCGCGCCGTCGGCGTTGCTCCCGGCCTCGGTGGGATTGAGGCACTCCGCGAAGCCGTCGAAGGAGGAGGCCGACTGCAACTCGCGCCCGTGGTCGAAGGCGTTGACGAACTGCGTGCCACCCCAGGTCAGGCTGTCGATCGACCCGGCGGTGCGCGAGGACACCCCGACGGTGATCGGCGAGCCCTTGAACGGCGCGCTGATCGAGGCCCGTCCCCCCGGTTCGGGCCAAGCGATGCCCGGGGCATCCTCCGACCGGGCGGGGAGCGAGACGAAGGCGACGAGCATCGCCGGCAGGAGGGGGACGAGGTGGCGCAGGGGAGCCTCCGCAATGGGGTCGGGCCGGACCGGGGAACGCCCCTACCCGGCAAACATGGCGGAAAACGCCCTGCTGGCGGGTCGGTGTACCACCCTGGTCCGGCACCCGTGGCGACGCCCCGTCGCCCCTATTCCGCCGGCACCGCCATGGCCCGCTCCGTCCGCCCCGGCTTGACGGGGGGCGTCTCGTCCCCGTCGTCGCGGGCGAGGATTTCCCGGGCGGCCTCCACCTCCCGCTGGCGGTTCCAGAGGGCGGCATAGATGCCGTCCCGGGCCAGCAGTTCCGCATGGGTGCCGCGCTCGGCGATGACACCCTTGTCGAGGACGAGGATCGCGTCGGCGTTCACCACGGTGGAGAGGCGGTGGGCGATGACCAGGGTCGTGCGCCCCTGGGCCACCCGGTCGAGGGCGCCCTGGATCTCGGACTCGGTGAAGGAATCCAGCGCCGAGGTGGCCTCGTCGAGGACGAGGATCGGCGGCCCCTTCAGGATCGTGCGGGCGATGGCGACGCGCTGCTTCTCGCCCCCCGAGAGCTTCAGGCCACGCTCGCCCACCGGCGTCTCGTAGCCCTCCGGCAGGCCGGAGACGAAGCGGTCGATCTGGGCGAGGCGGGCGGCCTCCCGCACCTCCCCCTCGCTCGCCCCGGGCCGGCCGTAGCGGATGTTGTAGCCGATCGTGTCGTTGAACAGCACCGTATCCTGCGGGACCATGCCGAGCGCCGCCCGCAGGGTCTCCTGCGTCACCCCCGCGATGTCCTGCCCATCGACGGTGATGCGCCCCGATTGCGGCTCGTAGAAGCGGAACATCAGGCGGGAGAGGGTCGACTTGCCCGCCCCCGAGGGGCCGACGATCGCCACAGTCTGGCCGGGCAGGACGGCGAAGGAGACCCCGCGCAGGATCGGCCGGTCCGGCGTGTAGGCGAAGCGCACGTCCTCGAACCGCACCGTGCCCCCCGTGACCGACAGGGGCTTGGCCCCCGGCCGGTCCGCGATCTCGGGGTTCTGCCCGAGGATGCGGAACATGTCGTCGATGTCGATGAGCGCCTGTTTGATCTCCCGGTAGATCATGCCCATGAAGTTCAGGGGCATCGAGAGCTGCACCAACAGGGTGTTGGCCAGCACGAAGCCGCCGATCGTCGTGCGCCCGGCCATGATGTCCCGGGCGGCGAGCCACATCACCACCGTCATGCCCGCCGTGAAGATCACGGCCTGCCCGGCGTTGAGGACGGCCAGCGACACGTAGGTCTGCGTCGAGGCCTTCTCGTAGGTGGCCATGGACACGTCGTAGCGGGCGGTCTCCCGCCCCTCCGCGCCGAAATACTTCACGGTCTCGTAGTTGAGTAGCGAGTCGACGGCTTTGGTCGTGGCATCGGTGTCCGAGGCGTTCATCCGCCGCCGGATGGTGATCCGCCACTCCGTCGCCTTGTAGGTGAAGCCGAGATAGGCGGCCACGGTGAGGAAGGCCGCGAGGGCGTAGAGCCAGTCGAACTCGTAGGCCAGGATCCCGAGGACGAGGACGAACTCCACCACCGTTGGCACGAGGTTCAGCACCAGCAGGCGCGACAATTCCTCGATCCCCGAACGCCCCCGCTCCAGCACGCGGGTGAGGCCGCCGGTCTTGCGCTCGAGGTGGAAGCGCAGGGACAGGGCGTGCATGTGCGTGAAGGTCTGGAGGGCGAGGCGCCGCACCGCGTGCATCGCCACCCGGGCGAACAGCCCGTCGCGCACCTGGGTGAGCAGCGCCATCACGATCCGCGACAGGCCGTACAGGCCGATGAGCAGCATCGGCGCCGCCACCAGCCCGGCCGGGACGCCGTGGCCGGTCCCACCCACCGCCGCCACGAGGGCGTCGGTCGCCCACTTGAAGGTGAAGGGCGTCACCATCGTCGCGGCCTTGGCGACGAAGAGCAGCCCGAAGGCGAGGAAGACCCGCCGTTGCAGGTCGGGCCGCCCGTGCGGCCAGAGGTGGGGCCACAGGCGCCGATAGGTCGCGATCAAACCGGGGCGTTCCGTCCCGGACGGGGACGCGGTGTCGTCGGGCATGAGAAGGGGGTTCTGAGGAAGGATCTTCCCCATATAGGCGCGAACCGTGGCGCGTGCATGATTTGAGTGTCCAGAGGGCCGGGCCCTCTGGCGGGTGCGGGGCGGCGCCCTACGAAACCCAGGGGCGTGACGCCCTCGGGGATCCTCCGAACTTCGCTTCAGCCCCGCCGGGGGATCGGCAGCACCAGGGTCTGGCCCGGATAGATCAGGTCCGGGTCGCGGATCTGGTCCTGGTTGGCGTCGAAGATCACCGTGTAGCGCTGGCCGCGCCCGTAGGTCCGCTTGCTGATCTGCCACAGGTTGTCGCCCCGGGTGATCCGGGCGGTGGTGATCTCGGGGACGAAGACCGTGCCGGGGCGGGCCGCCGCCGCCGGGGCCTCGGTCAGCGCCTGGGGCGTCACTGGGGGAGCCGCGGGCGGCTCCGGCATGGCGAACGCCACCTCGGCCCGGTGGGCGACCTTTCCGGTGGCGGGATCGGCCTCCTCCACGCGGATCTTGTATCGGCCGGCGGAGATGCCCTTGCCGATGGTGAAGGCCACGCGCCCGTCCGGCCCGACCTTCGCGGGCGCGATCAGGGTGTCATTGAGATAGAGCCGGACCTCGGATCCGGGCCGGCCGACCCCGGTGATGAACAGGCGGCCGCTGCCCTCCCCGTCCACGCTGACGATCCGCAGGGGCGCGGCCGAAGCCCCCGCCTCCGCCGTCTTGGCGTCGGCCCCCTTCCTGGCGTCGGCCCCCTTCTTGGCCTCGCCCCCGGTCTTGGCATTGCCCCCCGTCTTGGCATCGCCACTGGCCCTGGAGGTCTCGGCGGCGGCCACCGTCCGCCCGGCCGGATTCGGCGCCCCGACCGCCTTGACGCCGGGGTCGGGCCGCGCGGCGGCGCCGGCGGACGCGGCGCCGGGCTGCGACAGCACCACGGTGGGCGCGTCGGGACTCGTCAGGGCCACCAGGGGCTGGGTGTCGCCGTTCGGTGCCACCGACACGGCGATGCTCTGCGCCGAGCGGGTCTCGCGCCCGTCCGCGCTCTTCGACCGGAGGACGATCTCGCTGGACC
>JAKONI010000214.1 GCA_022702015.1 Beijerinckiaceae bacterium | reverse complement strand
TGGCGGCCAGGAAGGTCGAGACCTCCGTCCGCCCGAAATTGTAGATGTAGGTGCCCCAATCCTGGTGGAAGCCCTGGCGCGGGTCGGCGTGCTCGTAGAGATGCGTGCCGTCGAACAGGCCGAGCCCGTGGGCGTCGAGGGGGAAGTGGCCGGGCACCCAGTCGAGCATCACGCCGATGCCCGCCGCGTGGGCGGCGTCGACGAAGGCGGCGAACTCGTCAGGGGTGCCGAAGCGGCTGGTGGGCGCGAACAGCGAGACCGGCTGGTAGCCCCACGAGCCGTCGAACGGGAACTCCGTGATCGGCAGCATCTCGATATGGGTGAAGCCCATCTCCTTCACGTAGGGGATGAGGCGCTCGGCCAGTTCCTTGTAGGTCAGGTAGCGGTTGCCCTCCTCCGGCACCCG
Source organism: Beijerinckiaceae bacterium (assembly GCA_022702015.1). Lineage (GTDB taxonomy): Bacteria > Pseudomonadota > Alphaproteobacteria > Rhizobiales > Beijerinckiaceae > Methylobacterium. The sequence goes on along the minus strand of JAKONI010000214.1, from coordinate 3,385 downwards.
CATCCACGAGCCGAGATGCACCTCGTAGATCGAGATGGCGGCGTGGCGCGGGTCCTTGGCGCCCCGGCTGCCCATCCAGCCGTCGTCGTGCCAGTTGATGGCGGTGAGCCCGTGCAGCAGCGAGCCCGTGGCCGGAGGATGCTCGGCGGCGAAGGCGACGGGGTCGGCCTTGAGGGGAATCAACGACCCGTCCGGCCCCCGGATCTCGAACTTGTAGCGCCCGCCCGGCTCCAGGCCCGGGACGAAGAGTTCCCACACGCCCCCGTCCTGCCACAGGCGCATGGGGTGGCGGCGGCCGTCCCACTCGTTGAAGTCGCCGACGACGCTGACCTTCTTGGCGTTCGGTGCCCAGACGGCGAAGCGGAACCCGTCGATCCCGTCGAGCCGCCCGGCCTGGGCGCCGAGGATGCGGTAGACGAGGTTGGTGCCGACCTCGCGCAGGCCGGCGACATCGTACTGCTCGATGGAGGAGCCGAAGCCGTAGGGGTCGAAGCGGCGGCTGGTGGTGCCGTCCCAGGCCTCGACCTCGATCTCGTACAGGGGACGCCCCTCGCCCTCCACCCGGGCGACGTAGAAGCCGTCCGCATGGCGCTTCTCGAAGGCCACGCGACGCTCGCTGAGGACGAGGCTCGCGGCGCGGGCCTCCGGCAGCACGGCCCGGACCTCCCAATGCCCGGGGCCGACCCGGTGGGGGCCGAGGACCGCGAAGGGGTCGCCGTGGCTCGCCCCCATGATCGCGGCGATGGCATCCGGGTGGACGGTCGGTATCGCAGGGGACGCGGCGCGCTCGGATCCGGCGGGTGAGCCCGTGGCTCCCTCACCGGACCGTGGCGCGAAGGTCTCGTCGGTCACCGTCATTCCGTTGGCTCTCCGTCCTGGCCCAGAATGGAGAGAACCCCCCTTACGGGAATTTCGATCCAGTCCGGCCGGTTGTTGGCCTCGTAGTCGATCTCGTACAGCGCCTTGGTCAGAAGGCAGAGCTTGAGGAGGCGATCCCGGGTCTCGAGGTCGGTCACGGCCGCCCGGGTGCCCTCGACGGCCCCCTGGTAGCCGGCGAGGAAGGCTGCATCGATCATGCCGCGCCACGCGGACGCCGCCGTCCGGGCCCGCTCCTCGGAATCGGCGAACCGGCCCGCGATCTCGCGGATCACGGTCTCGGCGCCGTAGGCGAAGGAGCGCATCATCCCGGCGACGTCGCGCAGCGGCATCGACTTGGCCCGCCGCTCGTCCGCCGGCCGGGAGGGCTCGCCCTCGAAGTCGACGATGACGAGGTCGCTGTCGGCGACCAGCACCTGCCCGAGGTGGTAGTCCCCGTGGATGCGGATCCGGTGGGCCCCCTGCGGGACGCCCTCGGACAGGCGCTCGATCAGCGCCTCCACCTCGCCCCGGCGGCCGAGCAGGTCGGCGCAGGCCCCGGTGGCGAGGCCGCGCTCGGACAGGCCCTTCAGGCCCCGGAAGGCCCGCTCCGCCTGATGGCGCGCGTCCTTGGCGAGGGTGGCCAGGTCGCCCTCCTCGAAGGGCTCGGCGGCGAAGGCGGGCTCGTCCGTCTCCATCGCGAAGGCCCGGTGCATCTGCGCCGTGCGCTGACCGAGCAACTCCGCCCAGCGCATGTGCTCGCGGAACGCCTCCTCGGGGCTCGCCGCCTCGCTCTCGGGGGTGAGGACCACCGTCTCGAAGTCCCGGCGCAGGCCCTCCAGCATCAGCGTCCAGGCGTCGCCCTGGTTGATGACGAACTTCTGGAGCACGGCCAGCGCGGTGCGGGTGCCGTCCTCGGCGACGTGCTCCAGGGTGCCGAGCAGGGCCGGGGTGTGGGTGAAGCCCGCCTCCGTGAGGAAGCGCCCGATCTCGATCTCCGGGTGGGTGCCCGGTTGGAGACGGCGCAACAGCTTGAGCATCAGCTTCGAGCCCACCGCGATCGAGGTGTTGCTCTGCTCCGCCTTGAGCCGGCGGATGTCGGCCACGTCCACCGTCACGCTCGGGTCGAAGGCCGAGGTGGTCGAGAAGACGAGGCTTCCGCCCTCCGTCGGGATCTCCCGGTGCTCGCGCATGCCCTCGATGAGGCAGGCGGCGAAATCGTTGGAGCCCGAGGCCCCGTAGAGCAGGCCCGTGCGCGGGCCGCGGCGCACCCGCGCCACGGCGAACTCCATCAGGTCCACGTCCTCGCGGCCCTCATCGACGCCCACCGGCACGAAGTACTCGTGGGTCTCGCCGTTGGAGAGGGTCACGGCCAGGCGCGGCAGGAGGAAGCGGGCCTCGCCGCCGCCGCCGTCCTTGAGGGCGGCGCAGTCGATGACCTTCACGCCCCTGATCCGCGAGCCCTTGGCCCCGAACCAGCGGCGGCTCGTGAGGAAGGGCGGCACGACCGTGCGCTCGAAGGCGACCCGCTCGCGGCCCGCCATCAGGCTCTCGATCCCCCCCGTGAGCACCAGGGTGAACAATTCCGGCGGCTCCCGCTGCGGGCCGACCACGCCCGACTGCGCGGCCGAGAGGGAGAACCAGTAGAAGCCGTAGGCCGGCAGGGTCAGGAGGTAGGGCAACTCGCCGATCGCCGGGAACTCGGTGCCGCCGGTCAGCTCCACCGGGACGGCGGTGCGGAACTCCGACAGGTCGAGCTGCACCGCCTGGGGCGCGCGGGAGAGGTTGGCCACGCACAGGATGCGCTCGCCCTCGTGCTCGCGGATCCAGGCGAGCACCTTGCGGTTCGAGGGGTAGAGGAACTGGATCGTGCCCCGCCCCAGCGCCACGCTGTTGTTGCGGATGGCGATCATCCGCCGGGTCCAGTTCAGCAGGCTGGTCTGGGCCTGGGTCTGCGCCTCGACGTTGATCGCGTCGAAACCGTAGATCGGGTCCTGGATCGCCGGCAGGAACAGCTTCTGCGGGTTGGCGCGGGAGAAGCCGCCGTTGCGGTCGGGGGTCCACTGCATCGGCGTGCGCACGCCGTCGCGGTCGCCCAGGTAGATGTTGTCGCCCATGCCGATCTCGTCGCCGTAGTAGAGCACCGGCGTGCCGGGCATCGACAGGACGAGGGACTTCATCAGCTCGATCTTGCGCCGGTCGTTCTCGAGGAGCGGCGCGAGGCGGCGGCGGATGCCGAGGTTGATCCGGGCCCGGCGCTCGGCGGCGTAGAACGACCAGAGGTAGTCACGCTCCTCGGCGGTGACCATTTCCAGGGTCAGCTCGTCGTGGTTGCGCAGGAAGATCGCCCACTGGCAGCCCTCCGGGATCTCCGGCGTCTGGCGCATGATGTCGGTGATCGGTTGCCGGTCCTCCCGGGCGATCGCCATGTACATCCGCGGCATCAGCGGGAAGTGGAACGCCATGTGGCATTCGTCGCCGTCGCCGAAGTACTGCGCGGTCTCCTCCGGCCACTGGTTGGCCTCCGCCA
>JAKONI010000208.1 GCA_022702015.1 Beijerinckiaceae bacterium | reverse complement strand
TCAGGCGATCCCGGCGCGCAGCAGATCGTGGACGTGGAGGATGCCCACCGGGCGGCCGTCCTGCACGGCGAAGACGGCGGTGATGAGCTTGCGGTTCATCAGTTCCAGGGCGGCGCTGGCGAACTTGTGCGGCTCGACGGTGATCGGGTCGCGGGTCATCACCCGGTGGACCGGCGTGTCGAGGATCGCAGGTCCCATGTGACGGCGCAGGTCGCCGTCGGTGACGATGCCGGCGAGCCGGCCGTCCGGCCCGGTGACGCCGACGCAGCCGTAGCGGCGGGCGGCCATCTCGATCAGCACCTCGGACATCAGCGCGTCCTCCTGCACCAGGGGCATCTCCGTGCCGCCGTGCATGAGGTGGTGCACCGTCTTCAGGCGGGCGGCCAGCGTCCCGCCGGGGTGCAGGGTGTGGAAGCGGGCCGAGGTGAAGCCCCGCCGCTCCAGCAGCGTCACCGCCAGGGCGTCGCCCAGCGCCAGCTGGATCAGGCTGGAGGAGGTCGGCGCGAGGTCGTGCGGGCACGATTCGCGCACCCGCGGCAACTCCAGCACCACGTCGGCGGCCTTGCCGAGCGTGCTTCCGGCATTGCGGGTCACGCCGATCAGCGGGATCGAATGGCGGCGGGAGAAGCCCACGAGATCGGAGAGTTCCGCCGTCTCGCCCGACCAGGAGAGGGCGAGGATCACGTCGTCCGGGGCGATCATGCCGAGGTCGCCGTGGCTCGCCTCGGTGGGGTGGACGAAGAAGGCATGGGTACCGGTGGAGGCCAGGGTCGCAGCGAGCTTGCGTCCCACATGGCCGCTCTTGCCGATGCCGCTGACGATCACCCGGCCCTCGACCCCGAGGATCAGGTCCACCGCCCGCTCGAAGGCGTGCCCCAGGGGCCCGTCGAAGGCCTGGGTCACTTCCTGCAGGGCGCTGATGCCGAGATGAAGGCTGCGCAGGCCAAGGGTGCGGGCGCCGTCCGGGCGCGGGGCGGGGGCGGGCTCGAAGGACTCGGTGAGGAGGGCGGTCGCGGCCGAGGGCGTCATGGCGTTCCGTATCGCGTCGAGACGGTCCACCGGGCTCATCTCGGAAGCTGCGACGCTTAGGACGGGGCCGTGGCCGGATTGTGACCCGCTCCCCTCCGTTGCCGGGGACCCCCGCCGGAGTGCATGATGGGGCCACGCCGCCTCACCTCGCCAACCGGGGGACCCCATGACCATCCGCTTTCCCGATCCCGATCCGCAGATCCTGGCCCGCCGGGACGAGATCCTCGCCGGCCTCGCGCCACTTGTCGCCCCCGAGGCGCTGATCGTCTCCGAGGACGAGCGCCGCGCCTTCGAGACGGACGGCCTCACCGCCTACCGCCAGATGCCTCTGGCCGTCGTCCTCCCCTCCACGACGGAGGAGGTCTCCAAGGTCATGGCCTATTGCCATGCCCAGGGGGTCCGCGTGGTGCCCCGGGGCGCCGGGACCTCGCTCGCCGGCGGGGCCATCGCGCAGGGCGACGCGATCATCCTCGGCACCGCCAAGATGACGAAGATCCTCGATCTCAACTTCGCCGACCGGGTGGCGCGGGTGCAGAGCGGCATCACCAACCTCGCCATCTCCGGCGCGGTGGCGCACGAGGGCTTCTTCTACGCCCCCGACCCGTCGAGCCAGCTCGCCTGCACCATCGCCGGCAACATCGCCATGAATTCCGGCGGCGCCCACTGTCTGAAATACGGCGTGACCACCAACAACCTCATGGGCGTCACCCTGGTGATGAACGACGGCACCGTGGTCGAACTCGGCGGCGACCACCTCGATTCCGCCGGCTACGACCTGCTCGGCCTCGTCTGCGGCTCGGAGGGGCAGCTCGGCATCGTCACCGAGGCCACCGTGCGCATCCTGCGCGCGGCCGAGGGGGCGCGGCCGGTCCTCGTCGGCTTCTCGAAGGTCGAGGACGCGGGCGATTGCGTCGCGGCGATCATCGCCGCCGGCATCATCCCCGTGGCCATCGAGTACATGGACCGCAACGCGATCCTCATCACCGAGGATTTCGCCAAGGCCGGCTACCCCCGCGACGCGGAGGCGATGCTCATCATCGAGGTCGAAGGCTCGGATGCCGAGTGCGACGATATGCTGGCGCGGATCGAGGCCATCGCCGCCGGGTTCCGGCCGACCAGCGTCCGGGTCTCCCGCTCCGAGGCGGAGTCGGCGGCGATCTGGAAGGGGCGGAAATCCGCCTTCGGCGCCACGGGCCGCATCTCCGACTACATCTGCATGGACGGCACCATCCCCACCGGCCAGCTCGGGCCGGTGCTGGAGCGGATCGAGGCGATCTGCGCCGGCCATGGCCTGCGCGTGGCCAACGTGTTCCACGCCGGCGACGGCAACCTGCACCCGCTGATCCTGTTCGACATCAACAAGCCCGGCGAATTGCAGAAGGCGGAAGCCGCCGGTGACGAGATCCTCAAGCTCTGCGTCGAGGTCGGCGGCTGCCTCACCGGCGAGCACGGTGTCGGCATCGAGAAGCGCGACCTCATGCGCTTCCAGTACGCCCAGGAGGATCTGGAGCAGCAGATGCGGGTGAAGGGCGTGTTCGATCCCGACTGGATGCTGAATCCCGCCAAGGTCTTCCCCCTGGACGGGCGGATCGCCGCCTGACGCCGGCCGCCGTCGCCGGCGGTCAAGCAACCTGAAACTGTCTTCCGGGCGGGGCTTGGGTCACGTCCGGGGGGCGGTTCGCACCCGGCCCGGGGGGGGGAAGCCCCGGCGCGGGGTCACGACCGTTACTCGAAACGACACCCGGGTCGATCGGAAGGCCCGGTCGGGGGAGTGGGAACCCTGCGATACCCCATCCCGCCCCGGCTCCTCACCCCCGAGGGGCGGGAGGGCGGGGGCAAGGGCAGGACGGTGGGTGCAGGACACCCGCGCTCCGCGCGTGGGGGGAACTCGCGGCCCGCCGGGCCGGACCTCGCCTTCGATCCGGGCCGCCGGAGCCCGGACCCGTCTTACTCGGCGTCGGCCGTCTTGCGGCTGGAACGGCCCTTGACGGCGGAGGTCGCGGCCTTGCGACGGCCCTTCGGCGCGGCGGGGGCGGCTTCCTCGTCCTCGACCTCGACCTCGTCGACCTGATCGGCGCCGGTGCCGGAGCGACCCGGCTGGCCGAGCCCGAGGCTCTTGGCGAGGGCGGACCGCTGGGCGGAATAGTTGGCCGAGGTCGTCGGATAGTCGGCGGGCAGGCCGTAACGCTCACGGTAGGTGTGCGGATCGAGGCCGTGCTTGGTGAGGTGCCGCTTCAGGGTCTTATAGGCCTTGCCGTCGATGAAGCTGATCAGACCATCGGGGCGGATCGACTTGCGGACCTGCGCGGGGGTGGGCTTCTCGAAGGCTTCGGATGCCTGAGCGACTGGGCCGGATGCGACCTTGTTCAGTGCCTCATGCACGCTGGCGATCAGGGTCGGCAGCTCTGCGGTGGGAACCGAGTTGTTCGACACATAGGCCGCAACCACATCGACGGTACGCTCTATGTAATCGAGTTGCGACGCCGGCACGGGTTCAGACATCCGTGATACCTCGTTGGTTCTTGTTGAATTATCCCCTCGGCGTCGAGTTATGTGGATTGGAGAAAAATGCAAGGTGTTTTCTGTTGGTTTCCTGGGGTCGCATGATTGTTTACACACAGTTCCTTGCCACGCCGAAGGCCGCTTACGCTTCGTGAAGGATGAGCGGCGATATTTCGCCGAGGCCGATCTCGCGAATGCTCGCGGTGCGAAAGGATCGGGTTTCTGCTGCGGACAGAGACCGTTACGAACGACAGGAACCGTGTCGCCTTCGTCAATGCCCGATGTAAAATCTACTGTAAGTTGTAGAACGAAATAAATCTCAATTGCGCACAACCGCACATCGTGTCCGACTGCGTTGGAGCCTGCGTCAATTCAGCCCCCTCGTCGTCGCGTGGGGGTGGAATCAGACGAAAGTTTTACGGGGATCGAAGGCGTCGCGCACCGCTTCACCGGCGAAGACGAGCAGGCTGAGCATGGCGGCGATCACGACGAAGCCGGTCAGCCCAAGCCACGGCGCGGTCAGGTTGTCCTTCCCTTGGGCCAGCAGCTCCCCCAGCGAGGGCGAGCCGGGGGGAAGGCCGAAGCCAAGGAAATCGAGGGAGGTCAACGTCGTGATCGAGCCGTTCAGGATGAACGGCAGGAAAGTCAGCGTCGCGACCATGGCATTCGGCAGCAGATGAATCCGCATGATGCGGAAGTTCGACAGTCCGAGCGCGCGGGCGGCGCGGACATATTCGAAGTTGCGCGCCCGCAGGAACTCCGCCCGCACGACGCTCACCAGCGCGACCCATGAGAACAACAGCATGATCCCGAGCAGGATGAAGAAGCCCGGGGCGATGAAGGCCGAGATGATGATGATGAGGTAGAGGGTCGGGATACCGCCCCAGACCTCGATGAAGCGCTGGAACGCGAGATCGACCCAGCCGCCGAAATACCCCTGCACCGCCCCGGCGACGACGCCGATGGCCGAGGAGACGGCGGCCAGGATCAGCCCGAACAGCACGGAGATGCGAAACCCGTAGATCACCCGGGCGAGGACGTCGCGGGTGGTGTTGTCCGTGCCGAGCCAGTGCCAGGGGATGTCGGCGCAGCCGGTGCCCCCGAGCCGCTCCGCCACCGGCTGGCACTGGGCGTCGGTGAGCATCCAGGTGGGCGGGGAGGGGGAGGGGGTCGGCAGGTTCTCGTTGATGGTGTCGTAGGAGAACGGGATCGGCGGCCAGACCGCCCAGCCGTTCTGCACGATCTCCTTGCGAATCTCCGGCGAGCGGTAGTCCGTCACGGCGAGGAAGCCGCCGAACTTCTCCTCCGGGTAGTCCACCAGCACCGGCACCAGCCACTCGCCCTTGTAGGAGACGAGGAGCGGCCGGTCGTTGGCGATGAATTCCGCGAACAGGCTGACGACGAACAGGACGGCGAAGATCAGGAAGGACCATGAGCCCAGGCGGTTGGCCCGGAAGTTGGCCAGCCGCCGCCGGTTGAGGGGGGAGAGGCCCGCCCGCACCGTGGGGGCCTGCGTCTCCGGCGCGACGCCCTCCGAGGGGCGCTCGTCCGGCCGGAGCGGCATCGGCTGGGCGCCGGGCATGGGCGTGGCGACGGTGGTGCCGCGGGGCGGCGGGGCGGCCTCGTTCATGTCGTGGGACTTGCCGGGGCTGGCGCCGAAGTCAAGGGATCCCCAAGGGCGAGCCCTTGGAGTTCGCGGGCTCCGCCCGCACCCGCCAGAGGGCTCGCCCTCTGGACACCCGGACCTAGTGCATCGATCCAGACGGAGGCGTCAGCCGAGTCTGGAAAAATTGATGCAAAAGCAAAAGGCTAGGGCAGAGGCGCATGAACGGAGTGAGTGCGTCACTGCACTAGCCGGAGATGCGGGTGGCGGTGCCCTCGATCTCGTTGGGGCGGACGCTGCCCGTGCGCTCCAGCCAGCGGCGGAGCAGGCGGACGTTGCGCCGGTTCGCCTTGAAGGCGGCGTCGAAGATGTCGCCGGCCAGCGGCACCGCGCCGATCACCCCGTCGAAGGCGACGTTCAGCGCCATCCGGCCGATCAGCCAGCGCGGGGCGCCGAGCCGCCGCGCCT
>JAKONI010000177.1 GCA_022702015.1 Beijerinckiaceae bacterium | reverse complement strand
CCGCGCGCGGAGACCGCCGCCCCTTTGTCGGAGGCGCCCGGTCGGCTCACCCCTCCGTCCCGCCGAACCGGATCTCCATCCGGCATCCGCCCCCCGCCGCGTCGGTGGCGGTGACGGTGGCCCCGTGCAGCTTGGCGATCGCCGCCACCAGCCCGAGGCCGAGCCCGTGGCCGGGCGTCCGGCGGGCCGCCTCGGCCCGGTAGAAGCGGCGGAACACCTGATCCCGGTCCCCCAAGGGAATCCCCGGCCCCGTATCTTCCACGGCGAGGAACTCCTCCGCCACCAGGATGCGCACCGCCCCGCCCTCGGGGGTGAACTTGATGGCGTTGTCGAGGAGGTTCGACAAGGCTTCGATGCAAAGGTCCCGGTCGCCCTCGATCCAGGCGGGACCGCCGGAAGCCGAGAGGCGGATGGCGCGTTCCTCGGCCAGGGGCTCGAACAGGTCCACCGCCTCGGCGGCCAGCGCCGCGAGGTCGAGGCGGGCGAAGCCGGCCCGGCGGCGCTCGTCCTCCATCTCCCCCACCCGCAGGACCGCCGTGACCATGGTCAGCGTCTGGTCGATCCAGGCGAGACCCTGGTCGATGGCGTCGTGCAGTTCGGCGACCGTGCGGGCCTCGGCGCGGCTGCGCTCCAGGCGGGTGCGCAGGCGGGTCAGGGGCGTGCGCAGGTCGTGGGCCACCGCGTCCCCCACGCTGCGGACCTCCCCCAACAGGTGCTCGATCCGGTCGAGCATCCGGTTGACGTTGCGGGCGAGGCGGTCGAACTCGTCGCCGCGGCGGCCCACCGGCAGGCGCTGACCCAGGTCGCCCCGCGTCACCTGGGCGAGGGCGGCCTCCGTCGCGGCGAGGCGGCGCCGCCCCCGGCCGGCGAGGAACAGGCCGCCGGCCATCGCCAGGGCGAGGGTGGGGGCGAGGCCGAGGCCGAGGGCCCGCAGGGTCGTCTGGCGCACCCGGTCGACCTCGTCGGCATCGTGGCCGATCACCGCCACGTCACCGTTCGGAAGGGCGAGGGCGGCGGCCCAGATCTCGTCGCGCAGGGTTTGGCCGCCGATCGCCACCGTGGCGGCGACCCGGTGGGCCTCCCCGTCGCGGGGGATGCCGGCCGGCGCGGCATCGAGGTTGCCGAGCCGTCTCGCGCCGTCCGGCCCGAACAGGGCGCCGTAATGGGTCGCATGGGGGTCCATGGCGATCCAGGTGTCGATCCGGTTGGCCGCCGCCGCAGGATCGTTCACGGCGGCGCGGATCTCGAGGCGGATCGTCTCCGCCAGCTCCTCGCGCAGGAACGCCGCCGTCTGCCAGTAGACGAAGGCGAAGAGCGCCATGGCGAACAGCACCGACCACAGGGCGATGCCGAGCGCCCAGCGGAAGGCGGTGGAGCGGAGCAATTCACTCATCGGGGTTGAGCATGAAGCCCGTCCCCCGGACGCTCGCGATGACCGGCGCCTCGCCCCCGGCCTCCAGCTTGCGACGCAGCCGGCCGAGATGCACGTCGATGAGGTTCGATTTCGGCGTGAAGCGGTAGCCCCAGACCTCCTCGAACAGCATCGCCCGGGTCACGATCTGCCCCGGCCGCCGCATGAGGTAGGCGAGGAGCTTCAATTCGCGGGGCAGGAGGTCGAGGTCGCGGGTCCCCCGCCGGCCGGTCCCGGCCATGAGGTCGAGTTCGAGGCCGCCCAGGCGCAGCATCGTCTCCCGGGGCTCCACCGGCCGGCGCAGCAGCGCCTCGATCCGCGCCGCCAACTCCCCGAGGGCGAAGGGCTTGGTGAGATAGTCGTCGCCCCCGGCCCGCAACCCCCGGATGCGTTCGTCCACGTCGCTCAGGGCGCTCAGGACGAGGGCCGGCGTGCGATCGCCCCCCAAACGCAGGTCGCGGAGCAGGCTGAGCCCGTCCTGGCCCGGCAGCATCCGGTCGAGGACGATGGCGCCCCATCCGCCGCCCTGCGCGGCGGTGGCCCCCTCCGGCCCGGTCGCCGCCCAGGCCACCTCGTGACCCCGTCCCCGCAGGTCGGCCAGCACGTTGGCGGCGGTCTCCGCATCGTCCTCGATCAGCAGCAGGCGCGCCACGTCATCCCCCCAGCCGGCCCCTTAACCCCATGCCCGGCGGCCCGTCGCCCCCGGGCGGTGTGGATGAACCCGAATTTAATGGCACGCCGCCGTGGCAGCCCCATTAATTGGAATAACTCTAAAACAATCAATCAACCCGAAGTAGCTGTCCCGTGCCGGGGCGGGTGCTGCGGGGCGACGGCGTGGCGGATCGATGGGCGTGGGACCGGTAGGGATCAATCGCGGGGCGACCGAGGGGTGGACCCGTGGCTAGGAAGCAGCGGCCCCGGCGCCTGATCAACCGATACGGGCAGGCGCGGCTCTACGATGTCGTCACGGCGAGCTACGTGACGGTCACGCAATTGCGGGAGTGGCGCTGGGAGGGGTTCGATGTGGTGGTGCGCGAGGTCGAAACGGGCCGTTTCGTGACCGAGGCGATCCTGCCGCCGGGCTTCGACGCCTGATGCGGCTGCTTCCCCTCGGTCCTGGCGGACGACGGATCCCCTCGCCATGTCGCTGAATGTCGGCTCCGAGGGGGAGACGGAGGCCGTCTCGCCGGACGATCCCGCCGAGGCCAGCGTGTCCAGCCCCCCCTCCCCCGCCCCCGGCGGCCCAAGACGCGGCGGGGGCGGCATGCTGCTCGTCATCCTTCTCGGCCTCGCCGGGGCGGGCTGGTACGAGCGCGGGCCCATCCTCGATGTGCTCGGCTACGGCTCCCCGGCGGACGGGGAGCCCGCCGCCCCGGCGGACAAGGGAACCGACAAGGCCGATACCGGGACCGTCACCCTCGATGGGGCCGGGCGCGACCGCCTCGGCCTCGCCTCCGGGACGGCGGAGACGAGGCCGATCGTTCTGCCGATCCGCGCGCCGGGGACGGTTGCCTTCGACGAGCGCCGGGTGGCCCACCTCAAGCCGCGCAGCCAGGGGCGTGTCCTCAGCCTCGCGGTGCAGCCGGGGGACCGGGTGAAGGCCGGCGAGGTGCTGGCGACCCTGGATGCCGCCGGCATTCTCGATGCCCGCAACGGCCTCGCCTCGGCGGAGGCGGCGCTGGGGGAGGCGAAGGCCTCGGAGGCCGCCGCCGCCCTGCAATTGAAGCGCGGGCAGGACCAGCTCAAGTTCGGGGGAGTCGCCCAGGCCGAGGTCGAGAGGCGGCAGGTGGATCTGGCGAAGGCTCAGGCGGCGGTGAAGTCGGCCCAGGCCAGCGCCGACATGTACCGGGCGCAGTACCAGCGCCTCGCCCCGGCGGAGGGCGCCGCCCCGGGGACGGGAACCATCGTCGCCCCCTTCGCGGGGGTGGTGACGACCGTCGGCGTCACCCTCGGCGAGGGGGTGGACACCGCCCGCGATGCCTTCACCGTCGCCGACCCCTCGCGGATCCTGGTGCTCGCCAACCTCTACAGCCCGGACATCGCCCGGGTGAAGGCGGGGGATCCCGCGACCGTGGAGGCGCCCGTGCCGGGCCATCCGCCCTTCTCGGGGCGGGTCGGCGCCATCAACGCCGCCCTGGACCCGGCAACCAACGCGGCCCCCGCCCGGATCGAGATCGCCAACCCCGACGACCTGCTGCGGGCCAACATGTTCGTGTCGGTGACGATCGCCGCCGACCTCGGCCGTTCCGGCGTCACCATCCCCGCCTCGGCGGTGCAGCAGACCGAGCAGGGCCCCATCGCCTTCCTGCGGACGGGGCCCGACACGTTCCAGCGCCGGAACCTCACCCTGGGTATCCAGCGCGCCGACTGGGTGGAGGTGAAGGCGGGGATCGCCGCCGGGGATTCCGTCGCCACGGCGGGCAGCTTCGGGCTGAAGGCGATCCTGCTGCGCGGCCTCCTCGGTTCCACGGATTGAGGGCGCCATGACCGCTTGGTTCGCCACCCTCGTCCGCCGCCGCATCCTGGTGCTGGCGATCGCTCTGGCGGCCGCGGCGGGGGGCGTCGTCAACCTCCGGGGCGTCTCCATCGACGCGGTGCCCGACATCTCGCCCAAGCAGGTGATGGTCCTCACCCTCTCGCCGGGCCTCGGGGCCCTCGAAGTCGAGCGGCTGATCACCTTCCCCGTGGAGAACGCCATGGCTGGGGCGCCGGGCATCGCGGGCATCCGCTCCACGTCGCGGGCGGGCATCTCGGCGGTCTACGTGACCTTCCACGACGACGTGCCGATCCGGGAGGCGCGGGCGCAGGTGTTCCAGCGCCTGCCGCAGGCCAAGGGCATGATGCCGGCGGGCGTCGGCGAGCCCGAGATGGGGCCGATGGCGACCGGCCTCGGGGAGGTCTACCAGTTCGAGTTGCGGGGCCCGGCCTACTCGCCCATGGCCCTGCGGCGCATCCTGCAATGGACGATCTCGCCCAAGCTGAAACTCACCCCCGGCATCGTCGACGTGAACGTCTACGGGGGCCAGATGCCCACCTACGAGGTGCAGGTCTCGGCGGAGGCCCTGCGCCGCTACGGCGTGACCCTGGCGCAGGTCTACGCCGCGCTGGCCGCCAACAACGCCGACGGCGGCGGCGCCTACCTGGAGCACAACGACCAGCAGGAGACGATCCGTGGCCTCGGGCTCGCGAAGGGCCCCGAGGATATCGGCACCATCGTCGTGACGACCGGGGCGGGGGGCGTGCCGGTGCTGGTCTCCACGCTGGGCAAGGTCGTGGAGGCGCCCAAGGTCCGCCTCGGCGCCGTCACCCACGACGCGGCCGGCGAGACCGTCGTGGGCATCGCCCTCATGCAGTACGGCGACAACGCCAGTGCCGTGGTGGAGGGCGTGAAGGCGACCCTCGCCGGCCTGAAGGAGCAGTTGCCGCCGGGGGTCGAGATCGTTCCCTATTACGACCGCAGCAAGCTGGTGGAACGGACGATCCACACCGTCGCCCACAACCTGCTGGAGGGCGCGGGCCTGGTGATCGTCGTGCTCCTGCTGCTGCTCGGCAACCTCCGCGCCGGGCTGATCGTGGCCGCCGCGATTCCCCTCTCGATGCTGATGGCCTTCGCCGGGATGCGTCTCATCGGCCTCTCGGGCAACCTGATGAGCCTCGGCGCCATCGATTTCGGGCTGATCGTCGATGGCGCGGTGGTGATGATCGACAACGTGCTGCGCGCCCGAGGGGAGCACCCGGAGCGCCCGGCCCTCGAGGTGGTGCGGGATGCCACCGCCGGGGTCGCCAAGCCGGTGATGGTGGCGGTGGCGATCATCATCGTGGTCTACGTGCCGATCCTCGCCCTCCAGGATGTGGCGGGCAAGATGTTCGTGCCGATGGCGCTCACCGTCATCCTGGCGCTCGGCGGCTCGCTCGTCGTGACCATGACCCTGATGCCGGCGCTGGCCGCGCTCTTCCTGGCGGGGCCGGGGGTCGGGGAGCGGGAGACACGCCTCGTCCACTGGCTGCGCGACCGCTACACGCCCCTCCTCCGCCTCGCGGAGCGCCGGGCGGGGCTGACGATGCTCGTCGCCCTCGCCCTGTTCGCGGGCTCCTGCGGGCTGGCCACCCGGCTCGGCGGCGAGTTCCTGCCGCAGCTCGCGGAGGGCTCGGTCGTCATCACCTCGGAGAAGCTCCCCGGCATCAACCTCGACGCTTCGCTCAAGACCGTCCACCGGATCGAGGAAGTGCTGAAATCCTTCCCCGAGGTGCGGAAGGTCGTCTCCCTCACGGGCAGCGCCGAGATCCCCACCGACCCGATGGGCGTCGAATCCACCGACACGTTCATCACCCTGGCCGCCCCCTCCACCTGGAAGACCGCCGACACCCAGGACGGGCTGGTCGCCGCCTTCGACAAGCGCCTGCGGGACGAGGTGCCGGGCGTCGCCTATTCCTTCTCGCAGCCGATCCAGATGCGGATGGAGGACCTCCTTCAGGGCGTGCGCGGGGACGTGGCGATCAAGCTGTCGGGCGACGACCTCAAGGTCCTGGCCGACAAGGCGAGCGAGATCGTCAAGGTGGTCTCGGCTATCCCGGGGGCGGCGGACGTGAAGGCCGAGGCCCAGGCCGGGATGCCGACCCTGACCATCGCCGTCGATCGGGCCAAGGCCGCCCGCTACGGCATCAACGTCTCCGACGTGCTCGACGTGGTGAGAAGCATCGGCGGCCGGTCGAGCGGCGTGGTCTACGGCGACGACAACGCCATCACCGAGATCGTGGTGCGCCTCGACCCCGCCGACCGCGGCGACCTCGAGCGGATCCGCACCCTGCCCGTGGGGGGCACGGGCCGGATGATGATGCTGCTGGCGACGGTGGCCTCCGTCGAGGTCGCCTCCGGCCCGGCGCAGATCAGCCGGGACAGCCTTCAGCGCCGCATCTCCGTGCAGGCCAACGTGCGCGGGCGCGACGTGCGGAGCTTCGTCGAGGCGGCCAAGGCCGCCGTCCGGGATCAGGTGAGGCTGCCGCCCCGCTATTCGCTGGAATGGGGCGGCCAGTTCCAGAACCTGCAGGAGGCGACCGCCCGGCTCACCCTGGTGGTGCCGGCGGCGCTGGCCGCGATCCTCATGCTGCTCGTGGTGATGTTCGGGGACATCCGCCTCGCCGGGCTGATCTTCCTCAACGTGCCGATCGCGGCCACCGGGGGCATCGTGGCCCTGTCCCTGCGGGGGCTGCCGTTCTCGATCCCCGCCGCCATCGGCTTCATCGCGACATTCGGCATCGCGATCCTCAACGGGGTGGTGCTCACGAGCACCATCCGAGACCTTGAGCGGGACGGGCTTTCCCCGGAGGAGGCGGCGTTCCGGGCCGCCGAGAGCCGCCTGCGACCGGTGATGATGACGGCCCTGGTGGCGACGCTGGGCTTCCTGCCGATGGCCCTCTCCACCAGCGCAGGCGCCGAGGTGCAGCGGCCGCTCGCCACGGTGGTGATCGGCGGCCTGATCACCGCGACTCTGCTGACCCTGGTGGTCCTGCCCGCGATCTACCCCTACGCCGCCCGGCTGCGCCTGCCCTTCCTGCCCCGGGCCGAGGGAGCGCGGCGGCAGGCCGCGAGCCCCGGGGAGGCGCCGGCCGACCGTCCCCGGCCGGCGCGGCGGAGCGCCCGATCGTGAAGGCCGCCCCCGTCGCCCCGGGGGCCGGGCCTTACTCCGCCCCCTCGACCAGCACCACCTCGCCGATGCCGGCCGGGCGGCGCTTCTCGATCGCGGCCTGATACTCGGGGGAGAAGTAGTAGGTGCGGGCGGCCTCGTAGGACTCGAATTCCAGCACGACGTTGCGCGGCCGGGCCTCGCCCTCCAGGGCCTCGCTGCGGCCGCCGCGGACCAGGGGCTTGCAGCCGTACTTCTTCATCGCCTCGGAGGCCATCGCGGCGTACTCCTTGTACGTCTCGGGGTCCGTGACCGTCATGCGGACGATGATGTAGCCCTTGGCCATGTTGTGTCCTCCGGCGGGACCGCCCGCCGGGTGCGGGGATAGGTCCCCCGCGCCGGGAAGGGAAGCGCTACCGCGCCGGCAGGCTCGCCTGCGCCAGGGCCGGGTCGGCCGCGATCGTCGCGTTGTCCGTGGGGCCGGAGCGGCTCCAGCGGGTCGCCTCGATGATGTTGGTGCCGATCTCGGTGAGGACCGAGATGCGCAGGGGCACGAGCAGGCGCGTGCCCTCCACCGGGGCGAGCCAGACCGACATCTCCCGGTTGTCTTCCATGAACTTCACCCCCGGCCGGTCGGGGCGGTGGCCGGCGATCGCCTGGTAGCGGGCGCTGCACACCAGGACGGGGCCGGCATAGCCCGGCTTCTGCACGTCCCGCGTCTCGGCGTAGCTCAGCACCACGTTAAAGCGGGTGGCGCCGTCGAACAGCGGCAGTGTCCGGTCGCAATTGGCCGGATCCATCGGAGAGCCCCCCGCCCGGGCGGGCATGAGGAGGGCGCTCGCCGGATCGACGATGCCGCGCTTGGCTCCACCGGTGACGGGCACCCGATCCTGCATGTCCACGAGGGGCGGCGTGATCTCGGTCTGGACCACGTTGCCGTGGGACAGGGCCATGCGCACGGCGATGCCGGAACTGGCGGTGCGGGTGGCGATGGCGAAGCTCTGCGGCAGGGGCAGGGCCGCGAGCGCCCCGGAGGCGCGGGCCGAGCCCTGGCCGCCCGTGATGGCGCCCACGAGGCCGGTGAGCGTCGCGGAGACATCGACCTGGTAGGCGTCCCGCTCGAAGGCGCCGGCGAGCCGCGCCGTGCCGATCCGCAGGCCCGCCAGGGCGATGGTGTAATCGACGGCGAGGGTGGACCCGGCCGGCTTGGCCGGGCGCGGGCGGGCGGTGACGACGGCGGGGAGGAGACCGAGGCCGGCGGAAAGCCCCGCCGCCAACAGAGTCTTGACCGGGAACGTGAGTCGCATGGTCCGGCTCGAATCCTGAGGCCGCGCCCGTCGGGTGGCGCGGTGGGGTCGTCGTTTATCCCCACGGCATGGTTAACAGAGAGTTGGCCGCCCCCACAGGGCCCGGCGGCATCGGGCTTCATTCGGCGCCAAGCCTTGACGACATGCCCCTGCCTCGCCTATAGCCCGCGCCTTCAACAGGACTCCGCCGGACCTGGTTTGACGCACGGGCGCGGCCCGCGGCGCGGTAGTACGCGCCGGCCGCGACCTGGCCCGAGGCGGAACGAAACGGGATTTTAGGGTATTATGGCGCGCCGCTGCGAACTCTCCGGCAAGGCCGTTCAGGTCGGCCACCTCGTGAGCCACTCGAACCGGAAGACCAAGTGCCGGTTCCTGCCGAACCTGTGCAACGTGACGCTGCAGTCCGATGCGCTGGGCAAGCGCGTGCGCCTGCGGATCACCGCCCATGCCCTGCGCACGGTGGAGCACCGTGGCGGTCTCGACGCCTTCCTTGTGAAGGCCTCCGAGGGCGACCTGTCGCAGACCGCCCGCCTCCTGAAGCGCGAGCTGCACAAGAAGCTCGCCGAGGCCCCCGCCGCGGCCTGAGGCTTCAATTACCCTCTAGGGTTTTGGACGACCGGCTACCCCGAGGTAGCCGGTCGTTTTCGCATGTCCGTCGATGTCTGCAGAGGTGATGTTGACGCTGCCCGCCGGGCTTTGTACCAATCGGTACAGACAGAGGAGCCCGCATGTCCGAGAGCCGTCCACCGCTACCCCCCTTCACCGCAGAGACCGCCGCCCGGAAGGTCCGCGCCGCCGAGGACGGCTGGAACGGGCGCAACCCCGGGAAGGTGTCCCTGGCCTACACGCCGGACAGCCGCTGGCGGAACCGCGCCGAGATCTTCTCCGGCCGCGAGGCGATCGTGGCCTTCCTCACCCGCAAGTGGCAGCAGGAGCACGAGTACCGCCTCATCAAGGAGCTGTGGGCCTTCACGGACGACCGCATCGCCGTGCGCTTCGCCTACGAATTCCACGACGATGCGGGGTCGTGGTTCCGGGCCTACGGCAACGAGAACTGGGAGTTCGACGGCCATGGCCTGATGCGGGCGCGCCATGCCAGCATCAACGACCGCCCCATCGCCGAGGGCGAGCGGCTGTTCCGCTGGGACCCCTCCGGCCCCCGCCCGGCCGACCATCCCGGCCTGACCGACCTCGGCCTGTGAGCCTGCTCCGCGCATGAGCCGCCCTCCCCGCGAGCGGGCGGACGCGGTGGCCGCCGTGGCGGAAATCTTCCGCGAGTTCGGGTTCGAGGGGGCGAGCCTGTCGGCGATCACCGCCCGCACCGGCCTGGGCAAGGGCAGCCTGTATCACTTCTTCCCCGGCGGGAAGGAGGAGATGGCCGCCGCCGTGCTCGCGGAGATCGACGGCTGGTTCACGCGGACCGTCTTCGCGCCCCTGCGGGACGATCCGGACCCGGAGGCCGCGATCGCCCGGATGCTGCGGGAGACGGACGCCTATTTCCGCTCCGGCCGGCGGATCTGCCTCGTCGGCGCCTTCGCCCTCGACGGGACCCGCGACCGGTTCGCGGCACGTATCGGCGGTTACTTCACGGCGTGGCGCCGGGCCCTGGCGGACGCCGTGGCGCGGTCCGGCCGGGGGGAGGCCATGGAGCGGGCCGAGCACGCCGTCCTGGCGATCCAGGGCGCGCTGGTGCTGGCGCGGTCATTGGACGATCCGGGGGTGTTCGCGCGGATGCTGGCACGAATCGAGCGGGACCTGCTCTCTCCCGAGACCCACGACCGGCCGAATTGATTCGATGGGCTGCCTGCCCGGAGCATCCTCCTCATCCTGAGGTGCCGCGTCAGCAACCTCGAAGGAGGCCTCCAGGGAGCGCAGAGCTTTCTGAAAGCCTCCTTCGAGGCCACCGCTTTGCGGTGGCGCCTCAGGATGAGGGCGAGGGTGGGAGCGATCCCACTCGATCGACACCGGCTCTCGTGATCGGACGCACCCCGTCGTTCACGCGGCCGAGTACTCGGTCCCTGTCAATGCGAGAGCCGCGGCGGCGTTACCGCCGCCCGCCCGCCGCCATCCGGGTCGGCTGGCGCACCGGCGCCGAATCGCCGTTCTCCTCGAACAACTCCGCCAGCTTCTCGGTCATCGCCCCGCCGAGTTCCTCGGCGTCGATGATCGTCACGGCGCGCCGGTAGTAGCGGGTCACGTCGTGGCCGATGCCGATGGCCAGCAGTTCCACCGGCGAGCGGGTCTCGATGTCCTCGATCATCCAGCGCAGGTGCCGCTCCAGATAGTTGCCGGCGTTGACCGAGAGGGTCGAATCATCGACCGGCGCGCCGTCCGAGATCACCATCAGGATCTTGCGCTGCTCGGGGCGGCCGAGCAGGCGCTTGTGCGCCCAGTCCAGCGCCTCGCCGTCGATGTTCTCCTTCAGCAGCCCCTCGCGCATCATTAGCCCGAGGTTCTTGCGCGCCCGACGCCATGGCGCGTCGGCCGCCTTGTAGACGATGTGGCGCAGGTCGTTCAGCCGGCCGGGCGACGGGGGCTTGCCCGCCGCGAGCCAGGATTCCCGGCTCTGTCCGCCCTTCCAGGCCCGGGTGGTGAAGCCCAGGATCTCGACCTTCACACCGCAGCGCTCCAGCGTCCGCGCCAGGATGTCGGCGCAGGTCGCCGCCACGGTGATCGGCCGCCCGCGCATCGAGCCCGAATTGTCGAGGAGCAGCGTCACGACCGTATCGCGGAAGTTCGTGTCCTTCTCCTGCTTGAAGGAGAGGGGCTGGAACGGGTCCGTCACCACCCGGACCAGACGGGCCGGATCGAGCTGCCCCTCCTCCAGATCGAAGTCCCACGCCCGGTTCTGCTGGGCGAGCAGGCGCCGTTGCAGGCGGTTGGCCAGCCGGCCGACGACGCCCTGAAGGTGGGAGAGCTGCTTGTCGAGGTAGCTGCGCAGCCGGGCGAGTTCCTCGGCGTCGCAGAGATCCTCGGCGTGGATCACCTCATCGAATTTTGGGTTGAAGACCTTGTATTCCGGGCCCCGCGCCTCGTTCGCCTGCCGGGGCGGCGGGCGCGAGGCGTCGGAGGCCTCCTCCGATTCGGCGTCCTCGGCCTCGTCTGGCAACTCGCCGGAGGGGGCGTCGGCCTGCTCCTGCGCGCCCTCCTCGATCTCGTCGGAGCCGTCCTCCGTGGTCTCGATCTCGGCGCGATCCCCCTCGGACTTCTCCTCGGCATCGCCCTCGCTCGGGTTCTGCTCGTCGTCCTGGGCGTCGTTGTCGTCGTCGTTCTCGTCGTCCTCCGGGTCGAAGGGCGTCTCGTCCGACATATCGAGGGAGGTGAGGAGGTCGCGGATGGACCGGGCGAAGGCCCGCTGGTCCTCGAGGGAGCCGATGAGCCCGTCGAGGTTCGGCCCGGCCTTCTCCTCGATGTGGGAGCGCCACAGGTCCACGATCTTGCCCGCCGCCTCGGGCGGGGCCTGCCCGGTGAGCCGCTCGCGCACCATCAGGGCGACGGCGTCCTCCAGCGGCGCGTCGGCCCGGTCGGTGATCGACTCGTACTTGCCGCCCCGGTGGTAGCGGTCCTCCAGCATCGCGGAGATGTTGCTCGCCACCCCCGCCATCCGCCGGGAGCCGATCGCCTCGACCCGGGCCTGCTCCACGGCGTCGTAGACCGCGCGGGCCGGGGCGTTCTCCGGGGCGAACCGCCGGTGCAGGGACACGTCGTGGCAGCCGAGCCGGAGCGCCATGGCGTCGGCATTGCCGCGCAGCACCGCCACGTCGCCGGGCGACATCTTGCGCGGCGGCTCGGGCAGGCGGGCCTTGTCGCCGGTGAGCGCCGGCCGGTCGGTGGCGTAGGTCACCTCGACATCGGCCTTGCGGGCGATGGCCCGCAGACAGCCCGCCACCGAGCGCTTCAGGGGCTCGGCCACGGGCTCGCGCCGCTCACCGGGCTTGCGGTTGGACAGGGACATGCGGACTTTCAGCTCAGGGCGACGTTCATCGCGCTTTCGGGCAGCTCCTTGCCGAAGGCGCGCTGGTAGAACTCGGCGACCAGCGTCCGTTCCAGCTCGTCGCACTTGTTGAGGAACGTGACCCGGAAGGCGAAGCCGATATCCCGGAAGATGTCGGCGTTCTCGGCCCAGGTGATGACCGTGCGCGGGCTCATGACGGTGGAGAGGTCGCCGTTCATGAAGGCGTTGCGGGTGAGGTCGGCCACGCGGACCATGCGGCTGACGATGTCGCGGCCGCTGTCGCCCTTGTAGTGGGTGGCCTTGGAGAGGACGATGTCCACCTCCCGGTCGTGCGGCAGGTAGTTCAGGGTGGTGACGATGGACCAGCGGTCCATCTGGCCCTGGTTGATCTGCTGCGTGCCGTGATACAGGCCCGACGTGTCGCCGAGGCCCACCGTGTTGGCGGTGGCGAACAGGCGGAAGGACGGGTGGGGGCGGATGACCCGCTTCTGATCGAGCAGCGTCAGGCGGCCCGAGACTTCCAGCACCCGCTGAATCACGAACATCACGTCCGGGCGGCCGGCATCGTATTCGTCGAAGACGAGGGCGACGTTGTTCTGCAGCGCCCAGGGCAGGATCCCGTCCTGGAAGGCGGTGACCTGCTTGCCGTCCTGCAGGACGATGGCATCCTTGCCCACGAGGTCGATGCGGGAGACGTGGCTGTCGAGGTTGATGCGGATGCAGGGCCAATTCAGCCGCGCCGCCACCTGCTCGATATGCGTCGACTTGCCGGTGCCGTGGTAGCCGGTGACCATCACCCGGCGGTTGCGGGCGAAGCCGGCGAGGATGGCGAGCGTCGTCTCCCGGTCGAAGATGTAGTCCCGATCGAGGTCGGGCACGTGCTCTTCCGCTTCGGCGAAGGCCGGCACCTTGAGATCGAGGTCGATACCGAAGACGTCGCGGACGGAGACGGTGCGGTCGGGGAGCCGGGCGGGCGTATCGGCAGAAGACATTCGGGACCTCTTGGAGCGCGGAACGGCCCGGATGGCCGCGTCCGCGCGGGTGACGCATGGGGGTGGCCCCGCGCGCTCGGCGGAACCTTAGACGGCGGCGCGGGGACTCGCTACCGCAGGAACGGACCCATCATATAGAGCCCACCGGCCTCCGCTTCGAGCGGGGCCGTGCATCCTTCGTGCCGACGCCCGCCTAGCAGAGCCCCGCCGCCCGCAGCACGTCGTGGGCGCGGATGATGTCGCGCAGGCGCTCCTCGAAGGACCGGTCGCCGCCGTTGGCATCCGGGTGGAAGCGCTTCACCAGGGTCTTGTACTGCGCCTTGATCGCCGCCTGGTCGGCGGCCTCGTCGAGGCCGAGCACGTCGAGCGCCTTGCGCACCGCCCCCGAGCGCTTGGGGCGCTCCGGCTCGTCCTGGCGGGTGCGGCGGCCCTTGTCGCCGACGCCGTTCGTCCGCAGGATGCCCAGCGGATCGACATAGGCCCAGTCCCGGGCCGCCTCGCCCTCGGGCTTGGCGGGGCCGGTGCGGTTCACGCCCATGGCCCAGGTCGGCCGGTGCCCGATGAGGGCATCCTTCTGGTAGGCCTGGACGGCGGCGTCGTTCATCCCGTCGAAATAATTGTACGAGGCGTTGTAGGCCTTCACGTGGCCCATGCAGAAGCGCCAGTACTGGCCCTCCGCCTTGCGCCCCTTCGGCGCGCGGTAGAGCCCGGGCGCGGTGCAGCCCGGACTCTCGCAGGAGCCCTCGGCAGCGGCCTTGGGCTCGTCGCAGGACGGCTTGATGCGGATGCTGTCGAACAGGCGCGAGTTGAGATCCATGACGGGCCGATTATGAGGGGGTCTCTCCGAGACACAAGTGCGCTGGGCCTGATGACGCATGCGCGGGATCGGGCTTGACGCTTCCCAGCGAGTGGAACGCACCAATGGCTGAAACGCTTCGGGACTGGATCGAGACACGGCTGCGGGCGGAACTCGCTCCGGCCCATCTCGACGTCATCGACGAATCACACCTCCATGCCGGCCATTCCGGGGCGCGGCCGGGGGGCGAGACGCATTACCGACTGGATATCGTGTCGGCCGCCTTCGAGGGAAAGAGCCGGGTGGAGCGCCACCGGGTCGTCAACGGCCTGCTCGACCAAGCCTTCGCCCGGGGATTGCACGCCCTGGCGCTGCGCGCCCGCACCCCGGGCGAAGCCGCCTGACCGCGATGGAGAGGCCCCGGCCGTGACCCTCGTCTGCACGCCGGAGATCGCGATCCCCGACGCGGAACTCATCGAGACCTTCGTGCGCTCCTCGGGACCGGGCGGGCAGAACGTCAACAAGCTGTCCACGGCGGTGCAATTGCGCTTCGACGTGCGCCGCTCCCGCGCCCTGCCGAACGCGGTGGCCGTCCGGTTGATGCGCCTCGCCGGACGGCGGTTGACGGATGACGGCGTCCTCATCCTCATCGCCCAGCAGTTCCGCACGCAGGAGCGCAACCGCGCCGACGCCAGGGAGCGGTTGGCGGCCCTCGTCGCCGAGGCCGCCATCCCCCCGACGCCCCGCCGCCCGACCCGGCCGACCCTCGCCTCCAAGAAGCGGCGGCTCGAGGAGAAGACCAAGCGCTCCTCCACCAAGCGCCTGCGCGGGGGGCCGATCGATTAGGGGGCCGCGGGGAGCCCCAAGACCCGTCGCGAGCCATCGAGTGCCCAGCCCCCTCATCCCCGCCTGCATCCCCGCCTGCGCCGAGCGTTGCGGAACCCACCGCAGGCGCGCTCGCGCCTTCCATCCCCCTCCCCCGCAGCGGAGGGTGGCCCCGTCCCCGCACGCAAAGAGATCGAGCCTCGCCTTCGGAACGGCCGGACAGCCCTGAGTTGTCCAACGCGATCCATACGGAGACGGGCTTCCGCCCACCCAGCTTGGGCGAATCGTTTACCGGCGACGGGCGGAGTAGGCCCATGCGCGTCTCCGCCCCCCTCGCCCTCGCCCTCCTCTGCGCCGCCCCGGCGGCGGCCCAGCCCCTGACGACGGACTCGCCCTGCGGCGGCGATGCCTACTCCTCCGCGCAGGTGATCGAGCACCGCCCGCCCCGGCGCGGGCCGATCACCGCCGTGCCCGACACCCTCTGCGCCGACCTCGCGCCGCAGCAGCCGCCGGCCGACATCCGGATCGACGCCTATCCCGTCATCGTGCCGCAGGTTGGCAGGGGCGGGCGCCCTGGCCCATATTAGGCGGATCCGAGGCCCGCCCACCGGGAAACGGCCTCTCCCCGACGGTCGCTCGACCGAAGGACCGCTGATCATCGACGCCCTCCTTCGCCCCACCCAGCGCTCCCTCCACCGCGACGCCCGCGCCCGCGGCGTGACGGCGGTCCTGGGGCCGACCAACACCGGCAAGACCCATCTCGCCATCGAGAGGATGCTGGCGCACCCGACCGGGATGATCGGGCTGCCCCTGCGCCTGCTCGCCCGGGAGGTGTACCTGCGCGTCGTCGCCAAGGTCGGCCCGGAGAAGGTCGCCCTCGTGACCGGCGAGGAGAAGATCAAGCCGGACCGGCCGCGCTACTGGATCTGCACCATCGAGGCGATGCCGCGCGACCTCGACGTGGCCTTCGTCGCCATCGACGAGATCCAGCTCGGCGCCGACATGGACCGGGGCCACGTCTTCACCGACCGGCTGCTCTACGTCCGGGGGCGGGAGGAGACGCTGCTCATCGGCTCCTCGACCATCCTGCCGCTGGTGCAGAGCCTGATCCCCAACGTCCACACCACCACCCGGCCGCGCCTGTCGCAGCTGACCTTCGCGGGGGAGAAGAAACTCTCCCGCCTGCCCCGGCGCACGGCCATCGTCGCCTTCTCGGCGGAGGAGGTCTACGCCATCGCGGAGTTGATCCGCCGGCAGCGGGGCGGCGCGGCGGTGGTGCTCGGCGCCCTCTCGCCGCGGACCCGCAACGCCCAGGTGGAACTCTACCAGAGCGGCGACGTGGACTACCTCGTGGCCACCGACGCCGTGGGGATGGGGCTGAACCTCGACGTGGATCACGTCGCCTTCGCCGCCAACTGGAAATACGACGGCACGCGCTTCCGGCGGCTCACCCCCTCGGAGATGGGCCAGATCGCCGGCCGCGCCGGGCGCCACCTCTCCGACGGGACCTTCGGCTCCACGGGCCGCTGCCAGCCCTTCGAGCCGGAACTGGTGGAGCGCCTGGAGCACCACGACTTCGACCCCCTGCGCATCCTTCAGTGGCGCAACCCTGACTTGTCCTTCGCAAGCCTCGACGCCCTCCAGGCAAGCCTCGACGAGCATCCCCACGAGGCCGGGCTCACCCGTGCCCCCATGGGCGAGGACCAGCAGGCGCTGGAAATCCTGATGCGCGAGGAGGACATCCGCGACATGGCGCGCAACCCCGCCACGGTCCGGCGCCTCTGGGATACCTGCGGGGTGCCCGATTACCGCAAGGTGCATCCACAGGTGCACGCGGACCTCATCGCCCAGCTCTACCGCTTCCTGATGAAGGGGATGGCCGGGCGCATCCCGGACCAGTGGTTCGCCGAGCACGTCGCGATGATCGACCGCACCGACGGCGACATCGACACCCTGTCCCGCCGCATCGCGCAGGGCCGCACTTGGACCTTCGTCGCGAACCGGCCGGACTGGCTTCGCGATCCCGAACATTGGCAGGGCGAAACGCGTCGGGTAGAGGACAGACTGTCGGACGCCCTTCACGAACGCCTCGCGAGCCGCTTCGTCGACCGACGCACCAGCGTCCTGATGCGGCGCCTACGAGAGAACACGATGCTCGAAGCCCAGATCACCCCCGACGGGGATGTCACCGTCGAGGGTCAACATGTCGGCCAACTGAACGGCTTCCTGTTCGTGCCCGATGCAAGCGCCGAAGGCCACGAGGCCAAGACGCTCCGCAGCGCCGCCGAGAAAGCCCTGGCCAGCGAATTCGAATCCCGGGCCGAGCGCTTCGCCTCGACCGCGGACTCGACCCTCGTCCTCTCGCACGACGGCACGATCCGTTGGACGGGGGCGCCGGTGGGCCGGCTGGTGCCGGGCGACAAGCTGTTCGCCCCGCAGATCCGCGTCCTGTCGGACGATAGCCTCGACACGGCGGGGCGGGAGAAGGTGCAGGCTCGCCTCGATGCGTGGCTGAAGGCGCATGTGGTGCGTCTGCTCGGCCCGCTCATGGAGATCGAGACCGCCGCCGACCTCACCGGCCTCGCCAAGGGCATCGGCTACCAGGTCGTCGAATCGCTCGGCGTGCTGGAGCGGTCCAAGGTCGCACAGGAGATGCGCACCCTCGATCAGGACGGCCGTGCCGCCCTGCGTCGGCATGGGATCCGGTTCGGCGCCTATCACATCTTCCTGCCGGCCTTGCTGAAGCCGGCCCCCCGGACCCTGGCCGCCCAGCTCTGGGCGCTGCGCAACGGCGGGCTCGATCAGCGCGGCCTCGACGAGATCGCCCATCTGGCCGGCTCCGGCCGGACGTCGATCAAGGTCGACAAGGAGATCGCCAAGGGCCTCTACCGGGCCGCCGGCTTTAGGGTCTGCGGCGAGCGGGCGGTGCGGGTCGACATCCTGGAGCGTCTCGCCGACCTGATTCGCCCGGCCATCGCCTACCGTCCTGGCACCACCCCCGGCGCACCGCCGGACGGCACCGCCGACGGGGAGAGCTTCGTCGCCACCGTGGGCATGACCTCCCTGGTCGGCTGCTCCGGCGAGGATTTCGCCTCGATCCTCAAGTCGCTGGGCTATTCCAACGAGACCCGCCCGGGCCCGGCGATCACCGTGCCGCTGCTTCCCGCCGCCGCCACCACCCCGGCCGCCCCCGTGACCGCCGGAGCGCCGGCCGGGGACGGCACCGTGGCGCAGGAGGCCCCCGCCGTGGGCGAGGACGCCCCGGTGGAGACCGGCGAATCGGTTCCGGGCGAGGCCGAGGCCGTCACCACCGAGGCGGAGCCGGCCCCCGAGGCGCCGTCCGAGCCGGAGGCCCCCACCGAGGGCGAGTCCGAGGCCCCGGCCGAGGATGAAGCCGTCGCCAACGCCGAGCCCGCCGCCGAAGCCGAGCCCACCGGTGAGGCCGAACCGGACGTCGCCGCCGAGCCGGAGGCCCTCGTCCCCGAGGAGACAGCGCCCACCGAAACGGCCGAGGCGTCGGACGGGGCGGTGTCCGCCGAGACCGCCGACGGGGAAGCTCCCTCCGAGGAGGGCGCCGCCCAGGAAGCCCCGCCCATCGAGGTGTGGAAGCTGCAACGGTTCCAGCGTCCGGCCCATTCCCGGCCGAACAACCGTCCCCGGGGTGGTGGCCGTCGCGACGGCGCCCCCGCCGGGCAGCAGGGCGGGCCGGAGCAGCCGCGCCGGGCCGAGGGCGAAGGGGGGCCCCGGCCGGGCCGCGATCACGACCGGCGGCGCGAGCGGCCGGAGGGCGGACGCCCCGAGCGGGACGGACGGCGCCGGGACGAGGGCCGTTCCGACCGGCGGCCGGACCATCGCGGCGAGCCCCGCCCCGATCAGCGGAACGCCGGGCCGCGCCCGGATCAGCGCCCGCCCCGGCGGGAGCGGGCCCCGGATCCCGATTCGCCCTTCGCCAAGCTCGCCGCCCTCAAGGCGCAGCTCGAGGGTGGCGACGGCGGCAAGCGCTGAGGCGCGATGCGTGACGGGCGCCAGCGCCTCGACAAGTGGCTGTGGTTCGCGCGCTTCGCCCGCACGCGGACCCTGGCCGCCCGCCTCGTGACGGATGGCCATGTCCGCGTGAACGGGATGCGCACCGACAACGCCGCCAAGGGCCTCGGCCTCGGCGACGTCGTCACCGTCGCGGCCCCCCACGCCACCATGGCGGTGCGGGTGGTGGACCTCGGCGACCGGCGTGGGCCGTCGGAGGAAGCCAAAACCCTGTACGAGGCGTTGTCCCCCCAACAGGAGTGATGACGCGGCGCCACAGGCGTCCATCGTCCCTCCCCCGCGTCGCCCGTGCGCTTGTCAGTGCGGGAGGCAGCGTCTAGAGCCCTTCCAACAACGCATGCGCAACAGCGCAGCCTCCCGGATGCGCGGGCTGAGCCGCCCCGTCCGGTTGATGCGGGACCTGAGGACGAAGACAGCCGATGACCTACGTCGTCACCGAGAACTGCATCAAGTGCAAGTACATGGACTGCGTGGAAGTCTGTCCGGTGGACTGCTTCTACGAGGGCGAGAACATGCTCGTCATCCACCCGGATGAGTGCATCGATTGCGGCGTCTGCGAACCGGAATGCCCGGCCGAGGCCATCAAGCCCGATACCGAATCGAGCCTGGAGACGTGGCTGAAGCTCAACGCCGACTACGCGAAGAGCTGGCCCAACATCACCCAGAAGAAGGATGCCCCCGCCGACGCGAAGGAGTGGGATGGGGTGTCCGGCAAGCTCGACGCGCACTTCTCCGCGAATGCCGGCTCGGGCGACTGATAAGTTTGAGAGAACCCGCACCCGGCGGTCCCATACTCCCGGGGGCCAGCAGGTCCGGGCGCTCAAATCCGGCCTTGGCTTGCTCTTAGGGAAGACCTGCCCCGCATCAGGTCCCTAGGCTGGGCGGCGAGCCAGTGTAAAACCTTCGTCCGAAGGCTCGGGCGTACGTGCCCGCGATCCAAGCAGCTTGGATCGCGGCGTGGATTGTGGTACACAATCCGCCTGCCGTCGCTCGCGTCAGACGTGCCCACTCCGCGCCGAAACGCATTTCCCTGTTTGGGATTGCATGTGTTCGGCCGCCGGGTTTCCACCCGGCGGAAGGCAATGTCGCGTGCCCGGCTTCGTCGGCTTTCGGAGTCGCGCCCCCATGGCGCGCTTTGGGATCCGCCGATCGGACCGGGTGTAGACCCGCCCGGGAACAGCGGTTCGCGCGGTGTGATTGGCGTCGCGCGCCAGTGGAGGCCCTTCACGCATGACCACAGCCAAGAAGACGACCGCAGGCCGGCAAGGCTTCAAGACCGGCGAGGCCGTCGTCTACCCGGCCCACGGTGTGGGTCGCATCACCGCGATCGAGGAGCAGGAGATCGCGGGTTACAAACTTGAGCTGTTCGTCGTGTCCTTCGAGAAGGACAAGATGGTGCTGCGGGTCCCGACCGCGAAGGCGAATTCAGTCGGCATGCGCAAGCTGGCCGAGCCGGAGATCGTGAAGAAGGCTCTCGACGTGCTCACCGGCCGTGCCCGCGTGAAGCGGACGATGTGGTCGCGTCGCGCCCAGGAATACGAGGCGAAGATCAACTCCGGTGACCTGCTGGCCGTGACCGAGGTTGTCCGCGACCTCTTCCGGTCGGAGGCCCAGCCGGAACAGTCCTACAGCGAGCGCCAGCTTTACGAGGCGGCCCTCGATCGGATCGTCCGGGAGATCTCGTCGGTGAACCGCATCACCGAGACCGAGGCCCTGAAGCTGATTGAGCAGAGCCTCGCCAAGTCCCCCCGCCGGGTGAAGGCCGAGGCGGAAGCCGAGGGCGACGCCGAGGCCGAGGGCGACGACATTCAGGAGGAGGCAGCCTAAGGGCCACCTTCTTCCTCAGACGTCCCGAGCCCGGCCCGCAAGGCCGGGCTTTTTCGTGGGCCGAACCACGTGGTCGGGTCACGGAAAATCGCCCGTCCGCGTCATTTTTCCCCCTGGACAGGGTCGATTGGACTGGACGCAGGGCAGCGGCGTCCCATCTTTCGAAAAGTTGATGAAGAAATCTTCGTCCCTCACCGTGTTTCCCTGAGGAAAGCGGGGAACTTTCGCGTTTGAGCACCCGTTAGCGGTCGCTTGGCGTCGTTCCTTATCGATGCCTTGCGCGCCGGACTCATGGGACCGGTGCCGCACAAGCACTCGATAGAGAGGCAGGCGGAATGGCCGAGATCGCGGGAATTCGTCGACAATTCATTCGGACCGCGATGGAGGCGCCCTTCCTCGCCCGCGAGGAGGAGCGTGATCTCGCCGTCCGCTGGAAGGACCGCCGCGACGAACGCGCCCTCCACCGTCTGATCTCCGCCCATATGCGCCTCGTCATCGCCCTGGCGGGGCGTTTTCGTCACTACGGCCTGCCGATGGCCGACCTCGTTCAGGAGGGCCATGTCGGCCTGATGGAAGCCGCCGCCCGGTTCGAGCCGGAGCGGGAGGTGCGCTTCTCCACCTACGCGACATGGTGGATCCGCGCTTCGATCCAGGATTACATCCTGCGCAACTGGTCGATCGTCCGTGGCGGCACGTCCTCCGCGCAGAAGGCCCTGTTCTTCAACCTGCGGCGCCTTCGTGCCCGCCTCATGCAATCCACCGAGGAGCATGTGGGCGACGAGATCCACCGCCGGATCGCCACCGCCATCGGCGTCTCGCGCGACGACGTGGCCCTGATGGATGCCCGCCTCTCGGGGCCGGACATGTCGCTCAACGCCCCCATCGGCGAGGATGGCGACGCCGCCTCGGAGCGGATGGACTTCCTCGTGGACGGCGCGGCACTCCCGGACGAGACCGTGGGCGCGGCGGTGGATGGCGAGCGCCGCCTCGGCTGGCTGCATCAGGCGCTGGGCGTGTTGTCGGAGCGCGAGTTGCGCATCCTGCGCGAGCGTCGCCTCGCGGAGGATCAGGCGACCCTGGAGGCCCTCGGCCAGCGCCTCGGGATCTCGAAGGAGCGCGTGCGCCAGATCGAGAACCGCGCCCTGGAGAAGCTCCGTCGCGCGTTGGCCGACCGTTTCCCCGCCGAGACCGGCAGCCCCTACGTCGGGTAAGGGGTTCCCAAAGGGCGAGCCCTTTGGCGGGTGCAGGGCAGCGCCCTGCTCAAGCCCCTGGGCGCCGCCCCTGGACTCCACTGAAAGAGGAATCCAGGGAACTCTCGATCAGGCCGTTTGCCGGGCCGCGTGATGGCGTTCCCGGCGCTTGCGGCGGCGGCCCGGTTCGGGCGTGGCGTCGAGCCAGATGACTAGCGCCAGGGCCAGGAGGCCCGGCACACCCAGCGCGAGGAAGGCGCCGGTCCAGCCGACCCAGGCGAAGGCCAACCCCCCGTACCAGCCCGAGAGGGCTCCCCCGATCCCCTGGACGGCATAGGCGCTGCCGAGCGCCGTCTGCGTGCGGCCCGAACCCCAGGTCAGGTCCGCCACCACCACGGGTACGGCAACGCCGACGATCCCCGATGCCACCCCGTCCAGCACCTCGGCGCCGATCAG
This sequence comes from Beijerinckiaceae bacterium, assembly GCA_022702015.1. Lineage (GTDB taxonomy): Bacteria > Pseudomonadota > Alphaproteobacteria > Rhizobiales > Beijerinckiaceae > Methylobacterium. Next base: position 10,302 of record JAKONI010000177.1, on the reverse strand, counting down.
CCACCAGGGATCGTCGATCAGCCCCGACATCGCCGCCCGAATCGGCAGCACCGCGAAGGCGACCAGGAGCAGGAGCCGCCGTCCACGCCGGTCGGCCAGGGATCCGGCGAAGAGGGCGACCGGCACCATCACCAATTGCGCGACCATGACGTAGCGCGCCGTCCAGGTCGTCGCGTCACCGGAGGTCGCCACGAGCTTCTGCCCGAGCAGGGTCAGCATCCCGCCATTGCCGAGGTTGAACAGGGCGAGGGCCACCGTCAGCACCAGCAGGCGCCGGTTGCCGAGAACCTGCCGGATGCCGCTGCGCTCGGGCTCGTCGTTGTCCTCCTCGTTCCAGCCCACCGCCCGGCGCCGGCTCCACGCCCCCGCCGGGGTGGAGAAGGTGGCGAGGATCGCCGCCACCGCCATGCCGCCGAGGACATAGAACGCGATGGCCGGGCCGAACGGGGCGCCGAAGCTGATCGCCCCGGCGGCCACGAGGATGCCCACGTGGTTGAACGCTTGGTTGCGGCCCTGCTGCTTCGGGAAGCGGTCCTTGCCGACGATCCCAAGGGTGAGCGCCGCCACGGCGGGCAAGAGAAGCGTCCCGCCGGCGGCCGCGAGGAATTGCGCGGTGAAGACCGCGAAGAAGCTGCGGGCGGGCAGCAGCAGCAGCGTGCCGGCCAGGATCGCGGTGCAGGCGGCACCGATGAGGAGGCGGGGCTTGGCGACCCTGTCCACCAGCGCCCCCGCCGGCCCGCTGAGGAACAGCGTCGCGAACCCCACGAGGGTCACGACGAGCCCCACCCGCGCCGGGCTCCAATCCCCCGATTGCGCCAGCCACGTCCCCAGGAAGGGCCCGAGCCCCCCCTGGATGTCGCCGATGAACAGGTTGATCAGGGCGAGGTGCGCGGTGGGTGCCATGCTGTCCGGTTCGTGATGAGGCGGCCCAACTGGGCCGCCCCGCGCCCACGGTCAAGCACCGAACCGGTTTCGCACAGGTTACGTCGGACTGAGATCGGCGGGCCGTCCTGCATGGCGCCTTCCCCGAACGACCAGTTCTCCGGTTCAACCTCGACAGGGTCGATGAAGACGTTGCCGGGTCGCAAACCGGGATCGCGGGTGAGTTCCGGGACGACCGCCCGGTCAAGCGCGCGCTTCTCTCCGTCGTCCGTGTCGCGTTGGCGGTGATCCGGATCAGGACGAGGTCGTCGTCACGCCTTCGGCGCCGGCCGCTTCGATGCCGTGCCGCTGCGAATGGAGGTCGATGAGCCGGACCCGGATGACGGCACCGGGGGCCGCCGCCGATGCCCTGCGGGCCCTGGCGGCGGCCTACCGCAACCCGGCCGCCGGACGCCGGCGGCGGGGGGCTCGGCTCAGGAGGCTAGCGGACCCGTGGCGCCCTGCTGCTCCATCATCTTCTGACGGTACAGGCCGACGAAATCGATCGGGTCGATGTACAGGGGCGGGAAGCCGCCGTTGCGCACCGCCTCGGCCACGATCTGCCGGGCGAAGGGGAAGAGCAGGCGCGGGCACTCGATCATCACCGCCGGGTGCATCTGGTCGTCCGGGATGTTGAGCATGCGGAAGATGCCGGCATACTTCACGTCGAAGGCGAACAGCACGTCGCCGTCCATCTTGGCGTCGCCCTCGAGGACCAGCTCGACCTCGAAATCCGTCTCGGCGAGTTGCGAGGCGTTGACGTTGACCTGGATGTTGATCTGCGGCCCCTGGCCCTCCTTCGGCTGGAGGGAGCGCGGCGCGTTGGGATTCTCGAAGGAGAGATCCTTCACGTACTGAGCGAGGGCGTTGATGGTCGGGGCGCCTTGCGGCTCAGCGCCGCCGTTGCCGTTGGCTGCCGGGGAATCGGCCATCGGGGTCATCCTTGTCGAGTGGGCGTCCGGCACGGACGGCGAAAGATCGTCGCCGCAGGACCGCATTCGGTCCGGGCACCGGCGCCGCTAGCACGCCCGGTCGGACGGAACAAGCGAAGGCGATCCGCCGGGCGCGGGCCGCAGCGGCGCCTTTCGCGCGTGCGTCTTCGTCGCAGCACAGCCCACGGTAGATCAACAACCGGCTCGATCCGCGCGCGTTGGTCAGATAAGACTGGAGCTATAGATGCGCCTGGACAAGGCCTAGTTGCGCGGGGCGTAAGACGCGCAAGCGGCCGCAATCGGATCGGTGATGCAGGACGGCTTCGACATAACGACAATCATCTTCCTCGCGCTGGCCGTGTTCGTGATCTGGCGCCTGCGCTCGGTGCTCGGCCAGAAGACCGGGACGGAACGCTCGCCCTTCAAGCCGGTGGAGCGCAGCCGGACCGAGCCGCAGGGCCGGTCCGAACGCGACAACGTCGTGCGCCTGCCGGGCGTCGACCGGGTGGCGCCCGCCCCGGCGCCCGCTGCCCCCCGCGACTGGCGGGGCATCGCCGAGCCGGGCTCCGAGGTCGCCCGCGGCCTGGAATCCATCGTTCAAGTGGAGCCGGCCTTCGAGCCGAAGGCGTTCATCGAGGGGGCGAAGGGTGCCTACGAGGCGATCATGATCGCCTTCGCCAAGGGCGACCGGAAGACCCTGCGCTCGCTCCTGTCGAAGGAGGTCGGCGAGGCGTTCGAGCGGGCGATCACGGAGCGCGAGCGTAACCGGCAGACGCTGGATACCACCTTCGTCTCGATCGACCGGGCGGAGATCGTGGCGGTGGACGTGCGCAACCGGGTGGCCCAGGTCACCGTGCGGTTCCTGTCGAACCTCATCACCGCCACCCGCAACGCCGAGGGCAAGGTGGTGGATGGCAGCGCCGAGACCGTGGTCGAGGTGCCGGACGTCTGGACCTTCGCGCGCACCCTGGGCTCCCGCGATCCGAACTGGCAGCTCGTCGCCACCGACGCCGGCGCTTGAGCCCCACCTGACCCCGCCGTGCGACCCCAGCGTGCCAGATCCGGACTCGGGCCGGCCGCCGCCGTCGCGGCGGCGCTGCTGACGGGGGGCGCCCTCGCGGCGCCGCCGGAGGTCGCCGGCGCTCGGCTCGAACCCGTTGCGCCGACCTCCCTCCCGGGCTTTCCCGGCCCCGACCCCGCCCGGGCCCTCGCGGCCTTCCGCGGGGTCTGCGCGGCCCCGCCCCCGGCCCAGCCGCAGGCCGCCACCGTCGCGGGCGACCACGCCGACCTCGCGGCCACCTGCGCCCTCGCCGCCGACGTGGCCGCAGGGGAGGCGGCGGGCTTCTTCCGGGACGCCTTCGACGCCTACCGGGTCGTGCGCGACGACGGGCGCCCGGGCTTCCTCACGGGCTATTTCGAGCCGGAACTCACCGGGTCGCTGGAACCCTCCCCCACCTTCACGGCGCCGGTCCTCGCCCGCCCGGACGATCTCGTCAGCCTTGCCCCCGGCGAGACGCGCCCCGGCCTCGACCCCACCCTCCGGGCCGCCCGCGCCCGGGGCGACGGCTTCGAGCCCTATCCCGACCGGGCGGCGATCGAGGACGGCGCCCTCGGGGGACGGGCGAGCCCGATCCTGTGGCTCCGGGACGGGATCGACCTGCTCGTCCTCCAGGTGCAAGGCTCCGGACGGGTGCGGCTGCCCGACGGGCGGGTGGTGCGGGTGCTTTACGACGGCCGCAACGGGCGTCCCTACACGGCGGTGGCCAAGCTGATCGTCGAAGGGGGACACCTGCCCCTCGACGGGCTGACGCTGGCCACGTGGACCGGCTGGCTGAGGGCACACCCGGAGGAGGCCCGTTCGCTGATCCGGCGGAACGCCTCCTACATCTTCTTCCGCCTCGCCCCCGTGGACGATCCCGCCCTCGGGCCGCCGGGGGCCGCCAACGCCCCGTTGAGCCCGATGGTGGGGCTGGCCGTCGATTCCACCCTGTGGCGCTACGGATTGCCCTTCTGGCTGGAGGGCGGATCGCCCGGCGGGGAGCGGGGGCACCTGGCCGTCGCCGCCGACACCGGATCGGCCATCGTCGGCCCGGCGCGGGGCGACCTGTTCGTCGGCACCGGCGCGGAGGCCGGGACCATCGCCGGCAACCTGCGGGCGGCGACGGGCTTCGTCGTGCTGCTGCCCCGGCACCGGGGGAACCCATGAGGCCCCCGCGCCGCCCCCGCCCCCTCTCCTCCGGGGAGGCTCGCCTGTGGCGCGAGGTGGCCAAGCTCGTTACGCCCCTGCGCGGGCGTACTTCGCCCGTCACCGACGTCTCCCCGACGCCCGCCCCCGCCGCGATGCCGGAGCGACCGCCCGCTCCGCCCCCCGCCTTTCCGCAGGCGCGGCCGTCGCGGACCCCCGCCCCCGCCGACAAGCCCTCCGGCGTCGTGACGCGGACGCCGCCGAAATCGGCGCCCTCCCCGAGCCGTCCGGCCACCGCCGCCCCCTATCAGGCGCCACCGCAGCGGCCCGCCCCCGTCCAGGGCCTGGAGCGCCAAGCGCGCCTCGCCCTGCGCCGGGGGCGACGGGGCATCGAGGCGCGCATCGATCTACACGGGATGGTGCAATCGGAAGCGCATGCGGCGCTGACGGGCTTCCTGCTGCGGGCGCGGTCCGCCGGCCACACCTATGTCCTCGTCGTCACCGGCAAGGGCGGGGCGGGCTATTCCGAACCGTTCGGCGAGCGGGGTGTCCTGCGCCGGAGCGTGCCCCATTGGCTGCGGGGCCCGGACCTGCACGGCATCGTCCACGGCTTCGAGGAGGCGGCCCGTCACCATGGCGGCGGCGGCGCGCTGTATGTGCGGCTGCGGCGGCGTTAGCGTCCCGGCACCGAAGAAGAGAAGACCTGCCTCAGCCCTGACGTGCCGGATGCAGGATCGCGAGGATCGTCACGGTCGCCGCCTCCTCGTCCACACGGTAAAAGATTCTGTAGCGGTATCGGCGGGACACCAGTTTGCGCACGTCGGCCTCGTCCTGCCGCCGGCCGCTGAAGGGGAAATCCGTGAGGCGGTCGATGGCGACCAGAATGTCGTCGGCGACATTCGCGATGGCGAAGGGGTGGCGCGATTCCAGGTAGGTCGCAAGGTCCGCGAAATCATCGCGGGCCGCCTGCGTGTAGACGAGTATCACCTTCCCAGGCGACGCAAGATGGCCCGCATCTCGTCGGCGGACGCGAGGCGACCCGCCCGCCAATCGTCCAGGCCTCGCCGCACGGCGGCCCGCTCCTCGTCGGTCATGGCCTCGGCGGGACGGTCATCCCGGCCGTTCGGCCGGGCGTGACCTGGTGCGAGCGGGGGCTGAACCCCGTCCGCCAAGGGATCCGGTGCGCCGCCAAGGGGGACATGTCTTGCCATGCGCCGACGATAGCCCCGAACCACCCTTCTGGGTAGGCCGTGTCCGGCCCGCGCCCACAGCCCGCATTGCGCCGGGCCACGGGGGCGGCGATATCCCGGGTTCCGGCCCGCGCCGCCCCGAACCGCCCGAACGCAATGCCCGAACTTCCCGAGGTCGAGACCGTCCGCCGGGGCCTTGAGCCCGCCATGGTCGGAGCCCGCTTCAGCCGCATCATCCTGCGCCGGCCGGACCTGCGCTTCCCCTTCCCCGACCGCTTCGCCGCCCGGCTGGAGGGACACACGGTGACGGCGCTGGCCCGCCGGGCCAAATACCTGACCGCCGCCCTCGATTCGGGGGAGACGCTGATCATGCACCTCGGCATGAGCGGGCGGTTCGACGTGGCGATGGCGGACGGGCGCAACCTCTCGCCGGGGGATTTCTACCTCGAAGGGGCGCAGGGTATCCCGAAGCACGACCACGTGGTGATGGCGATGAGCTCGGGGGCCACCGTCACCTACAACGACGCCCGCCGCTTCGGCTTCATGGACCTCGTGCCGAGCGAGAGCCTGGCCACCTGCAAGCACTTCGCGCGCATGGGCGTCGAGCCCCTCGACGGCCTGACCGGGGCGGTGATCGCCGGCCTGTTCCAGGGGAAGATCACGCCGCTGAAGGCCGCCCTCCTCGACCAGCGCCTGATCGCCGGCCTCGGCAACATCTATGTCTGCGAGGCCCTGCACCGGGCCAAGCTCCATCCCGAGGCCCCGGCGGGGAGCCTCGCCAAGCCGGACGGGCGGCCCACCGCCGCCGCCAACGCCCTGGCGAAGGCGATCGTCGCCGTGCTGAACGAAGCGGTGCGAGCCGGGGGCTCGACCCTGCGGGACTACGCCCGCACCGACGGCACCGAGGGCGGCTTCCAGCACGCCTTCCGGGTCTACGACCGTGTCGGCCTCGCCTGCCCCCGGGCCGGGTGCGGCGGCACCGTCGCGCGGGTGGTCCAGGCGGGGCGCTCGACGTTTTTCTGTGCGACCTGCCAGCCCGAATCCGCCGAACCGTCATCCGGGCGCTTCCCCGGACGGCAATTTCGCCACAAAAGCGCGTAGGGTCGCGCGTCTGACGCGACAACCTGATGCGGGCGGCCGGCCCGGACCCCCGCGCGATGGGGATCGGCCGGATCGCCGAGGATCCCGATGTTCTTTCGCCGTTCCAAGACGAAGCCCGACCAGGGACAGGACGCGGACGGGCATGAGGGCCAGGCCGACGAGCAGGCCCTGCCCCAGCGCCTGTCGCCGCGCTCCCCGAGCGAGGCGATCAAGCCCATCGCCGCCCCGCCCCCGCCGGACCGGCCGGAGCGCGAGCGCGGCAGCTTCATCGGCCTGTTCAGCGGGCTGCTGACCTTCGCGGTGGCCGCCGCCCTGGCGGCCATGGCCACGCTGACGATCTATCAGCGCAACGTCCAGGAGCCGGGCCCGCTGGCGGCGGACAAGGTGGTCGTCATCCCGAGCCACAGCGGCACCACCGAGATCGCCGAGACCCTCGCGAAGGAGGGGGTGATCGGACATACCGGGCTGTTCGAGTTCGCCGCCCGGTTCGGCGGGCGTCCGCCACTCCGGGCCGGCGAGTACCTGTTCAAGGCCCATGCGAGCATCGGCGACGCCCTCGACACCATCACCACCGGACGGCAGATCCAGCACGCCATCACCTTCCCCGAGGGCCTGACCTCGGAGCAGATCGTCGGCCGCCTCAACGACAACGACGTGCTCTCCGGCGAGATCAACGAGGTCCCGCCCGAGGGTTCGCTGCTGCCCGACACCTACAAGTTCGAGCGCGGCGCCACCCGCCAGCAGATCGTCAACCTGATGAAGGCGAAGCAGCGCGAGGTGCTGAACCAGATCTGGCTGCGGCGCAGCGCCGACGTGCCGGTGCGGACCCCGGCCGAACTCGTGACCCTGGCCTCCATCGTCGAGAAGGAGACCGGCCGGGCGGACGAGCGGCCCCGGGTGGCGGCGGTGTTCATCAACCGCCTCAACAAGCGGATGCGGCTGCAATCCGACCCGACCATCGTCTACGGCCTCGTGGGCGGGCGCGGCACGCTGGGCCGGGGCATCCTGCGCTCCGAGATCGACCGGCCGACGCCCTACAACACCTACGCGATCGAGGGGCTTCCCCCCGGGCCGATCGCCAACCCCGGCAAGGCGGCCCTGGAGGCGGTGGCCAACCCCTCGCGGACCCGGGACCTCTACTTCGTCGCGGACGGGACCGGCGGCCACGCCTTCGCCGAGACCCTGGACGCGCACCAGCGCAACGTCGCCCGCTGGCGGGCGGTGGAGAAGAGTCGCCAGTCGCCGCCGGACGCGGTGGACAAGGCCGATCCCAACGCCGACCCCGCCGCCCAGCGCTCGGGGGGCGCCACGATCGGCGGCACCAACGCGGCCTTCCTCGACCCGAACTCCCCCGATCCCCGGACGCGCGCCTTCGATGCCTCCGAGGGCACCCGCCTCGATCCCCTCAAGAACAGAACCTACGACCTCGGCTCGCCCAAGAGCGTTCCGGTCCTGCCGGAGCCGCCGACGCTCAAGCCGAAGCGCTGAGGGGTCTTTTCGCAGGCGGAATCCGTGCTACAGCCGCCGTCCCCTCGAACGTCGGCACGTCCCATGGCCCCAATCGCGAGCATGACGGGTTTCGCCCGCGCCGCCGGAACGACGGGGCCGGTGCAGTGGGCGTGGGAGGTCCGCAGCGTCAACGGCCGCGGGCTTGACGTGCGTGTCCGGGTCCCCACCGGCTACGAGGCCGTGGGCGAGACCGCCCGCACCGCCCTGCAGAAGACCCTCACCCGGGGGCAGTGCCAGCTCTCCCTCAATCTCGGACGCGGGGAAGGGACGCCGACCGTCCGGATCAACGAGGCCCTGTTGGCGAGCCTAGCCGAGGCCGTGGCGCGGGTGCCCCGGCCCGAGGGCATCGCCCCCGCGACCATGGACGGGCTGCTGGGGCTGCGGGGCGTGGTGATCTCGGACGACGAGGCCGCCCCGGAGGCCGATTCGCTCAACCGGGACCTCACGGCGGGGGTAGTGCGGCTGGTGGCCGACCTAGTGGAGGCGCGCCGCGCCGAGGGACGCCACCTCGAGGAGATCGTCTCCGGCCAGATCGCCCGGATCGCCGCCCTGACGCAGGCCGCCGAGGACGAGCCCTCGCGCCGGACGGAGGCGGTCCGCGCCCGGCTCGCGGCGAGCGTGGAAGCCCTTTCCGCCACGGGGCTCGACCCCGAGCGCCTGTACCAGGAGGCGGTGCTGCTCGCCGCCAAGGCGGACGTGCGCGAGGAACTCGACCGGCTGCGCGCCCATGCGGGGGCCATCCGCGACCTCCTCGCGGCGGGTGGCGCGATCGGCCGGCGCCTCGACTTCATGGCCCAGGAGCTCGGCCGCGAGGCCAACACCCTGTGCGCCAAGGCCGGGGATGTCGGCCTGTCGCGCATCGGCCTGGACCTGAAGGCCGTGGTCGAGCAATTTCGCGAGCAGGTTCAGAATATCGAATGACGCCGCCGGATACGGTCCGCGCGGCGGCCGTCCCGCACAGCCGCACTTCACAGAAAGCCGGGCAGACCCGTGACCGTTGAGACCACCATCGCGCGCCGGGGATTGATCCTCATCCTGTCCTCCCCCTCCGGAGCGGGCAAGACGACCCTCACCCGCGCCATCGCCGGCGATCCGACCTGGGCCCTCGAACTGTCGATCTCGGTGACGACCCGGGCGCGCCGTCCCTCCGAGATCGATGGTCGGCACTACCATTTCATCGAGCGCGAAACCTTCGACGACCTGCGCGCCCGGGACGACCTGCTCGAATCCGCCGAGGTCCACGGCAACTGCTACGGCACCCCCCGGCGGCCGGTGGAGAAGGTGCTGGGCGCGGGCCGGGACATGATCTTCGACATCGACTACCAGGGCACCCGCCAGGTGCGCGGCAAGCTCGCCGACGATGTGGTGAGCGTGTTCATCCTGCCGCCGAGCATGGCCGAACTGCGCCACCGGCTGGAGCGCCGGGCGGAGGATTCCGCCGAGACCATCGAGCGCCGCCTCGCCAACGCCCGCACCGAGATCCAGCGCTGGAGCGAGTACGACTACGTGATCGTCAACGACGACCTCGACAGCGCCTTCACCGCCTTGAAGAGCATCCTGGCCGCCGAGCGGCTGAAGCGCACCCGGCGGACCGGCCTCCCCGGCTTCGTCGAGGGGTTGCTCGCCGAGGGGACCTCGGCGGGCTGAAAGCCCTACAGGCCGTCGTCGTCGTCGATCGACAGGTCGCGCCGGCGAATCGCCGGCAGGCCGGCATACTCGCCGTTCGGGAGCGTGCTCTTGGTGAGCACGCCGGCGGCCATCAGCGTGCAACCCTCGGCCATGATCACGCCGGGGCCGACCATCCCGCGCGACTGGATCCAGCATCCGCGCTCGATCGTCACCGAGCGGCGGACATGGTCACCCTCCTTGCGGCGGTAGACGCTGTTCTCCGTGCGGTGCGACCCGGTGACGACCATCCCCTGATAGCCGATGCGAACCTTGTCGCCGATGAAGACCGGCGCCGAGCAATCGATGAAAGAGCCGATGTTGATCACCACATCGTCACCAATCGTCAGGTTGCTTGGCTGGCCGATGAAGACTTTCTGCGTAATGCGGGCGTTGCGTCCGATCTTCGCCCCAAAAAGACGCAACACCGTCGGCCGCAGGCTGCCCGGAAACAGGACGGACTGCATTCCCGCCATCGCGATCTTTTCGGCCAGCATCTGAATCTTGCCGAACCGGCGCTGAACCGGGCCTACCTCGGCCATCCGCGCGACTTTGATCAGTGACGCCGGCGCCAGATCCCGCGAATGCTGTGCCTCAAGTACCCCGCCGAGATCGTAAGATTGAGCCGAGCCCTGCATCCAAGCCGCCCTATTGCGCGATAGTAATCATCATGAATCGAATGCACAGAGATCTTTGCGGAGGCGCAATCTCTTCATCGATTCAACCACAAGTAACAATTTGGTGAAGATTGGTTAACGAAAAGTTAACGAAGAAAAGCGTTCCGCGCTGCTTCGTTGGC
>JAKONI010000176.1 GCA_022702015.1 Beijerinckiaceae bacterium | reverse complement strand
AAGAAAACCGCGGGGCGATCGTCAACACCGCCTCGGTGGCGGGGCTCGGGCGGCGGGGCTCCTCGATCGCCTATTCGGCCAGCAAGGCCGGCCTGATCAACCTGACCCGCAGCCTCGCCCGGGCGCTGGCCCCGGACGTGCGGGTCAACGCCGTCGCCCCCGGCCTCGTCGCCACGCCCTGGACCGAGCCCTGGCCGGAGGCACGCAAGGCCGCGACGGTGCAGCACACGATGCTGCGCCGCATGGCCCGGCCCGAGGACATCGCCGAGACGATTTTCTTCCTGGCCGCAGGGGCTGCCTACATCACCGGCGAGACCATCACGGTGGATGGCGGGGCGATGTAGCGGGGCTCAGGCTCCTGCGGGGAGCGACGTCTATCGAGGTTCGGAGCGCGATCGCTCTTGAAGGCCGCGCGGTGCTCCCTCTCCCGCACGGGAGAGGCGACCCGTGCCCCTCACGGGCAACGGCAAGGCCCTATCCAACGACGGAAGCGCGCATATCCAGTAGCCCTTGCGGGAGGGCAAAAGCGCAGCGGTTCAAAGGCTTGACGCAGAACCTGATGGGTCGGCCCAGCTTCCCGCGGGCGGCACCGTCAGGATCAGGGAGACAACCATGGCCCGGACGACCGTCATCACCTGCGCCCTCACGGGCTCGTTCGACACGCCCCGCAAGAACCCGGCGGTGCCGGTGAGCCCGAAGGCCATCGCGCAATCGGCCCTGGAGGCGGCCTCCGCCGGGGCCGCGGTGGTCCACATCCATGTCCGCGACCCCGAAACCGCCACGCCCAGCATGGAGCTCACCCATTACCGCGAGGTGGTCGAGCGGATCCGCGAGCGGAACGCGTCCGTGATCCTCAACCTCACCACCGGGGCCGGGGGCCGGTTCGTGCCCGGCGACCCCGACCCGTCGGTGGCGGGACCCGGCACCACCTTCATGTCGCCCGAGACCCGCACCCGGCACGTCTCGGCGCTGCGCCCCGAGATCTGCACCCTCGACGTCGCCACGATGAATTTCGGCGAGCACCTGTTCCTCAACACCCCCGCGCACCTGCGGGCCATGGCGGGCCAGATCCGCGCGGTCGGGGTGAGGCCGGAGATCGAGGTGTTCGATCTCGGCCAGATCGAGCTGGCCCGGCACATGATCGCGGAGGGGCATCTGGCGCGGCCACCCCTGTTCCAGATCTGCCTCGGCATCCCCTGGGGGGCGCCCGCGACCCCGGAGGCCCTGGTGGCGATGCGCGCCCGGCTGCCCGAGGACGCGATCTGGTCGGCCTTCGGCATCGGCCGGGCGGAATTCCCGATGCTGGCGGTCGCCGCCGGCATGGGCGGCAACGTCCGGGTCGGGCTGGAGGACAACCTGTACCTGTCCCGGGGCGTGCTCGCGCCCAGCAACGCAGCCCTGGTGGAAAAGGCCGTCAGCCTGCTGGCCCATCTCGACCGCGAGCCGGCCACGCCCGACGAGGCGCGGGCGATCTTCGGGCTGGCGCCGCGCGGGTGAGGCGTCCACGCATCGCTGGTAGCTCCGCAGGCCGAAGGTGAGGGCGGGTCGCCGTTCCAGTGCGGGCTCGGGGATTCACATATCGGGTCTGTAGAAGACACGGGAAGCACTGCGGCTCTCCCTCCCCCCTCTGCGGGGGAGGGTGGCCCCCGAAGGGGGTCGGGAGAGGGGAGCGACGGTGCAGAACGGCACTTCGCCCGTCATGGCAGTCGCGCCCTTTCCTGAACCCGGGTTCCCCTCTCCCGACCCGGCCTGACGGCCGGCCCACCCTCCCCCGCAGAGGGGGGAGGGAGACGCCCGTGTCCTTGAGAGGGACCCTGTCCCGCCCACCTCACGCCTTCTTCTTGATCCCGCTCTGCGGGTTGAGGCTGCCGATATTGCCGCTCTCGCTGCCGGCGGCGGGATCTATCACCGCGTTGACCAGCGACGGGCGGCCGGAATCCATGGCAGCGTTGACCGCCCGGGTCAGCTCGTCCGGCGAGGTGACGTGGTAGCCGTCGCCGCCGAACGCCTCCATCATCTTGTCGTAGCGGGAATCCTTGACGAACACCGTGGTGGCCGGGTCGCGCCCGGTCGGGTCGGAATCGGTGCCGCGATAGATGCCGTTGTTGTTGAACACGACGATGCAGATCGGCAGCCCGTACCGGCAGATCGTCTCGACCTCCATGCCGGAGAAGCCGAAGGCGCTGTCGCCCTCCACGCACAGGACCGGCTTGCCGGTCTCGATCGCGGCGGCGACCGCGAAGCCCATGCCGATGCCCATGATGCCCCAGGTGCCGACATCCAGGCGCTTGCGCGGCTGGTACATGTCGATGATCCCCCGGGCGAGGTCGAGGGTGTTGGCGCCCTCGTTGACCAGAATCGCGTCGGGCCGCTCCTTCACGATGGTCCGCAGGGCGCCGAGCGCCGCGTGGAAGGTCATGGGCGAGGCGTTGCTCATGAGCTTGGGCGCCATCTTGGCGATGTTCGCCTCGCGCTTGGTCTTGAGCGTGTCGATCCAGTCGGCCGGGGGCTGCT
>JAKONI010000164.1 GCA_022702015.1 Beijerinckiaceae bacterium | reverse complement strand
TGGCCACCCATTTCGGCCTGCCGGTGGAGCGGGGCCCCGACGAGATCGTGGACCTGCCGGCCTGGCTCGGCCTCTCCGGCCGGACCCTCGACCTCTCGGCCTACGACGTGCGGATCTTCTCCGAGATCGTCGATGCCTCGAAGATGACCCCCGAGGAGATCCTGGCCAAGGGCCGGGCGCTCGCCGCCAAGGGCGCCGACGTCATCGACCTCGGCGGCCTGCCGGATACGCCCTTCCCGCACCTCGAAGCCTCCGTGCGGGCGCTGAAGGGGGCGGGCCTCAAGGTCAGCGTCGACTCCTTCTCCCGGGACGAGTTGGCCCGGGGGGCGAGGGCGGGGGCGGACTTCCTGCTCAGCCTCAACGAGGAAACCCTCGACCTCGCCTTCGAGACCGGGGCCGTGCCGGTGCTGGTGCCGACCCGGCCGGAGGATCTGCCCTCCCTCGACCGGGCGATCGCGCGGATGCGGGCGGCGGGCAAGCCGTTCCTGGCCGATCCGATCCTGGAGCCGATCCACCACGGTCTCGTCGACTCAATCGCCCGCTACCGGGACACCCGCGCCCGCTGGCCCGACATCGAGATGATGATGGGCACCGGCAACCTCACCGAACTCACCGAGGCCGACAGCCTCGGCGTCACCGCCCTCCTGATGGGGATGTGCTCGGAGCTGGCGATCCGCAACGTGCTGATCGTGCAGGTCTCGAACCACACCCGCCGCACCGTGGAGGAGCACGACGCCGCCAGACGGGTGATGTACGCGGCGCGGGCCGACGCCGCCCTGCCGAAGGGCTACGGCCGGGCCCTGCTGGCCCTGCACGACAAGCGCCCCTTCGTGCAGAGCCCGGAGGAGATCGCCCAGGCCGCCGCCGAGGTGCGCGATCCGAACTACCGGATCGCCGTGGCCGAGGACGGGATCCACGTCTACAACCGCGACATCCACAGGGTCGGCACCGACGCGATGGCCTTCTTCCCGGATCTGGACGTGCGCAGCGACGGGGCCCACGCCTTCTACCTCGGCGCGGAACTCGCCAAGGCCGAGACCGCGTGGCGGCTCGGCAAGCGCTACGTGCAGGACGAGCCCCTCGATTGGGGCTGCGCCGCCGACGACCTCGCCGAGGACACCACCGCCTTCAAGAAGACCGGCCACACCAAGCATTCCGGTCCCGGCGCGCCGCCCCCCGGCACCCGCGACGCCCGCGACCCCGAGGCGGATGCGGCGCCGCCGGAGACCGTCTCGGAAACCTCCGCCGCGCCGGAGCCGGCCCCGCCGGGGGAGCGAATCGTCTGCGGCCGCCTCGTACCCTCGGGCAAGGCGTGAGCGGATGCCGCTGATCCTGGAGACCATCGTCACGACCGTGTCGCCCGAGGGGGCGCTGCACCTCGTGCCCTTCGGCCTGATCCGCGAGGATCTGGGCCCGGAGGATCTGGGCCCGGAGGATTCGGGCTACGTGCTGGCCCCGTTCCGCCCCTCGCCCACCATCGACAACCTGGAGGCGAGCCCGTTCTTCGCGGCATCGAGCCCCCGGGACATCCGGGTGATCGCGGGCGCCGTCACCGGCCGGCGGGACTGGCCGACCGAGCCCTGCGCCACGATCCCCGGACGGCGCCTCGCCGACAGCTTCGGTCATGCCGAGTTCGAGGTGCTTGCGGTGACGGAGGACGCCCAGCGCCCCCGCTATCGCGGCCGGATCCGCCACATGAGTGCCCATGCGCCGTTCATCGGCTACAACCGCGCCCAGGCGGCGGTGCTGGAGGCGGCGGTGCTATCGACCCGGCTTCACATGCTGGAGCCCGGGAAGGTTTTGAGCGAGTTGACCTACCTCGCGATCGCCATCGCCAAGACGGCGGGGCCCCGCGAGCGTGAGGCCTGGGGATGGATCGAGGACAAGGTCGCCGGAGCCCTCGGGCCCGAGGCCCGTATCCTCGGCCGGGAGGACCGCTAGAGGCGGCAGGAGACCTGACACATGAGAAAGACCACCCTGGCGACGGCGGCGGTGGCCGCCCTCGTCGCCTTCACCGCGCAGGCCCACGGCCCGACCCGGCGGAAGGTCTCCGAGTCCATCGAGATCAACGCCCCCGCCGACAAGGTCTGGGCCGTCGTCGGCGACTGGAAGGATGCCAACTGGCTCCAGAACGTCACCAAGACTGAGACCCAGGGCGACGACCCGTCCAAATCCAAGCGGGTGCTGACCCTCAAGGACGGCGGCACCATGAATGAGACCGGCGGCAAGTATAAGCCGGACGACAAGCTGTTCATGTTCTACATTGACAAGGTGGATGTGAAGGACCTGCCGGCCAACGACTATTCCGGCACCATCACCGTCGAGCCGGCGGGCGAGGGCAAGTCGAAGGTGGAGTGGAAGTCCGCCTTCTACCGGGGCTACATGAACAACGATCCGCCGCCCGAGCTGAACGACGAAGCCTCCGAGAAGGGCGTCAGCAACTGGGTGAAGGCGAGCCTGGACAACCTCAAGGCCAAGGTCGAGAAGGGCTCGTGAGCCGCCCCGGCCATCGCCCGGCCCTCGTCGTCGGGCTGCTGGCCGCCCTGGCTTTCGCGCCGGCCCAGGCCGGACCGGCGCGGGAGGCCATCGTGACGGTGCAACTCGGCAACGCGGTGGAGGTCGTGGACCTCGCCGCCGGGCGGGTTGTGCGCCGGATCGGCGTGGACGGGGCCCCGGCGGGCCTCGCCCTCTCGCCGGACCGCAAACGCGCCTACGTCACCCGCCCCGAGGGGCATGGCCTCGCCGTGCTCGACCTCGATGCCGGGACGGTCGTGGCGGAGATTCCCCTCCCCGGCGGCCCCCTCGGGGTGGCCGCCGACCCCCACGGCGGACGGGTCTACGTGGCCGACTGGTACGGCGCCCGGGTCTTCGTGCTGACGGAGCGGGACGGCGCCCTGGTTGCGGATGGGGAGATCGCGGTGGGGCAATCCCCCTCGGGTCTCGCCGTCAGCCCGGACGGGGCGACCCTCTACGTCGCCAACCGCGAGGCGGACACGGTGTCGGTGGTGGATACCGCCACCCGGCGGGCGGGCGCCACCATTCCGGTGGGCCACCATCCGTTCGGCATCACCC
The DNA here is from genome assembly GCA_022702015.1 of Beijerinckiaceae bacterium. Classification (GTDB taxonomy): domain Bacteria; phylum Pseudomonadota; class Alphaproteobacteria; order Rhizobiales; family Beijerinckiaceae; genus Methylobacterium. The sequence continues at coordinate 1,266 of JAKONI010000164.1, read as the reverse complement.
TCGATGCCCCGGCGGGGCGGGCCTACACCGCCAACGTCACCGGCGACGACGTGTCGGTGATCGACCTGAAGGCGGGCCGGGAGATCGGCCGGGTCCCCACCGGGCGGCGACCCTACGTCGTGGCGCTGCTGAACGGCCGGGGCTTCGTCACGAACCAATACGCCAACAGCGTCACCGCCTTCGACCTCGGGACGCTCAAGCCGCTGACCGAGATCGATGTGGGCGATCACCCCGAGGGTATCGCCGCCGACCCGGCCACCGGGCGGCTCTACGTCGCCGACTGGGGCGACAACCAATTGACCGTCATCGACGGGGCAGGGCTCAAGGCGATCGGCCGGATCGAGACCGGCAACGGGCCGAGGGCGTTCGGGGATTTCCTGCGCTGATCCGATCGCGGGGCCCTGCCCTGCGCCCGGCACATGGCCTGCCCCCTTGGGAACCCTGGCTCGCCTCGAAACGCAGAGCTTGACCGGAGACGCCCCGCGACGCTTAATCGCGGCGGGGCGGTACGCGTCGCCCTGGGGTGTGGAAACCTCGCAACCGACGGTTTGGTGCTCGCTGGCTTGAGCGCCGTTGTCCTTGACCATGCGGTCGGGGAGCCTGTGACGCATGTCCAGGCGCCCCGGCGCTAAAGGTCACGGGAACCGTTCGGTTGCGGTTTTCCAACTCCCCGACTGCGGTCGGTCGAGGCCCGTTTGCGGGGGCGTACCGCCGACAAGGGCCCAGAGAGCTTGGTCATGGACGATCCCAAGAGGTTGTTGAAGCTGATTCCCACCCTGCGCGTCACCTTCGACGCCCTCGACAAGAAGCTGCCGGACGACCCGGTGGCGCGCTACACCCGCTCCCTCCTGGCGCAGATCCTCAAGATGCTGGAGCACCGGGACGAGGACTTCGTCCGGCGCCGGACCAACTGAGACCCTGAGGGGGGAACTCGTGCCCTCCCCCGTGGAGGGGGGAGGGAGAAACCCGGCGCGTTTCCCCGGATGCCCCGGCGCCCCCCGGGCTCAGCGCAGGTGAACCGGGGCGCGCCGGTAGGTGGCGCGGGCGGCGACCAGGGCGCCGCCGTATTGCACGAAGCTGTTCTCGCAGAGGGCCTGCGGGCCGAGGTGGACCTGGAGCAGCCACCGCGTCGCCGCGTTGAGCAGCAGCAGCGTGACACAGAAGGCGGCGGTGGCGAGGAGCGTGGCGGTGAATTCCGGCATGGTGCGGCCCCCGATGGGGCGCGTCACGGACCGGAGAGACACACCCGGCCGCAGCGCGCGGACA
>JAKONI010000155.1 GCA_022702015.1 Beijerinckiaceae bacterium | reverse complement strand
GGATCAACCTTCAGAAGGGTATCCTCGGGGAGAGGATGCTGCGGCGGCTGCGCTTCCACCTCTTCGCCCTGATGCTGCGATTCTCCCCCGACGCGCAGCGGGAGGTGAAATCCTCCGAGACGGCGACAATCATCCGGGACGAGGTGGAGCCCATCGGCTCCTTCATCGGCGACGCCGTGGTGGTACCGGCGCAACTCGGAACGCAGGCCCTCACCGCGCTGCTGTTCATCCTGATCCAGAACGTCTGGCTGGGGCTCGCCGCCGCCGCGATGGTCGGCGTGCAGATGACGATCATTCCCCGCCTACGCCGGGAGATCATCAAACTCAGCCGTCAACGGCAGATCGCGTCGCGGGCCTTCGCGGGGCGCGTGGCGGAGGTGCTCGACGGCCTGCCGGCGGTGGTGCTGAACAACACCGGGCGTTGGGAGCGGGCCGAGATCGGCGGCAGGCTCTACACCCTCTACGACCTCCGGTTGCGGATCTACCGCCGCAAATTCGCGGTGAAGTATCTGAACAATCTCATCGCGCAGGTCACGCCGTTCCTGTTCTACGCCATCGGCGGCGTCTTCGCCCTCAAGGGCGAACTGGATATCGGCCAGTTGGTGGCCGTGCTCGCCGCCTACCGCGACCTGCCCCCTCCCCTGAAGGAGCTGATCGACTGGGATCAGCAGCGCCTCGACGTGGAGGTGAAGTACGAGACGGTGGCCGCCCATTTCGGCCCCCGCCGCCTGTCGCCGCATCAGGACGACGACGGCCCCGCCCCCAAGCTCGGCACGCCGCTGGCGGCCGAGGCGCTGACCCTGCGCGATCCGCGCGGCGGCCTGCCCATCGACATCGCCGACATCACCCTGCCGCTGCCGGCGCGGGCGGCCCTGGTCCCACCGGGGGCCCTGTCCCAGGAACTTGCCAAGGTCGTCGCGGGGCTTCAGACGCCCAAGGGCGGCACGGTGCGGATCGGCCCCTACGATCTCGCCACCCTGCCCCGCACCACCCATGCGGCGCGGATCGCCTTCGCCGGGAACGAGCCGGTGCTGTTCCCCGGCTCGATCCGGGACAATCTCCTCTACGGGCTGCGGATCAAGCCGCAGGCGGAGCGGCGGCTCGATTTCACGAAGCGGCGGATCCGCGAGGCGTTGCAGACCGGTAACCCCTGCGACAGCATCACCGACCCGTGGGTCGATTACGCGGCCCTCGGCGTGGCCGACGCGGAGACCCTGGACGAGCACCTCGTGGACGTTCTCAGCCGCCTGGGGCTGGCGGACGACCTCTACCGCTACGGGCTGAATGCCCTGAGTTCGGTGAAGAACGACACCCCCGCCGGCCAGCGCATGATCGCCGCCCGGGAGCATCTGCGGAAGCATTTCGAACGGCGGGGCCTCGCTGGCCTCGTCATCCCCTTCACCCGGGGGGCGTACAACGATCAGGCGACCCTCGGGGAAAACCTGCTGTTCGGCGTCCCGCGCGATCCCGCCCTCCTCGAGCCCCGCCGCCTCGCGGCGGTCCAGCCGTTCCGGCAGGCGCTGGAGCGCGTCCGCCTCCTCGACGACCTCGACCGGATGGGCGTCGCCATCGCCCGGAACCTCGGGGAGATCTTCAAGGACGTGCCGCCGGGCCATCCCCTGTTCCGGCGGTTCTCCCTCATCACCCCCGAATCGGTGCCGGATTATGCCGCGCGCCTCTCGCGCCTGGGGGAGAACACAAGCCTCTCGGAGGACGACAGCGTGGCCTTCCTGGCCCTGGCGCTGGCCTATGTGGAACCGCGCCTGCGCTTCGGCCTGCTCGATGCCTCCATGCGGGCACGGATCGTCGGCGCCCGCAACATCATCCAGGATGCGATGCAGGGGCCGGAGGAATACGACGTCGAGACCTACGATCCGACCCGGATCAACCCCCGCGCCAGCGTCCTCGACAACGTGCTGTTCGGGCGGATCGATACCGCGCGGATGCACAGCGAAGCGATCATCCAGCGCGAGGTGAAGGCCGTCTTCCAGGAGTTCGACTTCGAATTGCGCATCCGCCGCCGGGGATTGGAAAAGCAGGTCGGCAACCGGGGGCAACTGCTGCCGGAGCGGGTGCGCGTGCGCCTCGGCCTGACGCGCGCCCTCCTGCGGCGGCCGGAGATCCTCGTGATCGACCGGGTGGGCGACCACCTCGACGGGGGCGTGGAGACCCTGCTCGCGGTGACGGGGGACATCCTTCCCCAGTCCAGCGTGATCGCCTCGGTGTCGTCCGAGGCGGAGGCGGCCGCCTTCCCGCAGACCGTGCGGATCGACGTGGCCGAGGCGCCGATGCAGCGCGCGGCGGAGTGAGGCGGGGGCGTTTACACCGGGCCGGTCCTCGGCCATCACTCCCCCCGCCATGGACGCGATACGGACGGACGCCGCCTCGAAGGGCTTAAAGCCCGCCCCGCGCATGATTCCGCCGCACCGCGTGCCGCCGGCCCGCGACCTGCCGCTGCCCGCGTACCTGCGCTCGATCCGCGACAACGGCCTTCTCGGCTTCCCGAAGGCGGCGTTCGAGGAGCCCGTCACCCGCCGGGGCCTCATGGGGCGATCGAGCTTCGTTCTCAGCGATCCCGAGGCGATCCGGCGGGTCCTGGTCGACAACCAGGCGAACTACGCCCGGACGGTCGGCACCCTGCGGATCCTCCGGCCGATCCTCGGGGACGGATTGCTGATCAGCGAGGGGGCGGCGTGGCGCCACCAGCGCCGGGCCCTCGCCCCGGCCTTCACCCCCCGGGCGATCGACGGGCTGATGCCGCATATCGACCGGGCGATCCGCGACGGGATCGAGGCCCTCTCGCCCCGGGCCGCCAAGGGTCCCCTCGACCTCTTCGCGGCCTTCCACGGCCTCGCCTTGGACATCGCCGGGCGGAGCATGTTCTCCGTCGGCATGGACCGCCACGGGCCGGAATTGAGGGCGTTCATCACCGGGTACGGCGCGCGGATCGGCCGGCCCCACGTCCTCGACGTGCTGATGCCGCCCGGCTTGCCGGTCCCCCTGGATTGGGCGCGCCGCCGCTTCCGCCGCCGCTGGATCCCCTTCCTCGATTCGGTGATCGCCGCCCGCGCGGCCCAGCCCACGGATGGCAGGGGCGACCTGCTCGACTTGCTGGCCGCCGCGCGCCACCCCGAGACCGGCGCCCCCTTCTCCCCCGAGGAACTGCGCGACCAAGTCTCGACGATGATCCTCGCCGGGCACGAAACGACGGCGGGGACGCTGTTCTGGGCGAGCTACCTCCTTGCCCTGTTCCCGGACATACAGGAGCGGGTGGCCGACGAGGCGAGGGCGGCCGACCTCTCCGACCCGACCGGCTGCCACGCCGACGGACGCCTGCCCTTCACCCGCGCGGTGATCGACGAGACGCTGCGCCTGTATCCGGCAGCCTTCGTGGTGGTGCGACGGGCGCTGGGGCCGGACGACGTGGCCGGGCATCCGGTGAAGGCGGGGGATATCCTCCTCGTGAGCCCCTGGGTGCTGCACCGGCACCGCCGGCTCTGGGACGACCCGGAGGCGTTCGACCCCAGCCGGTTCCTCCCCGGGGGATCGGCCCCGGCACGGTTCAGCTACCTGCCCTTCGGGGCGGGCCCCCGGATCTGCATCGGCGCGCAGTTCGCCCTCAGCGAGGCGGTCCTGGCCCTGGCCCGCCTCTGCGCCGCCTTCCGGTTCGAGCATCTCGGACGGGAGCCGATCCTGCCGGTGGCGGTGGTGACGACGCAACCGGATCGCCCGGGGGCATTCAAACTGATCCCGCGCCGATAGGCACCGGGCCATCCATTCGCGATGAAGGGCCCACGACGGAAAGCCCCCCGGGCAAGCCCGAGGGGTTTAGTCGGTGCGAAGTCCGATGCCCCGTTCGCGGGGGGACCGGCGCTTCAAGCCGCCTTCTTGGCCGCGCGATCGGCCACCTGGGCGATCTTGCTGGCGAGCTTGGCATCGAGTTTCGATGAGGCCCCGAGGGGTAGCTCGATATCGAGGCCCAGCGTCGAGACGCCGACGCCGCGCTCCAGCGTGACCTTCACCTTGTCCGGCTCCACCGAGACGTGGTTGGCGATCACCGCGAGGATCTCCTCGCGGAGCTGGATCACGAGGTCCGGGCGGCCCGTTTCGGCCCGCTCGTGGGCGAGGATCAGCTGGAGGCGATCCCGGGCAACCGCGCTCGAGTTGCGCTTCTGGAAGATCCCAAGGATGCTCATGCTGCCCTCCGCATGAAGAGCTTGTCGAGGAAGGACTTGCGCTCCGTCGGGAGCACCATCGGCACCTCTTCGCCCCTGAGCCGCTTGGCCGCGTCGGCGTAGGCGCGGGCCGGCGCGCAGAGCGGGTTGTTCAGGGTGACGGGGCAGCCGACGTTCGAGGCGCGCAGCACCTCCTGGCTCTCCGGGATGATCGCGAGCAGCGGGATCGAGAGGATCTCGAGGACGTCCTCGGTCTTCAGCATGTCGCCACGGTCGGCGCGGGTCGGGTCGTAGCGGGTGAGGATGAGGTGCTTCTCCATCTCCTCGCCGCGCTCGGCCTTGGCCGTCTTGGAGTCGAGCAGGCCGATGATCCGGTCGGAGTCGCGCACCGAGGAGACCTCGGGGTTCGTGACGACGATCGCCACGTCGGCGTGGTGCATGGCGAGCTGGGCGCCGCGCTCGATGCCGGCGGGGCTGTCGCACACCACCCAATCGAACTTCGCGCGCAGTTCGTCCATCACCCGGGCCACGCCTTCGTCGGTGAGGGCGTCCTTGTCCCGGGTCTGGGAGGCCGGGAGGAGGTGCAGGCCATCCAGGCGCTTGTCCTTGATGAGAGCCTGCGGCAGCTTCGCGTCGCCGTTGACGACGTTGATGAGGTCGTAGACCACCCGGCGCTCGGCCCCCATCACGAGGTCGAGGTTGCGCAGGCCGACGTCGAAGTCGACGACGCACACGCTCTGTCCGCCCTGGGCCAGGGCTGCTCCGAGGGCCGCGGTTGTCGTCGTCTTGCCGACGCCGCCCTTGCCCGATGTGACGACGAGAACCTTTGCCACGCGTCGCTCTCCCTTAATCTAGCTTAGCCAGTTTCATGGTGCCGCCATCGAGCCAGACCTGGGCGGCCTTGCCGCGCAGGGCCGGACCCATGTCCTCCGCAGTCCGCACGAGGCGGTCGATCCCCAGCAGCTCGGGCTCGAACTTGCGGCAGTAGATTCGGGCGCGGGGGTTGCGGGCCGCGCCGGCGATGGCGCGGCCCCGCAGGGCGCCGTAAACGTGGATGGACCCGCCGGCGAGGATCTCGGCCCCCGAGGAGACATGACCCATCACGGTCACGTCGCCGGTCGGGTTCACGATGCTCTGCCCGGAGCGGACGGAGCCCTCGACGGTGATCGAGGTGACGATCTGCGGCTCCGGGGCGGCCGGCAGCACCGGCAGCTTGACCGACGCGCTCGGATGCCCGTCGATCAGGAGCGGCGGAAGCCCCTCCCCCGTATTCTCCGTGCCCTCGATGCCGAGGACGCAGATGTTGCGGCCGCGCAGTTCGTCCAGCAGGCCCCGGAGGTCGTCCAGCGAGGGCTGGAGTTCCGCGAGGTCGAGGACGAGGGCCCGGCCCTTGAACAGGGTCGGGGACCGCTTCAGCGTGGTGTCGAGACCGGCAAGCCAGTCGCCGACGGGGGGCTCCGGCGTCAGCGCCAGGGCCTTGAAGGCCCGGCCTCTGAAGCTCAGCGGCCGGAGGGTCACCCGCGCCTCGGCGGCGGCGGGATCCTTAATATCGGGCTCTGGGGGAGCTGCGCTCATGGCCGCCTGTTAACAGTCCTTACCAGACCATTGACGACCGGGATGGTTACCGAAGGGTTAAGGTTCTGATCCCCTCGGCAAATTTTGCCGGGATCCCTGGATCGCGGGACGCTCCCGCCCTTTGGCGCCGGTGCGCGGGAAGGGGTGTGGTATTCCGACGACAGGTATTTCCTGCGTTCACGCGTGGGCGCGGAAGGCCCGACACTTGCTTTGGCGAAGTCGGCGCCTGGCGATCACGGCAGGAGGGGGCCGGTCCGGCCACCGCTCGGAACTCCGTCAACGTCGATGGGACACCGACGCGCCGCCGACCGCTTCGAACACTTCAGGAGATACGATGGCTTATCTGGCCCCTTCGGAATTCGCAGTCAAAATGGTCGACGCCGGCGAGGCGAAGGTCTTCATGTCGACCCGCGATACCCTCATCCGCGCCTACATGGCCGGCGCGATCCTGGCACTCGCCGCGGTCTTCGCCGTGACGATCACGCAGCAGACCGGCCAGCCCATCGTCGGCGCCGCACTGTTCCCGGTGGGCTTCTGCATGCTCTACCTCCTGGGCTTCGACCTACTGACCGGCGTGTTCGTGCTGGCGCCGCTGGCCCTCCTCGACAAGCGGCCGGGCGTGACGGTGGGCGGCGTCCTGCGCAATTGGGGCCTCGTCTTCGTCGGTAACTTCCTCGGCGCCCTCACGGTCGCCTTCATGATGGCCTGCGTCTTCACCTACGGCTTCACCAGCCCGCCCGATAAGACCGCCGAATTCATCTCCAACATCGGAGAGAAGCGGACGCTCGGCTACGCCGCCCACGGCCTCGGCGGCTGGATGACGCTGTTCCTCCGGGGAATGCTCTGCAACTGGATGGTCTCCACCGGCGTCGTCGGCGCGATGATCTCGACCCATGTGAGCGGCAAGGTGATCGCCATGTGGATGCCGATCATGCTGTTCTTCTTCATGACCTTCGAGCACTCCGTGGTGAACATGTTCCTGTTCCCGTCGGGGCTGATGCTCGGCGCGAAGTTTTCCATCATGGACTACTTCATCTGGAACGAGATCCCGACCGTGCTCGGCAACCTCGTCGGCGGCCTCGCCTTCACCGGCCTGACGCTCTACTCGCCCCACGTGCGCACCGCGCCGAAGCGCGCGATGCCGGCCTCCGCCGAGAGCATCCGCCGCGTCGCCGCGTAAGATCAGGGATTCCAAAGGGACGAGTCCCTTCGGCGGGTGCAGGGCGGCGCCCTGCAACATTCAGGGGCGTCGCCCCCTGACCCCGCCGAAGGGCTTGCCCTTTGGGAACCGTTCCTCGGCGCCGCACCGATGACAGGGACCTTGGCCGTCACCATCGGCCAGCACAGCGAACGCGGCCGCAAGGACGCGAACCAGGATTTCCACGGCGCCCTCGTCCCCGGAGGTGCCGTCCTTCGTCTGAAAGGGGCCGCCGCCGTCGTGGCGGACGGCATCTCGTCCTCGTCGCTCGGGGCCATGGCCAGCGAGACCGCCGTCAAGAGCTTCCTCTCGGACTACTACGCCACCCCCGATTCCTGGCCGGTCCGCCACGCGGCCAAGCGCGTGGTGTCCGCGACGAATTCCTGGCTTCACGCCCAGACCCGCGCCGCCGCCGAGCCGGGGGACCGCGACCGGGGCTGCGTGACCACCTTCACCGCCCTCGTCCTGCGCTCGCGGACGGCCCACATCTTCCATGTCGGCGATGCCCGGGTCTGCCGGGTCGCCGGCCGTTCCCTGGAGCAGATCACCGAGGACCACCGGGTCGTGGTTTCGGCCGAGGAGAGCTATCTCGGGCGGGCTCTCGGGGCGAACGCCTCGGTGGAAATCGACTGCCTGGCCGTGCCCGTCGAGGAGGGCGACGTGTTCGTCCTCACCACGGATGGGGTGCACGAGCACCTTCGCCCCCGCGCCATCGCCGAGGCGATCGCCGGCGCCGGTGACGACCTCCAGGGGGCGGCCCGGCGCATCGTCGATGCTGCCTACGAAGCAGGCAGCGGTGACAATCTGACGGCATTGATTCTGCGCATCGACGGTCTTCCCGAGGGGGAACCCGGCGAGGTGTTGAGCAGTGTCGGCGATCTCCCGCCGGCGCCGATCCTGGAGCCGCCGGCCTCCTTCGACGGCTACGACGTGTCCCGCCGGCTCCACGCCGGGGGGCGGGGTCAGGTCTACCTCGCCACGGACCGGGAGAGCGGAGCCCGCGTCGCCCTCAAGGTGCCGGGGATCGAGCAGCGCGGCGACGCCGACTACCTCCGGCATTTCATGATGGAGGAATGGATCGCCCGGCGGCTCGACAGCCCCCACGTGCTGAAGGCGCATCCGGTCACACGGCCCCGCAGCCATCTCTATACGGTGATGCGCTACGTCGAGGGCCGCACCCTGGCGCAGTGGATGGCGGACCACCGGGAGCCCGACCTGGAAACCGTGCGCCGCATCGTCGAGCAGATCGGCCGGGGACTCCAAGCGTTCCATCGCCGGGAGATGGTGCATGGCGACCTCAGGCCGGAGAACGTGCTGATCGACGCCTCGGGCACGGTGCAGATCATCGATTTCGGCGCCACCCGCGTCGCCGGGCTCGTGGAGGATACGGGGCGGGCGGACGACGCCCTGCCCCAGGGGGCCGTGCAATACACCGCGCCGGAATGCTTCCTCGGCCATCCGCCGTCACCCGGTTCGGACCTCTTCGCCCTCGGGGTGATCGCCTATCAGATGCTCACCGGGCGCCTGCCCTATGGCGGACACGCCGCCCGCGCCCGTACCGCCCGGCTCCAGCGGAAGCTGCGCTATGTCTCGGCGCGCCACGCCCGGCCGCTGCTGCCCGCCTGGGTGGACGGGGCCCTGCGCCGGGCGACGCATCCCGACCCGATGCGGCGCTACGAGGTGCCGTCCGAACTGCTCCACGACCTCCGCCAGCCCAACCCCGCCCTCGGTGACACGCGGCGCGTCCCCCTCATCGTGCGCGATCCGCTGGTGTTCTGGAAGGGGTTGTCGCTGCTGCTCGCGGTGACGGTGGTGGTTCTGCTGGCGACGCTCGTGCTGCGGCCGGGACACTGATCGTCGCGGGTGGTGATGGTGTGGGAAGGGGCAGTCCTCGACACGGAAGAACCTCCCTCGCTCCTTGCGGAAAAGGGGGATGCGTCGGGATCTGCCGCCGGCGAGCGGGAACGTCTCCGTGGAGCGCCGGACGCCCCCTACCGGCTCTGATCGAACGCCGTCAGCCGGATCGCGTCCTCCACGAGGCGCACCTCGACGGGCTGGCCGTGGAAGCTCGCATCGAGGTCGTCGGCGGCGCGATAGAGCCCGTCGATGGCCACCAGTTCCGGCTCGAAGCGGCGGCACCAGATCCGTGCCGTCGGATCCCCCGAGGCGCCGGCCACCGCCCGGCCCCGCAGGGTGCCGTAGACGTGGATCGAGCCCCCCGCGATCACCTCCGAGCCGGAGGCGACGGCCCCCAGCACGATCACGTCGCCGTCAAGGTGCAGGATCGTCTGGCCGGAGCGCACGGGGCTGTCGAGGATCAGCGAGCGCGTGCCGCCGGGCTTGGCCGCCGGCTCCGGCTCGGGGGTGTCGGGCATCGGCACCTCGCCGACCGGACGGCCGCCGGAGAGGGCGGGCGGCAAACCCTCGCCGGACATCCCGGCGGGCAGGCCCTCGATGCCGTGGATAGGGATTCGCCGGGTGGCGAGTTCGCGCAGAAGCTCGTCCAGGTCCTCCCGGGTCAGCGACAGGCCGTTGAGGTCGAGGATCGTCGGGCGGCCGGAGAAGAACGCGGGGGCGCGGCGGCACAGGGCGTCGAGGTCGGCGAGCCACTCGAAGACCGGGGGAATCGGCGCCAGCACTGTGGCCATGAAGGAGCGGCCGCGAAAGCGGATCGGCGGGCGGGCCTCGGCGGGGTGGGTCATCGTCACGGGCGGGTCGGTGTCTCAGACGGCGGAGCGCGCCACGCATCCTTGCGGTGCGCGGACGCCCCCGGCAATCCCGATGCGGCACGCGGGACGCGCAAACCGCCGGTCCTTCGTGTACAACTGGAGGCACTCCCCGCGAAACCCGGACCGATCCTTGGCCGCGACGCCCGCGCAGATGTCGGCAATGCCCCCCCGGACCCTGGTGGTCGATGCCCGCACGCAGGAGAACCAGCGCCGGGCCGCCGACCCGCGCGCCTCCGCCTGGGTCTCGGCCAATGCCGGGGCCGGTAAGACCAAGGTGCTCACCGACCGGGTGGTGCGCCTGCTGCTCGACGGCAATCCCCCCGGCCGGATCCTGTGCCTCACCTTCACCAAGGCCGCCGCCGCGAACATGGCGATCCGGGTGTTCCAGCGCCTCGGCCGGTGGGTGACGCTCGATGACGGGGAGCTTGCCGCCGAACTGACCGAGCTGACCGGCGAGCCCTCGACCCGCGATCGGCTGCGGATGGCCCGGCGCCTGTTCGCCCGCGCCGTCGAGACGCCGGGGGGGCTCAAAATCGAGACCCTGCACGCCCTGTGCGAGCGGCTGCTCCACATGTTCCCGTTCGAGGCGAATGTGCCCGCGCGCTTCGTCGTCCTGGACGAGGGGCAGGCGCGGGAGATGTTCGCCCTCGAGACCGCCAACGTCCTGGCGGATGCGACCTCGGCCCCCGATACGCCCCTTGGGTTGGCGCTCGCCCGCGTCACCGCCGAGGCGACCGGCGATGCCCTGCGCGACGCGGTGCGGGCGGCGGTGCGCGCCCATGCCCGCCTCATCCATGGCGGCGGCCTCGACGGCGCGTTCGAGCGCCTGCGCGCCGAACTCGGCCTCGCCCCCGAGGAGACCGCCGAGGCGACCGAATCTTCGATCCTCGATGCCGGCCTCGATGACCTGGAGGCGCTCGCCGCCGCGTTCCAGACGGGCAAGGCCAACGACGCCAAGCTCGCCGCCGCCCTCATGGAGGCCGCCGGGGCCCGCGACGCCTCCCGGGGCCAGCCCGAACGCGGCGAGGCCCTCGAAGCCTACAAGGCGGTGTTCTTCACCCAGAAGGACGAGCCGAAGGCCGATTCGAGCCTGGGCACCAAAGCCGTGCCGGAGGAGGTCCGCCTCGCCCTGATCGCCGAACGCGACCGGATCGCGCTGCTGTTCGACAGGCTCCGCGCGGCCCGCGCCCATGCCAGGACGGAGGCCCTGTTCACCCTCGCCGCCGAAATCCACCGGCGGGTCGAGGCCCAGAAGGCCCGCCTCGGCGCCCTCGATTTCGACGACCTGATCCGCCGGGCCCTCGATCTCCTGTCGCGCGTCGGCGCCGGCTGGGTGCTGTACAAGCTCGATCGGGGCATCGACCACGTGCTCGTGGACGAGGCGCAGGATACCAACCCCGAGCAGTGGGCGATCCTGCGCGCCCTGACCCAGGAATTCGCCGTGGGCGCCGGGGCCCGCGACGCCCACCGCACCCGCTTCGCCGTGGGCGACCCGAAGCAGTCGATCTACGGCTTCCAGGGGGCGGATCCGCGGGAGTTCGCCGTGACCCGCAGCGCCTGGGTCGGGGAATCCAGGGCCGCCGGCATCGTCTTCGAGGACGTGCCGCTGACCCTGTCGTTCCGCTCCACCACGATGGTGCTGAGGGCGGTGGATGCGGTCTTCGCCATCGACGCCCACAACGACGGCCTTACCGAGGATCTGGAGCGCAAGACCCTGCACACCAGCGCCCGGCCCCGGGCCGCCGGGGCGGTGGAACTCTGGGACATCGCCGAGCCGGAGGCCACCGACGAGGTCAGCGCCTGGACGGCCCCCGTCGACACCCCCGATCCCGGCGCCCCGGCACTCCGGGTCGCCCGCAGGGTGGCGGCGGCGGTGCGGACCTGGACCCGCGAAGGCGATGCCACGGGCCGGGTCTGGCGCCCCGGCGACATCCTCATCCTCGTGCGCAAGCGAGGCCCGGCCTTCGAGGAGGTGATCCGCGCGCTGAAGGGCCTCGGCGTACCGGTGGCGGGCCAGGACCGCCTGGAGGTCTCCGCGCATATCGCCGTTGCGGACCTCGTGTCGGTGGGCCGGGCGGGGCTTCTGCCCGCCGACGACCTGACTCTCGCCACCGCCCTCAAGACACCCCTCGTCGGGATGACGGATGAGGATCTCGTCCGGCTGGCGTCCCGGCGCGAGGCCGACGAGACCCTTCAGGACGCCCTCGCCCGGCACGCCGGAACCGGGGATGCCGCCGCCATCCGGGCACGAGAGGCGTTGGCCACTTGGATCGAGATGGCGGGGGCGCTCGGTCCCTTCGGCTTCTATGCGCGCCTGCTGGGGCCGATGGGCGGCCGGGCGAACCTCGTCGCGCGACTCGGGGGCGAGGCTGGCGACGCGATCGACGTGTTCCTCACCGCCGCCGCCCAGGCGGAAGGAGCCGAGGACGCCCCCTCCCTCGGCGGCTTCCTCGCCCGCTACCTCGGCGCCGAGGCGGGCCATACGGTCAAGCGCGACCTCGAATCCGGCCGGGATGAGGTGCGGGTGATGACCGTCCACGGCTCGAAGGGGCTGGAGGCCCCGGTGGTGGTGATCCTCGATGGCTGCGAGGCCGTGGGGGGCAAGGATCTCCCCCTGCTGCCGATCCCGGGCCGGGGGGCGACGGTGCCCCCCGTGTGGACCAGCAGCACGCAGGATTGCGCGGCCACGGGCCGGGTCCGGGCCGAATTGGGGACACGGGCCCGGCAGGAGCACAACCGCCTGCTGTATGTCGCCATGACCCGCGCCGCCGACCGTCTGGTGGTGGCGCCCTTCCGGGGGAAGATTCGCGAGACCGAGGCCGCTTGGTGCCGGATGATCCGCAACGGCCTCGAAACCACGATCGGCCCCGGTGAAAGCATCGAGCTGACCTATGGGGCGGCGCTCCTGTGGCGCGAGGGGGACGCGGCCGATGCGGCGACCCCGCAGGCCGGTGGAGCGGTCGTCCGGGACGCCGAGCCGGCGTGGCTGCGCCGGCCCGTCGCGCCGGAGGTGGCGGCCGTGGCCCCCCTGCACCCGTCGGGGATGCTCGACGCGGCGGACGGCGTGCGGATCCCCCCACCCCGGCTGGCCGATGCTTCGGCCCGCCGCCGGGGGCATCTGGTCCACGCCCTGCTCCAGCATCTGCCCCGGGTCGAGCCCGAAGCCCGGGCGAAGGCGGGCCTAGCCTACCTGCGCTCCCGTGCCCCCGGCCTCGCCGAGCCCGCGCTGAGGGGTATCCTCCACGCCGTGACGCGGCTGATCGGGGATTCCGCGCTGGCGCCCCTGTTCGCGGAGGGGGCGCTCGCCGAGGTGAATCTTTCGGGGCGGGTGGACGTCGGCGGCGTGGAACGGCCCGTCACCGGGCGGGTCGACCGCTTGGCCGTCTCGGACGACACCGTGACGCTGGCCGACTTCAAGACCGGCCGCCCCCCCGCGGAGGGGGCGCCCCCGCCGGAGGCCGAGGCCGTGCAGATCGCCCTCTACGCCAGCCTGCTCACGCGGATCTACCCCGGCCGGCGGATCGTGCCGATGCTGGTCTGGACCTCGGGACCCGCCATCCGCCTCCTCACCGAGGCCGATATCGCCGCAGCCCTCGACCGGGTGGGGATCACCTCGTAGCCGCCACGGTCGGCGACCCCATATGCGAGGGATGGCGCTGACTCGGGACCTCCTCGCGATCGACCGGATCTTCCTCGAACCGGCGGTGGAGGACCATGCGCACGGGCGCGCGATCCTCGCCCGGTTCCCCGGGGCCGAGCGGATCGTGGTGGCCTCTCACTGGAAGATCCCCGAGTTGCATGGCAATGCCGGCGGCGTGGAGGACTGGCTGCGGATCAAGCGCTCCACCCTGGTGCTCGGCGTGAAGAAGACCCTGCCGATGCGCCCCAACGGACGCAGCGCGCATTTCATCGCCCCGTCCACCTCGAACGGGTGCGCCATGGCCTGCGCCTACTGTTACGTCCCGCGCCGGAAGGGCTTCGCCAACCCGATCAGCCTGTACGTCAACACCCCCGCCGCCTGCGCGGCGATCGCCCGCCATGCGGCCAAGCAGGGCCCGCTGCCCGAGCCCGACCAGATCGACCCTGCCTGCTGGGTCTACGACATCGGCGAGAACGGCGATCTCTCGGTCGATGCGGCGATCCACGAGGGGGTGCGCGATTTCGTTCACCTGTTCCGGGATCTGCCGAACGCCAAGGCCTCCTTCGCCACCAAGGCGGTGAATCGCGATCTTCTCGCCTACGAACCGCGCGGCAAGACGCGGATCCGCTTCTCCCTCATGCCGGCGCGAATCGCCAAGGTCGTCGATGTGCGGACCTCGCCGATCCCCGAACGGATCGCGGCCTTCAACGACTTTGTGGAGGCCGGCTACGAGGTGCACGCCAACTTCTCGCCGGTAATCCTCTACGAGGGCTGGGAGGAGGATTGGCGCGACCTGTTCCGGCAGATCGCCGACACCCTCTCGCCCGCCGCCATGGCGCAGTTGCGCTGTGAGATCATCATGCTCACGCACAATGCCGGGCTGCACGAGGTCAACCTCGGCTGGCATCCCCGCGCCGAGGATCTGCTGTGGCGCCCGGACATCCAGGAGGCCAAGACCTCCGAGGGGGGCCAGATCAACCTGCGCTACCGGACGGGGTGGAAGGGCCGCTGGATCGCCCGGTTCAAGGATCTGCTGGCGGCGGAGCTTCCGGCATGCACCGTCCGGTACGCCTTCTGAACCCGGCCGACGCCATGGCCGGGGAGTGAACCGCCGCCCCGCGCCGGCGTTCATGTCGGCGTGCGACGGACGGCAGGGAAACCGGATGAACCAGGACGAGCAATACATGGCCGAGGCGGTGGAAATCGCCCGGGTCAACGTCGCGGAGGGTGGCAGCCCCTATGGCGCGCTCATCGTCCGCGATGGGGTTGTCGTCGCGAGGGCGGCCAACACCGTCCACCTCACCCAGGATGCCACGGACCATGCCGAGATGGTGGCGATGCATCAGGCCAGCCGGGCGCTCGGCCGGCGCGACCTTTCCGATTGCGTGATGTATGCGAGCGGGCGGCCCTGCCCGATGTGCCACGCCGCGATGCGACTCGCCGGCTTCAAGCGCGGCTTCTTCGCCTTCAGCGCCGAGGAGGCCGAGGCCCACGGCGCCGGTAGCGCGACGCTCTACGCCGAACTCTGCCGGCCCCTGGACGAGCAGCCGATGCGCCTGACGCAATTGCGGCCCGAGGGCGATTCACCCTACCCCGCCTACGAAGCCCGGAAGGCGGGGTGAAATCCCCCGCCGCCGGTCAGTGCGTCCATGGGGCGGTGCGATTGAACTTGAAGTTGTCCGAGTAGGACAGACCCTTCCGGGCTGTCTCCTTGCCGGGCTCCTCGACCCGATAGGAGATGCCTTCGCGCTGGGCGTAGGCCACCGCTTCCTCGCGGGTCTCGAATTCCAGCCGCACCTGCTGCATCATGTCGGAAGAGCCGTACCAGCCCATCAGCGGGTCGGTCTCGCGCGGCTTGGTCTGGTCGAAGACCAGCACCCATTGTTTGGTGCGGGCCATGCCCGATTGGGACGCATCCTTGGTCGGGCGGTAGATGCGGGCGCTCGGCATCGGGGTCGAAATGCTCCTGAACACGGCGGCGGATGTTGGTCGGGGCGATAGGATTCGAACCTACGACCCCCTGGTCCCAAACCAGGTGCGCTACCAGACTGCGCCACACCCCGACAGGCATCCGCCACGGCAATCCCGTAGCCCCTCGGCGGTTCCGCGGCAAGAAGGCACGCCGCCTCAGGGCCAAGAAGGGCCCGTGTGGAATAATATCCCGGAACCTCCGGGCATTTTGAGCCATTCATTCGTCGCTTACAACAACGGAGGAACGTCTCATGAAGGTTTCACGCGCGATCGGTGCTGCGGCGATTCTCGTTCTGACGGCGGGTTCGACCCTGGCCGCCCCCTGCAACACCGACGCCACGAAGGCCGCCACCCCGGACAAGCAGGCGTCCAACCCGAAGAGTTCGGATACCGATAAGTCGAGCGCCAACCTCGCGGGCGGCAACCAGCCGGCTTCGCCGGGTACGGTCGGCGCCATGAACAATGTCGGCTCGACCCAGGCGCCCACCGGCACCGCCGGCACCAGCGCTAGCAACAACACCGATCCGGCCGCCAAGAACATGGCCGGCGGCAATCAGCCCGCCTCGCCCGGCACGGTCGGCGCGATGAACAACGCCGCCGCCGCCCGCTCGACCACGAACATGGCCGACAAGGACTGCTGATCCGCCTCTAGCCTGTTCGACCACGGAACCCGCCCGGCCCCGCCGTGGCGGGTTTCTTCATGCCTGCTTCCCCCCGACCCGGTTGAAACGACGGGCTGTTCGGTGCAGGCAGCGACCGATGCGCGTGGACCTCTTCGATTTTGATCTGCCGGAGGCGAGCATCGCTTTGCGACCGGCCGAACCGCGCGACGCCGGCCGCCTGCTCGTGGTGGATCCGGCGGCGCCCCCCGCCGACCATGCGGTCCGTGACCTGCCGGGGCTGCTGCGGCCGGGCGACGCCCTGGTCTTCAACGATACCCGGGTGATCCCAGCCCGCCTGCACGGCGTGCGCCGACGACTTGACGCGCCGGGCCAGCGCTGCGAGGCGATGCTGCACATGCGGGAGGCGCCGGACCGGTGGCGTGCCTTCGCCCGCCCCGCCAAGCGGCTCGCCGTCGGTGATCGCATCGCCTTCGGCGAGGCCGGGCCGGGGGGAGCCTGCGACCTCGGCAACCTCGATGCGACCGTCGTCGAGAAGGGCGAAGCGGGGGAGATCGTCCTGCGCTTCGATCTGGCCGGCCCCGCGCTCGATGAGCGGATCGCGAGCCTCGGCGCCCTGCCGCTGCCCCCCTACATCGCCGGGAAGCGGCCGACCGACGACCGTGACCGGGCGGACTACCAGACTGTCTACGCCCGGGAGCCCGGGGCGGTCGCCGCGCCCACCGCCGGCCTGCACTTCTCCGAGGACCTCCTGGCCCGGCTCGACGGGGCGGGCCTGTCACGGCATCACCTGACCTTGCATGTCGGCGCGGGTACCTTCCTGCCCGTGAAGGCCGAGGATACCGCCGGGCACCGGATGCACGCAGAGATCGGCCACCTCGACGCGGCCACCGCCACGGCCCTCAACGCCGTGCGGGCCGCCGGGGGGCGGATCGTGGCGGTCGGCACCACCGCCCTGCGTCTCCTGGAGAGCGCGGCGGGGGAGGACGGCCGGCTCGCGTCCTTTTCGGGGCCGACCGACATCTTCATCACCCCTGGCTACCGCTTCCGGGCGGTCGACGCCCTGATGACCAATTTCCACCTGCCGCGCTCGACGCTGTTCATGCTCGTGAGCGCCTTCAGCGGTCTGGAGACGATGCGGGCGGCCTATGACCACGCCATCGCCGGCGGCTACCGCTTCTACTCCTACGGCGATTCCAGCCTGCTGTTTCCGTTGTCAGCGGCGGTGACGGAGGGACAGTGAGGTGCAGACCATGACCCCGACGCGGTTCGGCTTCACCCTCCACCGGCAGGACGGTGCCGCCCGCACCGGTGAGATCGCCATGCCCCGTGGGGTCATCCGCACCCCGGCCTTCATGCCTGTGGGCACCGCCGCCACCGTCAAGGCGATGTACGCCAGCCAAGTGCGGGAGCTGGGTGCCGACGTAGTGCTCGGCAACACCTACCACTTGATGCTCCGCCCCGGCGCCGAGCGCATGGCCCGCCTGGGCGGCCTGCACCGCTTCATGCAGTGGGACGGTCCGATCCTCACCGATTCCGGGGGGTTCCAGGTCATGTCCCTCTCCGCTTTGCGGAAGATCGACGAGGCCGGCGTGACCTTCCGCTCGCATATCGATGGCTCGGCGCATCACATGAGCCCCGAGCGGTCGATCGAGATCCAGGGGCTCCTCGGCTCCGACATCCAGATGCAACTCGATGAGTGCGTCCGCCTTCCGGCCGAGCGCACCGAGATCGAAAAGGCGATGCACCTGTCCCTGCGTTGGGCCGAACGCTGCCGCGTCGCGTTCGGGGAACAGCCCGGCAAGGCGATGTTCGGCATCGTGCAGGGGGGCGACCTGCCTGACCTGCGCGCGGAGAGCGCGAGAGCCCTCGTGGACCTTGACCTCAAGGGCTACGCCATCGGCGGCCTCGCGGTGGGTGAGCCGCAGGAGACGATGTTCGGCATGATCGAGGCGGTGGAGCCGCACCTGCCCGTGCACAAGCCGCGCTACCTGATGGGCGTCGGCACCCCCGACGACATCCTCGGCGCGGTGGCCCGGGGCATCGACATGTTCGATTGCGTGATGCCGACCCGCGCCGGCCGCCACGGCCTCGCCTATACCCGCCATGGCCGGGTGAACCTCCGCAACGCCCGCTGGGCCGAGGACACCACACCCCTCGACGAGGCCTCCGCCTGCCCGGCGGCGCGGGACTATTCCCGCGCCTACCTCCACCACCTCGTTCGCGCGAACGAGATCCTGGGCATGATGCTCCTGACCTGGAACAACCTCGCCTACTACCAGGACCTCATGGCCGGCGCCCGCGCTGCCATCCGCGAGGGGCGGTATGGGGCCTATTGCGAGGACACGCGGGCGGGATGGCGGGGCGAGACGGCGCGATAGCGGATCCTCACCGGGCCGGAGCGAGCACCTTGTAGAGGCCGGCGCCGTCATCGGCCCCCGAGGCCGCTTCCTTCAAACCCGAGACGATCCGATCCGCAACGGGGACGCGGTAGTGAAGCGCGTCCCAGTAATTCGTGTCGTGGGTCGTGACCGACGACGGAATCCTGAAATCCACCACGAGGGCGCCGTGCTCCGCGCCGATTTGTGCCGCCCGTGCCTTGCAGGCCGCCTCGCGCTCGCCGGCGGGTGTGCCCGCGCGCCCCTGCAGGACGACATGGACGGGCATGAACGCGAGGATCGCCCGCGTCCGGGGCCCCAGCGTCCCAAGGAGGGCACCGAGACGGTCGAGGGCCGGCATCGGCGCGTTGGGTGTGTCCGCCGGCTCCTGCGGGTCGCGGGCGGCGGACGCGATATGGGCCTCCGCGCGCACGGCATCGTAGGCCGCCTCGGGGGGGGTGAACACGGCGTAGCCATCCGCGCGGATGGCCGCGCGGCCGTATCCCGCCCGCGCGAGCACGGCCTTGGCGGCGGCCTCCACGCTGCGGGAATTCACCTGCCTGAGGAGGCCGAAGGCCGGCTGCGGTTCGTAGAGCCAATCCGGGAAGGGGATGGCCGAACGGGCGGCCGGGGCGGCGGCGCACCATGTGGCGTCGAGCCCGAACAGGATCAGCTTCCCGGTTCCGCCCGCCAGGAACAGGCGCGCGAGGCGCAACTGCTCATCGGGAGTGGCCGCGTTCATCGCGAGGTTGGCGAAATGGGCGCCGAAAGCCGCATCGAGGGCGACAGGATCGAGGAGCCGCGAGGTGGACGATCCGAACACGGCGGCATCGAAAGCCCCGCCGCGTGCGACCTGCGGATAGGACCAGCGCTGCGCCGTATCGACGATGGGTCCCGGTGGATGACCCGGCGCGGCGCGCAGCCCATAGGGGTCGGCGGCGGCGATGAAGGCGATGACCGTTAATCCAATCGCCACCACGGACGCCGAGGTGATCCGTAGAAAGCGGGTCCAACTCAGGTTTGGGTCGATCTTCTCCACACCCCCGCTCCTCCCCCGCGATTGCGACGGATTTGCGGAAGGACCGCCAGGCGGCCGATCACACCTCGCCCCTGTCGCCCGTACCCTCATCGAGGGCGGCGATCAGGGCCGGGCCCAGATGCCGCAACTCCGCGAGGTGCGCATCGGTGAGGGCGCCGAGGGTCTCCGTGGCGCGCGGGGTGAGGGTCAGTTCCACCCGGCGGCGATCCTCCGTTCCCCGCGCCTTGGTGAGAAGACCCGCCTCCACCATCCGCGCCACGAGTTCGGCTGCGGTATGCGGCGCGATCAGCAGTTGCTCGGCCAGCAGCCCCACCGTGGCCGGACTTCGCCCCGCGTGCCCGGCCAGGGTGAGCAGCGCCTGATGCTGCTGGCTCGGCAATCCGGCGCGCGCGGCGGCGGCCTCGCTGAAGGCAAGGAAGCGCCGGAGCCGGTGGCGGAAGTCCGCTAGGGCGGCGTACTGGCCCTGTGACATCCGCTCGATGGGCGTGCCCTGCGCTGCGCTCATGTCCGCCTCCCATCTTAGCCACCCCAAATTGTATCGTATCACGATATAAAAGCGGGAGGAGGACAGGATGGACGATGTGACGACACCCGCGAAGACGGCGCGGAGAACTCTCTCGGATTTCACGGTCGATCGGCGGATCGGCCTGCTGGTGGGCATGGCCTTCGTGGTCGGGACCGTCGCGGTCGGCGCCGCCTGGGTGCTGCTGGCGCTCATCGGTCTCGTGACGAACCTCGTGTGGTTCGGCCGGCTCGATACCGCCCTCACCTCCCTCGCCGGGGCGCCGCGCGGCCTGTCGATGGTGGTCATTCCCGTCGTCGGCGCGGTGGCGGTGGGCCTGATGGCCCGGTTCGGCTCGGAGAAGATCCGAGGCCACGGTATCCCCGAGGCGATGGAGGCCATCCTGATCGGTGGCAGCCGGATGTCGCCGAAGGTCGCTTT
The DNA here is from genome assembly GCA_022702015.1 of Beijerinckiaceae bacterium. Lineage (GTDB taxonomy): Bacteria > Pseudomonadota > Alphaproteobacteria > Rhizobiales > Beijerinckiaceae > Methylobacterium. The sequence goes on along the minus strand of JAKONI010000155.1, from coordinate 11,649 downwards.
GCTGAAACCCCTGTCCTCGGCCCTCGCCATCGGGACGGGCGGGCCGTTCGGCGCGGAGGGCCCGATCATCGTCACCGGCGGGGCCATCGGCTCGCTGTTCGCCCAGGCTTTCCGCCTCAGCGCCATCGAGCGGCGCACGTTGCTCGTCTCCGGCGCGGCGGCGGGCATGACGGCGATCTTCGGGACCCCGGTGGCGGCGATGCTGCTGGCGCTGGAGGTGCTGCTGTTCGAGTGGCGCCCGCGTAGCCTGGTCCCCGTGGCGGTCGCCGCCGGGACGGCGGCGGCTTGGCGGCCGATGCTGTTCGAGGCCGGACCACTCTTTCCCTTCGCGCAGAACCCCGTCCTGCCCTGGTGGGGGCTCCTCGCCTGCGCCCTGTTCGGCGTCGCCTGCGGGCTCCTCTCGGGAGTCCTGACCCGGCTGCTCTACGGGCTGGAGGATGCCTACCGCCGCCTTCCGGTCCATTGGATGTGGTGGCCCGCCCTCGGCGCGGTGGTGGTCGGCCTCGGCGGGCTGATCGAACCCCGCGCCCTCGGCGTCGGCTATGACGTGATCCGGGGCTTGCTCGACGGGCAGATGCCCGCCGCGAGCGTCGCGACGATCCTCGCCGTGAAGGCGGCGATCTGGCTGGTGGCCCTTGCCTCCGGCACCTCCGGCGGCGTCCTGGCGCCATTGCTGATCCTGGGGGGCGCCTTCGGCTCGTTGTTCGGCCTCGCGATGCCGGGGGCCCACGGGTTCTGGGCGTTGCTCGGCATGGCCGCCCTCCTCGGCGGGACGCTTCCGGCGCCCCTGACGGGCATCGTCTTCGCCGTCGAGGTCACCGGCGATGCGGGCGCGCTGGCGCCCCTCCTCGCCGCGACCATGGCGGCCTATGCCGTGAGCGTGCTGCTGCTGAAGCGGTCGATCCTCACCGAGAAGATCGCCCGCCGGGGACACCACGTGACGCGGGAATACGGGATCGACGAATACCAGCTCACCCGCGTCGGCGCGGTGATGACCCGGGAGGTCGAGACCCTCGACGCCGATCTCAGCCTGGCCGAGGCCGCCGCGATTCTGGAGGCCGGCCGCCACCATGCGTATCCGGTGCTGGATGCCGGCCGTCGCCCGGTGGCGATCGTCTCGCGGGCCGAGGTTCTGGTCTGGACGACGGAGGGCGAGGATCCCGGTGTGAGCCTGGGCGAGCGCGTATCGGACGCGACCCTCCCGGTGATCCACCCGGGGGACGTGGTCTCCCACGCCCTGGACGTGATGCTGGCGGAGGGCAGCGGGCGGCTCGCCGTCACCGATCCCGCGACCGGCGCGCTGGTCGGACTCCTCACCCGGCGGGACTTGCTGCGCATTCGCGCCGCCTCCCTCCGCGCCGAGGGCGAGCGTCAGGCCTATCTGCGGCGCAAGACGCCGGCCTGATCGAGGACCGGGGCCGGGCGGGGTGTCCCGCCCGGCCCCGGTCGCCTTAGTTCAGCGTGGCGTCCGAGGGGCGCCGCTCCGCGCCGACCGACACGTCGCCGATCATCAGGCCCAGGGGCCCGAGATGAACCGGCACCGTTTCCCCGTCGTGGATGGCCCCGGAGAGCAGAAGCTCGGCCAGGGTATCCTGGACGTTCTTCTGGATCACCCGCTTCAGCGGCCGCGCCCCGTAGGCCGGGTCGTACCCCTTGTCGGCCAGCCAAGTGCGGGCATCCTCATCGACCTCGAGGGTGATCTTGCGCTCGTCGAGTAGCTTCTGCAGCCGGCCGAGCTGGATCTCGACGATGGCCCCCATCTCCTCCCGCTTGAGGCGGTGGAACAGGATGATCTCATCGACCCGGTTCAGGAATTCCGGCCGGAAGTGACCGCGCACCACACCCATCACCTCGTCGCGGACCGCCTCCGTGTCCTGCCCGGCGGGCTGGTTCACGAGATACTCGGCCCCGAGGTTCGAGGTCATGATGAGCAGCGTATTGCGGAAGTCCACCGTCCGCCCCTGCCCGTCCGTCAGACGCCCGTCATCGAGCACCTGAAGCAGGACGTTGAAGACGTCCGGGTGGGCCTTCTCCACCTCGTCGAACAGCACGACCTGATAGGGTCGCCGCCGCACCGCCTCGGTGAGCGCCCCACCCTCCTCGTAGCCAACATAGCCGGGGGGCGCGCCGATCAGCCGGGCCACCGCGTGCTTCTCCATGTATTCCGACATGTCGATGCGCACGAGGGCCGTGTCGTCGTCGAAGAGGAAGCCGGCCAGGGCCTTGGTCAGCTCGGTCTTGCCGACGCCCGTGGGGCCGAGGAACATGAACGAGCCGATCGGCCGGTTCGGGTCCTGGAGCCCCGCGCGCGCCCGGCGGACGGCGGTCGAGACCGCCTCCACCGCCTCGCGCTGGCCGACGACACGCTTTCCGAGCGCCGTCTCCATCGCCAGGAGTTTCTCGCGCTCGCCCTCCAGCATCTTATCGACCGGCACGCCGGTCCAGCGGGAGACGACCCCCGCGATGTGGCTCGGCGTGACCGCCTCCTCCATCAGGGCGCCGCGCCCGTTCTCGGTGTTCTCCGTCTCGGCAAGCTGCTTCTCAAGGCCGGGGATGATCCCGTAGGCCAGTTCGCCGGCACGCTGATACTGGCCCTGGCGCTGGGCGGCGGCGAGGTCGTTGCGGGCCTCGTCGAGCTTCTTCTTCAGTTCGGCGGCGGCGCCGAGCTTGTCCTTCTCGGCCCTCCACCGGGCGGTGATCGCCGCCGACTGCTCCTCAAGATCGCCGAGTTCCTTCTCCAGCCGCACGAGGCGGTCGCGGGACGCCGAATCGGTCTCCTTCTTGAGGGCCTCGGCCTCGATCTTGAGGCGGACGATTTCCCGGTCGATGGAATCGAGTTCCTCCGGCTTGGAGTCGACCTGCATCCGCAGGCGCGAACCGGCCTCGTCCATGAGGTCGATCGCCTTGTCCGGCAGGAAGCGGTCGGTGATGTAGCGGTTCGAGAGCGTCGCCGCCGCCACCAGGGCCGAATCCTGGATGCGCACGCCGTGGTGCTGCTCGTACTTCTCCTTCAAGCCGCGCAGGATCGACACCGTGTCCTCCACCGTGGGCTCCGACACAAAGACCGGCTGGAAGCGCCGGGCCAAGGCCGCATCCTTCTCCACGTGCTTGCGGTACTCATCGAGGGTGGTCGCGCCGACGCAGTGCAACTCGCCCCGGGCCAGCGCCGGCTTCAAGAGGTTCGAGGCGTCCATCGCCCCGTCCGCCTTGCCCGCGCCGACGAGGGTGTGCATCTCATCGATGAACAGGATGATGCCGCCCTCGGCCGCCGTGACCTCGGAGAGCACGCCCTTCAGCCGCTCCTCGAATTCGCCGCGATACTTCGCGCCGGCGATGAGCGCGCCCATGTCGAGGGCGAGCAGGCTCTTGTCCTTGAGGGATTCCGGCACGTCGCCGTTGACGATGCGCAGCGCGAGACCCTCGACGATGGCCGTCTTGCCGACGCCCGGCTCACCGATCAGGACCGGGTTGTTCTTGGTGCGCCGGGACAGGACCTGGATGGTGCGCCGGATCTCCTCGTCCCGGCCGATGACCGGATCGAGCTTGCCGGTGCGCGCCGCCTCGGTGAGGTCGCGGGCATATTTCTTCAGCGCGTCGTAGGCGTTCTCCGCCGACGCATTGTCGGCGGTGCGGCCCTTGCGCAGGGCGTTGATCGCCCCGTTCAGCGACGCGGGCGTCACCCCCGCCGCCTGGAGCGCGCGCCCCGCCTCGGACTCCTTCTCGACCGCCAGAGCCAAAAGCAGCCGCTCGACGGTGACGTAGGAGTCCCCCGCCTTCTGCGCCGCACTTTCGGCGGTGTCGAACAGGCGCACGAGTTCGCGCGTCGCCTGGGGCGAGGCGGCGTTGCCGCTGACCTTCGGCTGCTTGGCGAGCCACTGCTCCACCTGCGCCAGGGCCACGCGGGACTGGCCGCCGGCCCTATCGATCAGGCCCGCGCAGAGGCCCTCGGAATCATCCAGCAGGACCTTCAACAGGTGGCCCGGCTGCAACTGCGGATGACCCTCGCGCATGGCGAGGTTCTGCGCCGCCTGGACAAAGCCCCGGGCGCGTTCGGTGTACTTCTCGAAATTCATGCGTTGTCGCCTCTCCCGTGCCGGCGCACCGCCCGATGTGGCGCGATGCGACCGAAACGACGCCCCTCGGCGCGATGCCGCAAGGGGCCCCGGCGCGGTGAAGCCGCCGGTATCACGGATGTGGTGTTGCATTTGCGCACCACAAGAGGACCAGACCCGCGAAACGCCATCTTGCCAACGTCGCGGATTCAGGATCCTGCTGGGGCATGGTCACGCTTCCCGACATGCGCGTCACCGCGCTCTATCGCTACCCCGTGAAGGGGCTGAGCCCCGAACCCGTGGAGCGCGCCGAACTGGAGACGAGCGGCCACTTCCCCGGCGACCGCCTCTACGCCATCGAGAACGGGCCCTCCGGCTTCAATCCGGTGGCCCCCCGGCACCAGCCGAAGACCAAGTACCTGATGCTGATGCGGGACGAAGCCCTGGCCCGGCTGCGCACCCGCTACGACGACGCCACCGCGACGCTGACCATCGAGGGGGACGGTCACTCCCTGGCGGCCCGGCTCGACACGGAGGAAGGTCGCGGTGCCGTCGCGGACCTGCTGCGCCGGTTCATCCCCGAGTCGCTAAAGGGCGAGCCGAAGGTGCTCGCGGCCCCGCCACAGTACCGGTTCACCGATTCGCCCACGGGCTACGTGTCGCTCATCAACCGCGCCAGCGTGCAAATGTTGGAGGATGAGCTTGGGGTGCCGGTCTCGCCCCTGCGGTTTCGCGGCAACCTGCTGGTCGAGGGGCTCACGCCCTTCGCCGAGCTGGACATGCTGGGCCAAGTGATCGAGGCCCCGAGCGGCCTCCGGCTCAAGATCACCAAGCGCACCGTACGCTGCGCGGCGACGAACGTCGATCCCGATACCGCCGCCCGCGACCTCGACATCCCGTGGACCATCGACAAGCGCCTCGGCCACCGCGACCTCGGGGTCTACCTGGAAGTGATCGCAGGCGGCGGTGTGGCCGTGGGGGACGAGTTGCGAGTGGTGGGCTAAAGCCTCTTCCGCCGCAGCGGATGCCGGTTCAGCGTGAGAAACGCTCTTGCGGCATTCACATGGGGCGCGACCCGCTCAACCAGTTTGGGCCCCGGATCCTATCCGCGACCGCATCATAGTCGAGGCCCGCCTTGCGCCGGCCCCCGCGAGGCCCGGCGCGATTATCGTCTTACATCCCGTACGCCACGCGCCCGGTATTGCTCATCTTCAGGTTCCGGTAGCGCGCCAGCGCCCAGAGCGGGAAGAACTTCGAGTAGCCATGGTACCGCAGGTAGAACACCCGCGGGAATCCCGTGGCGGTGTAGCGCTCCTCGCTCCAGAGACCGTCGGCGCTCTGCGTCCGCGTGAGGAAGTTGACGCCCCGCGTCACCGCCGGATCGTCCGTCGCCCCGGCGGCCATCAGTGCGAGCAGTGCCCAAGCGGTCTGGGATGCGGTGGACGAACCGGGCTCGAAGGCCGGGTCGATCTTGTAGGACGAGGCGTCCTCCCCCCAGCCGCCATCCGGGTTCTGGATGCGGATGAGCCACGACACCGACTTCTGGATGCGCGGGTCGGCCGGGCTGAGGCCGGCGGCGTTCAACGCATTCAGCACCGACCACGTGCCGTAGATGAAGTTCATGCCCCAGCGGCCGTACCAGGAGCCGTCCTCCTCCTGATCGTTCAGGAGGTAGTTCACCCCCCGATCGAGGGCACGGCTGCTCTCGCGGGTCTCACCGAGCTGCGCCAGCATTCCGACGACCCGGGCGGTCACGTCCGCGGTCGGCGGGTCGAGGAGGGCGCCGTGGTCCGAGAACGGGATGTGGTTCAGGTACATGTAGTTGTTGTCGGCATCGAAGGCGGCCCAGCCGCCATCGGCCGATTGCAGGCCGATCACCCACTCCACCGCCCGGGAGATGGAAGCCTTGTAGTCGGGCATGTCGGCCACGAGGCCGTGCTGGTGCATCGCCCGGTCCATCGCCATCACCACCACGGCGGTGTCGTCGAGGTCGGGATAATGCGCGTTGGCGTACTGGAAGGCCCAGCCGCCGGGGCGGACCTTCGGCTTGCGGGCGGCCCAGTCCCCCACGATGTCGAGCACTTGGCGCGGCTTCAACCAGTCGAGCCCGGCCCGGGCCTGCGCCTCGGCCTCGGCGCCACCCGCCTCCAGAAGGGCATGGGCCGCGAGCGCCGTATCCCAGACCGGCGAGACGCAGGGTTGCACGTAAGCCTCGTCGTCCTTGATGACGACAAGCTTCTCGATCGCTTCCAGCGCGATTTTCACCTGCGGGTGATCGGCCGTGTAACCCATGATCTCGTACATGAGCACGGAGTTGACCATGGCGGGGAAGATGGCCCCCAACCCGTCCTCGCCGTTCAGGCGCTCGCTCACCCAGGCGCGGGCCTTCTCCATCGCCCGCTCGCGCGGCTTCCTCAGGAACAGGTGCTCGGTCCGCTGGAGGATCCGGTCGATGAAACCGAAGATCGGCGTCCAGGGCCAGGTGGCGTGCGGCGAGCCCGGCCAGGAGCGGACGCTCTGCGGCGGCGTGACGAACAGTTCCTGCACGTCGATCCCACGGGGATTCTTCGCCCTCGGCTTCGTTGCCTGCAGGACGAACATCGGCACCATGGTGCAGCGGGCCCAGTAACTGACCTTTTCGATGTGGAAGGGAAACCACTTCGGCAAGAACATGATCTCGACGGGCATCACCGGCACCGCCGTCCACGGCACCTCCCCGTAGAGCGCCAGCATGAAGCGGGTGAAGACGTTGGCGTTGGCCGCGCCGCCCCGGGCGAGGATCGCCTCGCGGGCCCGGCGCATCTGCGGCGCCTCGATGTCCTCGCCGATCATCTTGAGGCAGAAATAGGCCTTGACGGTCGCGCTCATGTCGAACGGACCCTCGTGGACCAGCGCCCAGCCGCCATGCGGTCCCTGGGTGCGGCGGAGATAGTTGCCGATCTTGCGCTCAAGCTCGGGGGCCGGCGGGTGGCCACGAAAGTGATGGAAGAGGATATACTCGGAGGGGATCGTGGCGTCCGCCTCCAACTCGAAGCAGATATGTCCGTCGGTGTGTGCCAGGGCGCTCAGGGCGCGGGTTGCCACGTTGACGCTGCGCTCGACGGTATCGAGCGTGATATCCTGAGTCTTCGGGCGCTGTAGCGCCTCTATCTTCTTCACGGCCTCTCTCATCGATCCTCGCCTTACGGTCGCGGGAATGCGACCGCCATGCCTCAAGCTGCGCCGCGCGCAGGTGATCCCGCGCACATCAGCGCATGCGCCGCCGTCTTTCCGGACCGGATCGCGCCCTCGATGGTCGAGGGCAGCCCGGTCGCGGTCCAGTCGCCCGCCAACGTGAGGTTGGCGTGCGCGGTGCGCGCGGGCGCCCGGCGCGCGGCCTCGGCCGGCGTCGCGGCGAACGTCGCACGTTTCTCCTTGACGATCTGCCAGCGTGGCAGTTCCGGCGCAAGATTGCCGAGCGTGGCGATCTCATCCCAGATCTGCCGGGCCAGGTCTTCTCTCGGCACGTCGAGAAGCCTGTCCGCGCCGCTGATCGTCACCGAATAACGATCGGAATAGGCGAAGAGCCACTCCGTGAGACTGTTTACGACACCCAGTATTAAGGGACTGCCGGGTTTCGGCACCATCGCGAAATGGGCGTTGACGATCGACCGAAATTCCCTCGGCGCGGGGACTCCCGGCAACAGTTCGGATGTCACCCAGGGCGGCAGGGCGAGCACGACCGAATCGCCCGGTGCCAGGATCTCGGGGCCATCCGCGAACAGCAGCGAGGTGACCCGCCCCCCCTCGTTCTCCAGGCTGCGCAGCCGGCGGCCGAACCGCATCGTGACGCCGCGGGCCTGAAGCGTCTTCAATGCCGGGTCGACGAAGGCGTAGGACAGGCCCTGGTCGGCGACCATCGGCCGGCAGGCCCGGCCGCCCGCGCCGAGGGTTTCCCGCAGGATGCGGGCGGCGAGGCCGACATCGCTGTCACGGGGCTCGGTGTTGAGGGCGGCGAGGAGCACCGGGTGCCACAGGCGCTCGTAGAGCGGCCCCGTGCATTCCATGGTCTCGCCGATGGTCCCCCCCGCGCCCTCGGACTTGCCCGAGGCGGCACGCAGGATGCCGAGCGGTGCGAGGTAGTCCCGGGCGCGGGTCCCCGGCACCCGGCGCGACGGGCTCAGCACCCACCAGGGCAGGCGACCGGCATTGGGGCGCAGCGTCCAGCGTTGGCCGGATTTGAGGTCTGCGAAGTCGAAGGCGGCCTCCTCGGGCCCCGTCAGGGCGTCCGCCGGGGCGCCGATTTCCTTCAGGAAACCCAAGGCGTCGGCGTTGCCGGAAAGGAGCAAGTGGTTGCCGTTGTCGATCGTCAGCCCGAGGGTGGGATCGTAGTAGGACCGGCAGCGCCCGCCGGCCTGCTTGGCGGCCTCGTGCAGGACGACCTTCCCGCCATTCGCGCTGAGGGTCACGGCGGCTGAGAGCCCGGCGAGCCCGGCGCCGACGACATGGACCGTCGCCATCAGAGGATCCCGTGGCGCAGGGCGACGAGGATGAGGGGAAGCTTTCCGGGCTTCACCCGCGCCCGGGGCGGGTTCCAGCCCCGGGCCACCACCGCGTCGAGGTACAGGCGGTAGGCCGCCGCCATCAGACGGGCCGCCTTGGTCGCCTTGCGCGGGCTGCGGCCGATGATGTCCCAGGTCGCCCGGTAATGGGCCTCGGCCTCCCGGGCCAGCGCCGAACAGACCTCGCCGATGCGGGGATGCATGATCGCCTGCATCGGGGTGGGCGCGGGGAGCCCGATCGCCGCGAGCTTCTCGCGGGGGAGGTAGAGGCGGCCGCGCTCGGCATCCTCGTCGATGTCGCGCAGGATGTTGGTGAGTTGCAGCGCCCGGCCCTGATGCCAGGCGAGCTTGATCCCGTCCGCCTCCGGCATCCCGAAGATGCGCACGGAGAGCCGCCCGACGGCGCTCGCGACCCGATCGCAGTAGAGGTCGAGGGTCGCCTCGTCGGGGGCGACGATATCCTCCTCCGCGTCCATGGCCATGCCGTCGATGACCGCCTGGAAATCCTCGCGCTTCAGGTCGAACTGCTTCACCGGCCCCACGAGGTCGCGGGTCCGCGCCACCGGGCGGCCGGCATAGAGGGCATCGATGTCGGCCCGCCAGCGATCGAGTTCCGCCCGGCGCACGTCCCGGGGGCCGCCGTCGTCGGCCACATCGTCCACCGCCCGGCAGAAGGCGTAGACCGCATACATCGCCTCCCGCCGCTCCCTCGGCAGCAGGCGCATTGCGGTGTAGAACGAGGAGCCGGCGGCGGGAAGCGCCGGGGCCTGCGCCTCGGCGGCCGGGGCGGGCGTCGCGGTGGCACTCAACGGGATGCTCCCTGCATGGCCGCGCGGACGATCCGGCCGCGGAACGGGCGGCGGGCCAGCGTCACCGCCACCCCCCGCAGGGCCACGAGGGCGAAGGCGGCCTTGCCGTGATGCACCGTCTCGGACAGCGGATCGCGGTCCAGGAGGCCCTTCGACAGCACGACGGCGAGGCGGTGGATCGCGGCGATCTCCAGCGACAAACGGGTGTCGTCGATCAGATCCGGCAGGGCGGAGCCCTCCTCCAGAAGGTCGAGGCAGCGTCCGGCGAGTTCACGCAGGGCCGCGCGCAGGGGCGGGGGCGCCTTCGCCTCGCCCAGCATGGCGACGGTCGCCCCATGGCGGTCCAGGCAATCCTGCGGCAGGTACACCCGGTCGAGGCCGCGAAAATCCTTCCCGCAATCCTGAACGTGGTTGATGATCTGGAGGGCCGCGCAGATCTTGTCGGACGGTCCCCAGACCCGCGCCGGATCCTCGCCGTGGATGTCGAGGAGGAAGCGGCCCACCGGCATGGCCGAGTAGCGGCAATAGTGGATCAGCTCGTCCCAGTCGGCGTAGCGGTTCTTGCGCGCATCCATGCGGAACGCATCGAGAAGCTCCAGGGCGTGCCGGGGGGGCAGCCGGCGCACGGCGAGTTCCGCCCTCAGAGGCTCCGCCTCCGGGTCGGAGGGGCCCGCGCCGGTCAGGGCGTCGGCCAGCCCGTCGAGCATGGCGATCTTTCGCTCGGGCGTAAGCTCGGCATGGTCGGCCACGTCGTCCCCAGCCCGGACGAAGTTGTAGAAGGCCAGGATGGCCCCGCGGTGGCGGGGATGGATCAGGTGCGAGGCGACGGGGAAGTTCTCGTCGCGATGGCCCTTGCCCGAGCGGGTGTCGGTCGCGGTATTGAGGGAGGTCATTTCAGATATCCCGCGCCGCGGAACCAGTCGATCGCGTCGGACAGTCCCTCGCGATAGGGGCGCGCCGTGTAGCCGAGTTCGGCGCGGGCCTTCCTGTCGGAGAAGAACATCCGGTAGCGGGACATGCGGATGCCGTCGATGGTGGCGAACGGCTGGTTGCCGGTGAACCGCGCGGCGAGCTGCGCGAAGAACGCCACCGGGTACACGACGGCCCTCGGGAGGTTCACCGTGGGCGGCTTGCGCCCCACCATCCCGGCGATGTCCGCGAGCATCTGCGACAGGAATACGTCCTCCCCGCCGAGGATGTAGCGCTCGCCGGTCCGCCCCTTGTGGAGCGCGAGGAGATGGCCGTGCGCCACGTCGTCCACATGGGCCAGATTGAGCCCGGTATCGACGAAAGCCGGCATCTTGCCGAGCGCCGCCTCCTGAATGATCCGGCCGGTGGGGGTCGGCTTCACGTCGCGGGGGCCGATGGGCGTCGAGGGGTTCACGATGACGGCGGGCAGGCCCTCGTGGGCGACCATCTCCTCCACGACCCGCTCGGCCACGACCTTGCTGCGCTTGTAGGCGCCGATGGCCGTCTCCGGGGTGAGCGGCATGGTCTCGTCCGAGGGGGTCACGCCGTCCGCCGGGGGGCGGATCGTCGCGACGCTCGACGTGTAGACCACCCGCTCCACCCCCGCATCGAGGGCCGCGCGCATCATGAGGCGCGTGCCGTCGCGGTTGGTGCGGACGATCTCCTCCATGTCCGGCGCCCACAGGCGGTAGTCCGCCGCCGCGTGGATCAGGTAGCGCTGGCCGCGCATGGCTTGCGCCACGCTCGCGGGATCGCGCATGTCCCCGGTCACGATCTCGACATCCGGCCAAGTGAGGTTCGTGCGGGGGCTGGTGGCGCGCACGAGGATTCGCACCGGGAAGCCCGCCCGGCGGAACACGTCGACCAGGGCCGACCCGAGGAAGCCGCTCGCGCCGGTGATCAGCGTGGGGCCGACCTCGGTCGGGCCGGGATGGGTGGCCTCAGCCATCGTTTCGCAAAATGTTCAAGGGATGACGGCGCGACGGGAGGACCCGCCGCGCCGCGCTTGTGTCACCGAACCGACTGAGCGGCAAGTTTCGGAAGCGTGTTACGCCAGTCGCAGGCGCGAGCGGCCTTCCTTCCGGTCCGGCAGCGCGGCGTTGACGACGTTGACGATGCTGTCGGCGTCCAGCCCGGCCTCGGCGTACATCTTCTCCGGGCTGTCGTGGTCCTGGTAGGTGTCCGGCAGCGTCATCGTCCGCACCCGCACCCGGCCCGCGTCCAGCGCGCCCCGCTCGGCCAGCAGGTGCAGCACCATCGCCCCGAACCCGCCGCGCG
>JAKONI010000140.1 GCA_022702015.1 Beijerinckiaceae bacterium | reverse complement strand
GGTGCGCCATCCCGCCGTCGAGGGAGGCCAGCTGCACGGGACGCGGCGGGGGCAGGGGCATCGCCACCGCTGCCGACGCCAGCATCAGCGCGTCCGACGGGCGGCGCGGCGGCAGGGGGGCGACGACCGGGGAAATCGTGTCTGTGCCCGGCTCGGCCGTGAGAATGCCCTGCGCCGAGAGCCCACCTTGCGCCGGCAGCCCGCCTTGCGCCGGGAGTCCGCCTCGCTCACTCCCGTCCCGGGGCAGGCCACCGGTCTCGGGGCTCGCCGCCGCGTAGGCGAGGGGGGCCTTCGCGGCGATCGGCATATCCGGGTCGGCACTGGCGACGGCCACCACGGGCGCCTGACGGCCCCGGCGGGGGGCGGAAGGCTGCGCGACGGCCACGGCGGCGGCGGGTTGCGGGGCGGGGCTGCTCCTGAACAGGCCGGCCAGGAAATCCATCAGGCCGGGGCTGTCCTCGTCCTCCGCGCTGACAAGCTGCGTGGTGATGCCGGCCACGGAGCCGCCCCGGGCCAGGATCTCGGCCTTCGCCTCCTCGTAATGGGGCAGCGGATGCCCGTCCGGCGGCAGGTGGACGGTCTTGCCGTCGGGGAAAATGCGGGCGAGCTGATCGCGGCTCATGCGTGGCCAGGAGCGCACCGACCCGACATCCATGTGGATGAACGGCGTGTTCGCGTGCGGATACCAGCCCACGCCCCCCCGGGACATCTGGAACCCGACCTCGCGGATCCGATCGATCGGCACGTCCGTCAGGTAGAAGTCCATCGCCTTGCCGAGCATGTGCTGGCTGTACTCGGCGACCATCTTGGAGCGGCGCCGGAGCATGGCGTTGGTGCCGGGCGAGCGATAGGCCGAGACGATGTTGATCGGCTGGGACGAGCCGACCTGCCGGTAGGCCTCCCACACCGTATCGAACAGGCGCGGGTCCATCTTGGTGGGCTCGTTGATACGCCAGTCTCGCAGCAGCCAGTTCAGCTGTTCGAGGGCCGCCCGGTCGTAGCGCCCGTCGCGCTTGAACGTGATCGTCAAGCTCTCTTGGGTGTGCGTGTGGTAGATCGTCAGCGCGCGGGTGTCGCCGTTGGCGACGGCGTTCTCGGTCTCGGCGGTGGTGCCCAGGATCGCGGCGGCGATGCCGGCGACGGCCATCAGGCCGCGACGCAGGAGGCGGGCAGTCACGCGTCTCGACGGCACGGTACGCCCTCTCGGAATCCGCGCGAGGCGGGATCGACAGAGTCGCGCCGCGACCCCCCGGCCTGACCCCGCCGATGGACCGCTGCGCAACCAGCTTCCCGGATACGGCTAAGTCTCGACCGTGGCGAAATCGTGCCCGTGCGTGCGCTCACGCACGGGCGATCGGATCGGGATCGTTCCGCCTTACCAGAAGGAGCGGGACGCGGGCGCCGGCTCGGGAGTCCACAGACCGGGCTCGCCGTATTCCGGCCGCTCCCCGGCCCGGGCCGAACGCCCGAGGCCGTAGGGGTCGGCCCCGTAGCTCCGGGCGGGGCGGGTCGCGACCGGGCGCGGATGCGCGGCGGCGCGGATCGGACGGGCGGCGCGGGGCTCTGGCCGCTCGGCCACCTTGCGCGAAGGCTCCTTCGGCAGGCGGGCGATGGCCGGGCCCCCGCCGCCGGGCAGGCCGAGGGCGGCGCGGATCGGCGCGTCGTAGCCGTAGAGATCCGGCAGGCGGCGCAGGGTCCCGCCCTCGTCCACGGAAGCCGTGAAGTAGGCGATGTGGACCGGCAGCTTCTGCGGCAGGCGGAGGGTCTTCTCGCCCTTGCCGATCAGCCGCTTCAGCCGCTCCTCGCTCCAGTCCGGCAGCACCGCGTCCGCGAAGCGGAACGGGTCGTCCACCCGCACGCAGCCGTGGCTGAACGCCCGCGTCGAGGCCGAGAACAGGGAGCGGTTCGGCGTATCGTGCAGGTAGACCGCGTGCTGGTTGGGGAACATGAACTTGATGAAGCCGAGGGCGTTCTTCTCGCCCGGCGGCTGGCGCAGGGAGATATGGCCGCCGCGCCGGACGATCTCGTAGCCGCCCCAGGTCTTGCCGCCATAGCTCGCCAGCTTGGGCACCATCGTCTTGAGGATCGACGGCGGGACGTACCAGGACGGGTTGACGACCGCGTACTCCATCTGCCCCGAGAAGATCGGCGTGGGTGATTCCGGCTTGCCGACGATGACCCGGGCCTCGTCGCGCACCGTGCCCCCCCGGACGATCCGCAGGCGGAATTCCGGCACGTTCACGAGCACGTAATCCGTTCCGAGGTCGGAGGGCAGCCAGCGCCAGCGTTCCATGTTGACGAGGATCTCGGCCTCCTCTCCGGGCTTGGTCGCCCGGCCGGAATCGGCCAAAGCCATCGCCGTCCGTACGTTGAGCGAACCGTCACCGGGCAGGCCGCGCTCGCGCTGGAACTGGCCCACCGCATCCGCGACGGGGGCATCGTAGGCGGTGGGGTCGGAGGTGGCCTCCAGGCCGAAATGCGTCCGCAGCGCCGGCACCCGCCGATCGTGCATCCCGAGCTTCAGGGTGGGGCCCGGGGGCAGGGTCAGCGGTGCCCGGCCGGACCGGGGCGCCTTGAGGGCCGCAAGCTGCGCCTTCAGGGCGAGGTATCCCTTCGTCGCCGGGTTGTAGGCCTGGAGGACCTCCCCCGCCTTGGGGCCGGCCCCGGAGAGCTTGGTGAGGACGGCGTCGGCCGGGGGAAGCTCAAGGGTCGGGGTGATCAGGCGCGAGATCGAGGCGGGGTTCACCCGTCCGCCCCGGGCGTCCCGTGCATAGAGGATGGCGGCGGCGGAGAGGCGCAGGTCGGCCTCCGCGACGGCCTTGTCGTCCGGGTGGTCGGCCAGCGGGGGAACCGAGTAGGCGCGGGGATCGAGTCCGTCCTCCCCCGCCGCCCCGAGGCGGGACGCGATGGCCCTGGCCTCGGGCGTCCAGGCGCCGTCTACGATCCAGACCGGCTTGTCGGCGTGGGCCTCGTAGAAGGACTTAAGCGCCTCGCGCTCCCGGGTGCCGAAGCGCGTGAGGAGCGAAGCGGGATCCGCCAGTCGCGCGGCGACCGCCGTGGGCAGGGGCTCGACCACCGGCGGGGCGGGGGCCGCCGCCGCCGGAGCGGGCGGTGCCTCGGGCGTCGGCTCCGGGGGCTTATAGTCGGAGACAGGGTTGGCGGGCGTCCCCACCACGGGGCCATCCCCATCCGGCTTCGCGTCGGCGGGGGCAGGGGCAGGAGCGGGGGATTTGGTCCCCGCGTCGGGCTGGGGCGTGGGCGTTTCCACCGGGGTGGTGAGGGCGGACGGGTCCGGCGAAGCGGCATGAGCCGGCTCACCGGCCATCAGGCCGGCGAGAAGGGCGGCCAGCGCGACCGGAGTGGAGCGCAAGGCTCGCATCGGACTCTCCCACGACGCGGCCTCACCGCCGCATCTCTGCGCCTAGCTCTATCGTCTTAAGCCAAGCTTTCACAATGCCGGAGGGCGCAACCCAGGCGAGCCGCCCCGGCACCTGCGGCTACAGATGAATCCTTGCAGCCGTGAGTTGCTGGGGCATGTCGGCACTCGCCGGAACCTGCGATTTCGCAGGTAAAATCAGCCAATTCAGGCCGGTGCGGGTCGGGACAATACGCGGCGTGCGATGGCGCACGCCGGATGCTTGTCGTCCCGCAGGCCAGATCTTCAAACCGGCTGAGCGAGACCGACCGCCGCGAGCGCCTGCTTCTGACGTTCCGCGAGGGCGTCGGCCGAGAAATGCTCGATCTCCGCCTCGAACAGGCGATGGTAGTTCAGCTCCGAGCGCAGGTGCAGGAACACCGCGCCGAGCCCGACCGCCGCCCGATCCATGAAGACGAATTCCTGGGGCACGGTCACGGGGCCCCGCTCCTTGAGCGCCTGATGCACCTGGAACGCCTGCCGCCGCCCGTACTCGCCGGGCTTCACGCCATCCGCGACGGTGCGCACCCGGTCCTCCAGCAGCGGGCCGTAGATGAAGCGTGCCCAGATATTGAGGATCTCGATCTTCTCCCGATCGAGGTCTTTGAACCCCCAAGTCTCATAGGCATGGACCGTCCGCGCCTCGTCGCCGGTGAGAAGGCCCCGGTAGAGATCGACTACGCCACCGACGAAGCGGGGGTGGAAGATGCGGACGCAGCCGTAATCGAGCAGGTTGATGCCCGCCGCCTCCCCACCCTCGGAGAACACGGTGTAGTTGCCCAGATGGGGATCGCCGTGGATCACCGCCGCCCGGCTGAAGGGGTGCCACCACGCCTTGAACATCGCCTGGGCGATGCGGTTGCGGACCTCCACACCCTTCTCGGTGAAGCCGAGGATCTTCTCCCCCTCCAGCCAGCCGAGGCTGAGCAGCCGGCCGGTGGAGAGGTCCGGGTGGACCTCCGGCACGCGCACCACGTCGATGTCCTTGAGCACCGCGCCGTAGAGGCGGGCGTGCTTGGCCTCGCGGGCGTAATCGAGCTCCTCGCGGACCCGGGCGCCGATCTCCTTGGCGATCTCCCGGGTGTCGAGCCAGGAGTTCATCCGCCGGTGGAGGGCGAAGGCGACTTCGAGTTGCTTGAGGTCTGCCTCGACCGCCGATTGCATATCCGGGTACTGGAGCTTGCAAGCGAGGAGCTGGCCGTCCTTCGTGGAGGCCCGGTGGACCTGCCCCAGGGAAGCCGCCGCGGCGGGCTTGAGATCGAAGCTTCCGAAGCGGGTGGACCAGTTGGCGCCGAGTTCGGCCTGCATCCGCCGCTTCACGAAGGCAGCGCCCATGGGCGGCGCGTCCGCTTGCAACTTCTGCAACTCGGTGGCGTATTCGGGGGGCAGCAGGTCGGGGACGGTGGCGAGCAACTGCGCCACCTTCATGATCGGCCCCTTCAGGCCCCCCAGCGCCTGGGCGAGGGCGGCGGCGTTGGTGGTGCCTTCCTTGCCGAACAACCGTGACATCGCCATGCGCGCGGCGACGCCGCCGACGTTGGCGCCGACGCTGGCATAGCGCCCCGCGCGGGCGGAGAAGCGGTTGGCTTCAAGGTCTCGGTCTGGGCTGGCCATCGTCTCGCCGTCTCGGATTTCCTTATCCGGAGATAGGTCCCGCACCCGTCCGCAGAAAGGCGCCGGGGCGCTGCGACGCGGGCGGTCCTACGCCGGGGGCCAGTTGTCCCGAATCCAGCGGGTCAGCCCCGCCTCGTCGATCTCGCCGGCGGCGAGGCCGACGATGGCCACTGCAGCCTGCGCGGGGTCCGGCGCGAACCGGATCCCGTTGAGGCGCAGGAAAACCATCATGGCGACGAAAGCGATGCGTTTATTGCCGTCGATGAAGGCATGCTTCCTGGCGAGGCTAAAGGCATAAGACGTCGCCAGCGACGCCAGATCGGCCCCCTCGTGTTGCCAACGATTGATCGGTCGTCCGAGGGCGGATTCGAGGGCGTTCTCGTCACGAAGGCCGGGCGGGCCACCGAACCGTACGATCTGCCGTTCGTAGGCGGCGCGCACTTCCTGAGAGTTCAGCCAGCGCGGCTCGGTCATTCGGCGAGTGTACGAAGCGTGTCGCGGTACTCGTCCATGATCTCATCGACGAGTTCCGCCGCCGCGTCGAAATCCGGATCGTACGGTGTGAGTCGGACGCCGCCCTCGGGGATCTCCTGAACATGCAGCCACTGCCCCTGTTCGAGGTTCAGGCGAGAGACCAACTCCTTCGGAAGAATAAGCCCCGTGGAATTGCCGACTTTCTTGACTTCGATCTTCGCCGGTGCCCCTCACCGCAACGTTCAACAAACGTATAACATGCTGGTTGTTAAGCGCCAGGGCTGTCCGGCTCCCCGAAACGAAAACGGGCGGCCCCGAAGGACCGCCCGCTGCGAACTCTAATGCGCCGGGAGGCGACTCAGCGCTTGCCGCCGAGGTTGCCGAAGCGCGAGGTGAAGCGCGAGACGCGGCCACCGCGATCGAGCATCTTCTGCTCGCCGCCGGTCCAGGCCGGGTGCGTCAGCGGGTCGATGTCGAGGTTGAGGGTGTCACCCTCCTTGCCGTAGGTCGAACGGGTCCGGTAGTCGGTGCCGTCCGTCATCACGACGCGGATGAAATGGTAATCGGGGTGCTCGGTCACCCCCGTCCTCGCCACCTTCGGGACCTTCACGGAGGCGGAGTTCGCCGGAGCGTTCTGCGAGGGGGTCGCCGGTGCCTTGGCCATGACTCGTTATCCTATTGTTCTCGCACACGGCGGGGAGCACGAAGGGCGCCACCCGGCCCGGATGCCACTTTAAAACGGGTCTACGCTGTTGCATCGAACGGGGGGTTCGTGGCAACCGCGCGTGGGAAGCCGACCGGGTGGCGGCTTGCGGCCATTGAACACACACAATCGGATGAGCGGCGGCGTATACCCCACGCGCCCCGTCCGAACAAGCGGCGGGGGACACACACGATGAGGCGTAATGGCCCGCAAAGGTAGAGCCTCGGACGGAGCCGCCCCGGCGGGGAGGCCGAAGGCGCCCCTCACGGCGCTGCGGCCCCTCGTGCCCTTCGCCCTGCGCTATCGCATCCGCATCGCGGCGGGCCTTCTGGCGCTCGCCTGCGCCTCCGCCTCGACGCTGATCGTGCCCATCGCCATGCGCCGGGTGATCGATCACGGGTTCTCCGAGGACGGCAGCGGCGTGATCGACGCCTACTTCCTCGCGCTGCTCGGGGTGGTGCTGTGCTTCGCCCTGTCGAGCGCGGCGCGGGTCTACACGGTCGTCACCCTCGGGGAGCGGGTGGTGGCGGATCTGCGCGCAGCGGTCTTCGCCCGGCTGACCACCCTCGATCCGGCCTTCTTCGACAAGGCGCAGTCCGGCGAGATCGTGTCCCGCCTCACGGCGGACGCCACGCAGATCAAGGCGGCCTTCGGCGTCTCGATCTCGATCCTCCTGCGCAACCTGTTCCTGTTCATCGGCGCCGTGGCGATGATGGTGATCACCAGCCCGAGCCTGTCGGTGCTGGTGCTGGCGGCGATCCCGGTGATCGTCTTCCCGCTGATCTTCTCCGGGCGGGGCGTCCGGCGGCGGTCGCGGGCGGCGCAGGATCGTCTGGCGGAGGCCTCGGCCTATGCCGCCGAGGCGGTGGGCGCGGTGCGGACGATGCAGGCCTTCGGCCGCTCCGCCGACACGGCGGCCCGGTTCAAGGCCGCCTCCGAGGAGGCTTACGGCGCGGCCCAAGCCTCCATCAAGGCGCGGGCCCTGCTCACCGGCGTCGCGATCTTCCTCATCTCGGCGTCGGTGGTGGGGGTGATGTGGTATGGCGCGCAGGGGGTGCTGAGCCACTCCATGTCCGCCGGCCAGCTCTCGCAGTTCGTGCTCTACGCCGTGTTCGGCGCCGGGGCGCTGGGTCAGTTGTCGGAGGTCTACGGCGACCTCGCCATGTCCGCCGGCGCCGCCGAGCGCCTCACCGAAATCCTGGCCGCCGAGCCGACGGTGCGCGTCGCCGAGCCGCCGCAGCCGCTGCCGGTTCCCCCCCGGGGTTCCGTGGAGTTCGACGGCGTGCGCTTCGCCTATCCGACGCGGGTGGGATACCCGGCGCTCGCGGGCCTGACCTTCACCGCCGCCCCGGGGGAGCGGATCGCCGTCGTCGGTCCGTCCGGGGCCGGCAAGTCGACGGTGCTGCAACTGCTCCTGCGCTTCTACGATCCGCAGGAGGGCCAGATCCGCGTCGATGGGGTCGACATCGCGGCGGCGGACCCGGAGGCGCTGCGGGCGCGCATCGCCCTCGTGCCGCAGGATCCGATCGTGTTCTCCGGCACGGTGGCCGAGAACATTCGCTACGGCCGCCCGCAGGCTACCGAGGACGAGGTGCGGCGGGCGGCCGAACTCGCCCACGCCCACGGCTTCGTCGAGGCCCTTCCCCAGGGCTACGCCACGCAGGTCGGCGAACGGGGCGTGACCCTCTCCGGCGGCCAGCGCCAGCGCATCGCCATCGCCCGGGCGATCCTGAAGGACGCGCCGATCCTCCTTCTGGACGAGGCCACCTCGGCCCTGGACGCCGAATCGGAGCGTGCCGTGCAGGCCGCCCTCGATACGCTCATGCGCGGGCGCACCACCATCGTCATCGCCCACCGCCTCGCCACGATCCGCGCCGCCGACCGCATCCTCGTCCTCGACGAGGGTCGCATCGTCGAATCGGGCACCCACGAGAGCCTGCTCGCCTATGGCGCGCTCTACGCCCAGCTCGCCAGCCTGCAATTTACCGATGCCCTCGACGAGACGGCGCGGGGCAAGGATTCGCGGGTGCGGGCGGCGCCGTTGCCGGCGGGCGAATGAGCCGCCCCGGGCGGCGGCGGAATCGCTACCGCTCGGTGAGCTTTAGCTCGATCCGTCGGTTCCGGGCGTAGGCGTCCTCGGTGGTGCCGCCGTCGAGGGGCTGGAACTCGCCGAAGGCCCCGGCCAGAAGGTGCTGCGCCGGGATACCCTTGCCGGCGAGGTACTGCACCACGGCGATGGCCCGGGCCGCCGAGAGCGCCCAATTCGAGGGGAACTGCGCGGTGTTGATCGGGCGGGCGTCGGTATGGCCATCGACCCGCAGCACCCAGGGGAGGTCGGTGGGGATCTGCCGGGCGAGCTCCGCGATGGCGCCGGCGATCCGGTCGAGTTCGGGTCCGGCCTCCGGCTTCAGGCTGGCGGAGCCCCCGGGGAACAGCACCTCCGATTGCAGCACGAAGCGGTCGCCGACCACGCGGATGTCCGGCCGCGTCCCGAGGATCTGGCGCAGGCGGCCGAAGAAGTCGGAGCGGTAGCGGGCGAGTTCCTGGACCTTCTGCGCCAAGGCGACGTTCAGGCGGCTGCCGAGTTCGGCGATCCTGGCCTGGCTCTCCTTGTCCCGGTTCTCGGAGGCGCTGAGCGCGTCCTCCAGCGCGGCCAGTTGCCGGCGCATGGCGGCGATCTGTTCGTTGAGGATGTCCACCTGCGAGCGCGCCCGCTTGGTGGCCCCGCGCTCGGATTCCAGCTGCGCGTCGAGGCTGCTCCCGGCCCCCTGGCTGACGGTCGCCGCCTCCGCCTGGGTCTTCGCCTGGTCGCGCTCGGCCTCCACGAGGGTGAGGGTCGAGCGCAGGGAGCGCAACTCGTCCTCGCTCGTCTTCCGAGTGGACCGTTCCAGCGCCAGGAGGTCGGTGAGGTCGGCGAGCTGGCGGTTGAGCCGCGCCAGGGTAGCGTCGCGCCCGGTGAGTTCCTGCGAGACGAAGAACTGGCCGGTCACGAAGACCGTCAGCAGAAACACCACTGCCAGCAGCAGCGTCGCCAGCGCGTCCACGTAGCCGGGCCATACGTTGAGGATGCCCCGCCGGGCCCGGCCGGTGGTCGCCACCATCAGACGCGCTCCCGGCCGAGCCGGTCGAGCACCTGCTTCAGTTCACGCTCGCGGCTCGCCTGGGCCTCCACCCAGTCGCGGATCATCTGCTGCTCGGCCCGCATGTGCTGCACGAGGCCCTGGATGCCCTCGGCGAGGTTGGTCATCGCCTGGGTCGCGACCCGGTTGCCCCCGCCCTCGCCGATGATCGCCGTGAGACGATCGAGGGACTCCTTCAGTTCGTGGGTGGAGGGCATGGCCTGGAAGGGGGCGGCGGGGCTGGCCTCGGGGGCGACGCCCACGGCCATGAGCCAATCCTGAAGTTCGTTGTGGAAACGTCCGTGGGCCTGCCCCGCCTGGAGTTCGAGGAAGCCCGTCACCAGGGACGAGGACAGGCCGAACAGCGACGCCGAGAAGGCGAGGCCGATGCCGGAGAGCGGTACCGCGAGGCCGGACTTCAACTCATCGAACATCACGGAGGCGTCGCCGCCGCCGCGCATGCCCTTGATGACGCCCCCCACCGCCGAGAGCGTATCGATCAGGCCCCAGAAGGTGCCGAGCAGGCCGAGGAGGATGAGGATGCCGGCGATGTAGCGCAGCATTTCCCGCCCCTCGTCCAGCCGGGCGGCGATGGTGTCGAGGAGAAGGGTCGTACCCGGGACGGCGACACCCCCGGTGCGGGCCACGATGGCCCCGATGAGGGGCTTGAGCAGGTCCGGGGGCGCCTTGGACGTCTCGCCGGCGGCGGCGGCGTTGACGTAGGCGACCTCCCGGCGCAGCCGGAAGACCTGGGCGAAGGCGATGATCACCGCGATCAGCAGGACGCCGAGGATCAGCCCGTTCAATCCGGGATTGGCGAGGAACGCCGGCTTGATCTGCTTGTACAGGATGAAGGCGAGGAACCCGACCAGGGCGAGGAAGATCAGCATCCTCGTCAAATAGATGCCGGGCTGCGCGAGCGGCCTCGTGTCGGGATCGCGGGGTGCGCGCGCGGCCATCGGGTGATCGAGCCTGTCAGTCGGGTCCGGGATCGCGGGTCGATCCGCCCGGCGGCACTGTGGCGGCATGATCCGGCCCGATCAAGCCACGCCCCCGCCGCGAATGGACGCCCCATGGGAGTGAGGAACCGGGTCGATCCGCGCGATCGTGAAGACGAACCGGGTGCTTCCCGCCCCACGCCGGCCCGTCGCGGTGTGGGCCGCCCGTGGCGATGACCTATCTTCCCGGTCGGAGAACGGCACGCGGAAGTCACCATGCGCATCGCCCTCATCGCCCACGGGGAGTTCGGCAAGGCCATCCTCGAAGCCTTCGCGGCCCATGGCGGCACCGTCGCCGGCATCCTCCGGGAGCAGGGCGACGCGGACACCCTGGACGCCGCCGCCGAGGGGCTCGGCGTTCCGGTGCATCGGGTGGGCAGCCTCGGCGGGGACGAGGCGGTGGCGGCCGTGCGGGCGATGGACGCCGACATCGCCGTCCTCGGCTTCATGGGCGAGGCGCCGCCCCAGGCCCTCCTCGATCTGCCCAAACACGGCGCGATCCAGATCCACGCGAGCCTGCTGCCGCGCTACCGGGGCCCGACGCCCGTCCCCTGGCCCATCGCCCGGGGTGAGGCGGAAACCGGCGTCAGCGTCATCCGCCCGACCCAGCGGCCCTACGAGGGGCCGGTCATCCTGCAGCGGACCTGCACCATCGGATCCGAGGAAACCCAGGGTGATCTCTATCGTGGCGAACTGGCCCGGCTCGGGGTGGAGTGCCTCGTGACGGCGGCGCAACTCGTGATGCGCGGCGAGCATATCGAAGTCGATCAGGACGAGAACGCCGCGACCTACGAGAGCCCCTTCGGCGACGCCGAGGCGGAGATCCACTGGGCCAGCCACGCGGAGATCGTCCACAACCTGATCCGGGCCGCCAACCCGGAGCCGGGGGCCTGGACGCGGCTCGGCGGCGAGAGACTGCGCATCCTCGACGTCTGCCTCGCCGCCGTCCACCGGGAGGGCGAGGTGGCGGGCAAGCCCGGGGAGATCGTCTCCGTCGATCGGGACGGTTTCGCCGTCGCCGCCCCCGGCGGGCAGATCATGGTGCGGCGGGTCCGCCCCGAGGGGGGCGGGGTCGTCCCGGCGGCCGAGTTCGCCAAGGCGCGGGGCCTCGCACCGGGGCAGCGCCTCGGCGGCTGATCAGCGGGCGTTGAGGCCGTATCCCCGGAACCGCTCCACCGTCTCGGCGATCTCGGCATCGGAGAGGATCAGCGGTGCCCCGACCTGGAGCGCCACCGCGTATTGGTGGCACAGGGTCTCCAGTTCGGCGGCGAGCCAGACCGCGCGCGCGAGGTCCGCCCCGGCGGCGATCATGCCGTGGTTGGCGAGCAGGCAGCACGACCGGTCCCGCAGGGCCGCGAGGGCCAGATGCGACAGGGCCTCGGTGCCATAGGGGGCATAGGGCGCGCAGCGCACCGTCGGGCCGCCGAAGGCCGCGATCATGTAGTGAATCGCCGGAATCTCCCGCCCGCAGATGGCGAAGGCGGTGCAGTGGATCGGGTGGGCATGGACCACGGCGCCGACCTCGGGTCGCGCGGCCAGGATGTCCCGGTGGAACCGCCACTCCGACGACGGCTT
>JAKONI010000136.1 GCA_022702015.1 Beijerinckiaceae bacterium | reverse complement strand
ACCGCTGGATACCGAGGTCGATGTTCCCACGCGAGTGATCCGAGCACTGCGTGATCGAGAAGCTGCGCAATGTGCCATGCACGCAACTTCAAGCTGGCGTAAGCTCTTCGAAATCGTAACGAGGAAGCTTGGGCGAGCCTTCGACGACGCCACAGCTGTCAAGCATTTCGGGGTGATTGGGGCGCTCACGCCGAACGCGGTGGCGCGATCGACCCCACGGCTGCCGAAGATGATCGGGCAAGTGGGCGGCGCGAGCGCCTGCATGCGGGCGTCCTCGCCGCTTCGTCATGGACCGTCAGGAATCAACCGACTGTCTGCGTAACGCCAACGGCTGATCGGTCTGACCGCCGAGCACGCCGCCGCGCACCCACGGCTATCACCCTGAAGGGCATGACGGATGACCTCATCCTTCGACGCTGTTCTGAACGGACGAGCAGGGGACGTGTGAACCTGTGTGCACGGCAGACCGCGTGTACCGCTCGGCGGACCGATGCCGGCCGGCACGGGACGCATCTGCGACCATTCGTGTCGCCGCTCGTGATACAACCTGAGCGTGTAATTCCCTGGCAACAGGTATGAACCTGTGCTGTAAACTGTACGCGCGGCTTCGTGGGCTTTCGGCTCCGAGGATCCAGGGGAAACACGGGTTTGGTTTGCGATCCTCGTTTGAGCGTAGCGAGACGGTACGGCCTCGGATCACCGCCGATGAGCTCGTTCGGCGCATCGCCGCCTTGCCCGCCGGTGACCGGGTGGTTGTCCTCGGGATCGGCATCCAGTCCGTCGCGGATCTTCTGTCCGGCGATCCCGGTCTCACCCGGAGCGTATTGACCGTCGCCCATGATGGCGCGGTGAGCGGACCCGCGATCCTCGACAAACTCCTCGATGATCTCGCCGCCCTTGCCCTCCTGCGGTGGCCCTCGTGGCGGAACGAGATCGGTGACGGCGACCCCTGGATGAAAGCGGCATCGAAACGCGCCGCCCTCGGAGTTCCACCTCGCTTCCGGCGCACGGCCCGGGAACTCGAGTTGATCCGCCTGACGAACGTGATCGATCCCGCCGGCGTCGTGCTGCTCTGGGAAGTCGATCCGGCTTCGGCCCTGCACGCGAGGCCGGTGATCGAAGCCCTCGAATGGTGCGCGAGACACGGTGCGCCGGTCGTGGCGGCCCTGCCGGCGACACCACCCGAGATCGCCCCCTATGATCGCGTCCTCTACGGGGCCGTCGCGTTCGGCCGGATCGAAGTGCCGGCGGTCGCGCGCTTCATCGTGCCGGCGGGCACTCACCATGCGAGCCAGACCGAACGTCAGGTCGCCGCCGCGCTGGAGCAGGATGCCAATCTCACTGGCCTGTTCGCGTGCAATGCGCCGGTTGCCATTGGCGCCTGGGGTGGGACGGCACGGGTCGATCTGCTCTGCGCCGAGCATCGCATCGTTGTGGAGCTCGACGGACCCGAGCACCGGGCGGAACCCAAATTCGGCGGCGACCGGCATCGGGACTACGAATTGCTGACGGCGGGGTATCTGGTCCTGCGGCTGACCAACGAGCAGGTCGCCGCCGATCTGCCCCTGGCCATCGAGAAGATCCGCGCCGTCGTCGAGCTGCGGCGCCAACGGGGGATGAGCCGATGAGCGGAACGCCGACGCCGAAACAGGCCCTGGTCCTCTGGTGCCTGCTGGGCCGGGGCGGCAGCGCCCTGCAGAGCGCCCTCGCCCCAAAACCCGACAGGGCGGACCGGGAGGCCCTGGTCGCGGGCCGATTCATCGAGACCGCGAGGGAGGGGCGCTCCCTTCGCCTCAGCGTGACGGATCGGGGCTGGGATTGGGCGGGCAAGCATCTGCGTGAGCCGCTCCCGCCGTCCTTCCGTGTGCTGCGGGACTGGCTTGAGCGGATCGATTCCGATCTGACCCGGTCGGGTCGGACGCTCGCCGACCTGATCGGGCCGCCGGCCGAGGAGCCGCCGCCTTCCCCGAAACCTTCCGCCACGCCGCGAAAGCCCTCGGCCAAGCCCGGCAAGACCTCGGCCAAGCCCGGCAAGCCGAGCGCCCAGGCGGTGCGGGCGCGGATCGAGGCCGCCTATCTCGCCCTCACCGGTGGCGAGAGGGCGAAGGCCGTGCGTCTGAGCGCCCTACGCGCCGAACTCAAGGACCTCGACCGTGAGACGGTCGATGTCGCCCTCGCCGCAATTTTGAGGGACGATCCGAAGGCGCGGCTGAGCCAGTTCAGCGATCCGAAATCCCTCGATGACGCCGAGCGCGCGGCGGCCTTCAGCCCGGCCGGCGAACCCTTCCACATCATCCGGATCCAGTCATGAGCGATGCCCTCGACGCCCTGCGCGGAGTCGATTTCGACTGGGTGCGCACCCTCGACAGCATCTGGACCGACACACCGCCCACCGGCGGCCCGAACGAGGCCCTCGTGCCGGGAATCGTCGCCGACCTGCACCGGGCCAGGAAGCCGGCCGATCGTGTGCCGGGACAAGTGCTCGTCGGCCCCTCGGGCGTCGGCAAGACCCATCTCGTCGGCCAAATCCGACAGGAGGTGTGGCGTTCGGGCGGCTGGTTCGTGCCCCTCGACGTGCTCGGACTGACGGATTTCTGGCGCAGCGCGGCGCTCAGCTTCGTGACGGCCCTGTTGCAGACCATGCCCGACGGCCGCCGCCAGTCGGATGCCGTCCTTGCCGGCGTGGCACGCCGCTTCAAGGTGGAGAGGGAGGTCGAGATCGCCTTCAACACGCCGAAGATGGATGCGAGGCGGATCGTCGATGTCCTCGTCAAGGCTTTGATGAGCGTCGATGCGAGCCGGGCGCTGAAGCATCTCGACGTGTTCAGGGCCCTCTGTCTGCTGCGCTCGCAGAACCTGACCGTGGTGGCCCTCGCCCATGCGTGGCTTCAGGGCTACGACGCCGATCCGGCCGAACGCGCCAACCTCGGCTTCACGACTCCGCCGCCGGCTCCCGTCGAGCTGGTGCGGGGCATGGGCTGGATCATGGCGCTCAGCGGCCCGACCCTCGTCGCGGTCGATCAGATCGACGGTCTGATCGAGAGCAGCAGGCTCGCGGCCGAGGATGGCATCGACGCCGAGGCTGGGCTCTCGCAGGTGCTGGCCGCCGGACTCCTAGAGGTTCATCTCATCTGCGACCGCAGCATGACGGTCGTGACATGCCTGGAGGAGTCCTGGGAGCGTCTCGACGCACGCGCCCTGAAGCCGATGCTGGGGCGCTTCACGGAAGCGCAGACGCTCCGCAGCGTGACCGAACGGGCCGCCGCCGCCGCGCTCGTCACCAGCCGCCTGCGGCCGGCCTATGAGGAGGCGGGTTTCACGCCTGCCTACGCGACCTGGCCCTTCAGCAGCGATGCCCTCGCGGAAGCGGCGGCGGGGGGGATGATGCCCCGCTCCCTGCTCATGAAGTGCGATGCCTTCCGGCGTCGGTGCCTCGCCTCGGGCGAAGCCTCGGTCTGCCAAAGTCTCGTCGATAAGGTGACCGTTCGAGTACAGCCGCCCCGGCCCGTCGGATTCGATCTCCCCGCCGCCGCCGGGAAGGCCGACATCGCCGGCATCCGCGGCGACGACGACACGTGGCTCGGCCAGCTCCTGCGCGATGCGTTCGACCTCTACGCCCTGGAGGACGACCCGGACGACGACCTCGATGTGGCGAGCAAAGGCGAGCCCGATCAGAAGATCCCGCCGTTGCATGGACGGCTGATCTTCATCCACCGGGAGGAGAACGACCGCGAGCGGCACGTCTGCTACCGGGCGCTCCAGCACCAGAACGCCATCGCGTTCCAAGCCCGCCTGCGCGCGGCGCTGACCGCCTCCGGCATCTCGACGCGCATTTCCGACCGGGACTTGCTGCTCGTCCGCCGGGGCGCGATGCCCGGGGGCGCCAAGACGAAGCAACTGGTCGATGCCTTCACGGCCGCCGGGGGCACGCTGATCGACCCGTCCGACGAGGATCTGCGGGTCTTCGTCGGCCTGCGCGATCTGCGGGCGAAGGCACAGGCCGAGGGCCGCCTCGACGAGTTCGAGCGCTGGCTCCGGGCTGAGCAGCCGGTCGCGGGCACGCGCTTCTTCGAGACCGCCGGCATCGCTCACGCCCAGGGGGGCGAGGGCGTGTCCGCGCCGGACGCACCGGTCGCGCCCCCTCCGGCGCCCTCCCCCGCCGCGCCACCCAGGACACCGGCGCCGCCCGCCCCCGCGACCCGCCCGGACAGCATCCCCGTCGGCCACCGGATCGCTCCCGACGCGCCCGCCGTCGATCTGCCCCTGACGCTTCTGCCCCGTCACACGGCGATCATCGCGGGTTCGGGCTCCGGCAAGACCGTGCTCCTGCGGCGCCTCGTGGAGGAGGCGGCGCTCGCCGGCCTCCCGGCCATCGTGATCGATCCGAACAACGACCTGTCGCGCCTCGGCGACCCGTGGCCGGAGCCACCGAAGGCGTTCACGGAGGAGGACGCGCGCAAGGCGGAGCGTTATCGCGAGCGCGTCGAGGTCGTGGTCTGGACGCCGGGCGTGCATGCCGGCAACCCGCTCTTCCTTTCCGTCCTGCCCGACTTCTCCGAACTCGGCGAGGACCGCGACGAGCGCCAGCAGGCGATCGAGATGGCCGCCGAGACCCTCGGGCCCATCGCGGGGGCGAGAACGACCCTCCTGCGCGGTGTGCTGATGGGGGCCCTGGAGCATTTCGCGGTGCGCGGCGGCAAGCTCGCGGACTTCATCACCCTGCTCGCGGACCTGCCGGACGGGATCAGCGACATCGGCAACGCGCAGAGGCACGCGGCCAACATGGCCGATCAGCTGCGCGCGGCGGTGGCGACGAACCCCCTCCTCAAGGTCGAGGGCACGGTGCTCGACCCGCGCCATCTGTTCTTCGGAACCGACCCCGCGCGCAACCGTGTCTCCGTGATCAACCTCTCGGGTCTCGCCTCGGACGCGGCGCGCGAGGATTTCGTGAACCGCCTGCAGATGACCCTGTTCGGCTGGATCAAGAAGAACCCCTCACCGCGCGGCATGCTCTACGTCGTGGACGAGGCGCAGACCTTCCTGCCGTCGCAGCGCG
>JAKONI010000129.1 GCA_022702015.1 Beijerinckiaceae bacterium | reverse complement strand
CTCACGCCGCCCCTGCGCGCCCTGCTGCTCACCCTGGCCGAGCACTCGCCATTCCTCTGGGGGCTCGTGGCGCGGGACCCGGCACGATTCGCGGACCTGATGGACCGGAGCCCGGAGGCGGCCGACGCCGACCTCATCGCCCGCCAGCGGGCGGCGGGGGCGACCTGCCGGAGCGAGGCCGACCTCGCGCGGGTGGGCCGCCAGCTGCGGATCCAGCGGCGGGAGCACGCCCTCCTCGTGGCCCTGGCCGATCTCGGGGGCATCTGGGATCTCGATGCCGTGACGCGGGCCCTGTCCGGTTTCGCCGACGCCTCCGTCGCGGGCGCGGCCGACGCCCTCCTGCGCCGGGCGGTGACGGCGGGGACGATCCGCCCGCCCGACCCGGACGAGCCCGCGACGGGCTGCGGCCTGTTCGTCCTCGGCCTCGGCAAGCTCGGGGGCGGCGAACTCAACTATTCGAGCGACATCGACCTCATCGTCTTCTACGACGCCGCCCGCACGGAGGCCGTGGCGGGAGCCGACGCCAAGGGGTTCTGCGGCCGGCTCGCCCAGGGCCTCGTGAAGCTCCTGACCCACCGCACCGCCGACGGCTACGTCCACCGGGTCGATTACCGGCTGAGGCCCGATCCCGGCTCCACCGCGCTGGCCCTCTCCACGGCCTTCGCCTTCGATTACTACCAGTCCATCGGCCAGAACTGGGAGCGGGCGGCCTTCATCAAGGCGCGGCCGGTGGCCGGGGACCGGGAGGCGGCCGATGCGTTCCTCGCCGAGTTGCGGCCCTTCATCTGGCGCCGGCACTTCGATTTCGCGGCCATCGCCGAGATTCACGCCCTCAAGCGCCAGATCCACGCCGTCCGTGGCTACGAGGCCATCGCGGTGGCCGGGCACGACATCAAGATCGGCCGCGGGGGGATCCGCGAGATCGAGTTCTTCGCCCAGACGCAGCAACTGGTCTTCGGCGGCCGGCAGCCCGCCCTGCGGGGCCGCCGCACCGTCGAGACCCTGGAGGGCCTGCGCGAGGCGGGCTGGATCGACGCCCCGGCGACCCGGGAGCTCAGCGAGGCCTACACGTTCCTGCGCACCCTGGAGCACCGCCTGCAGATGCTCCGCGACGAGCAGACGCAGCGCCTGCCCACGGACCCGGAAGCCCTCGACGGCCTCGCACGTTTCAGCGGCTTCCCCACGCGGGACGCCTTCGAGGCGGCGCTGCTCGGCCATGCCCGGCGGGTCCAGACCCATTACGCCCTGTTGTTCGAGGGCGGCCCGGACGAGGCCGCCCCGGCCGCCCTGGCCTTCACGGAGGCCGAGCCCGACCCCGCCACCCTCGCGGCCCTCCACGCGATGGGCTTTTCCGAGGCGGCGCGGGCCCACGGGATCGTCCGGGACTGGCATCGCGGCCACCACCCCGCCCTGCGCGGCGGCCGGGCGAGAGAGACGCTGTCCGCCTTCCTGCCGACCCTGCTCCGGGCGCTCGGCGGCACGCCGGACCCGGATGCCGCCCTGCTCACCCTCGACCGGGCCTTCGCCCGGATGCAGGCGGCGGCCGAGCTTCTGTCCATCCTGCACTCGCACGAGCGGCTGCGGTTGCTCTTCGCCGACCTGCTCGGCGCCTCGCCGCGCCTCGCCGACGCGGTGGGCCGGAGCCCGCACGTCCTCGACGCCGTGCTGGAGCCGGATTTCGTCGCGCCCACCGCCGACCCTGACCGCCTGTGCGACCAGTACCGCGCCCTCGTCGGCGAGCCGGCGACGCACGAGGACCTCCTCGACCGCTGCCGCGACGCCACCCGGCGGATGAGCTTCGTCACCGGGGCGCGCCTCGTCTCCGGCCTCGTCACCCCGGCGGAGGCGGGGGAAGCCTATGCGGGGATCGCACAGGCGACGATCCGCCTCGTCCTCGACGCGGAGATCCGCCGCTTCGCCGGGGAGCACGGGCGGGTGCCGCGGGGGCGGTGCTGCGTCCTCGCCCTCGGGCGGCTCGGCTCGCGCCAGCTCACCGCCGCCTCGGACCTCGACCTGATCGTCCTCTACGATTTCGACCCCGAGGACCGCCTGAGCGACGGTCCGCGCCCCGTCGATGCCGTGGTGGCCTACAACCGCATCGCCCAGCGCCTCGTCGCGGCGCTGACCGTCCCCACCCGGCGGGGGCGCCTGTACCAGGTCGACCTGCGCCTGCGCCCGCACGGGAGCCACTCCCCGCCGGCCGTGCAGATCCGGGGGTTCGCGGCCTATCACCGGGACGAGGCCGAGACCTGGGAACACATGGCGCTGACCCGCGCCCGGGTGGTGGCCGGCGATCCGGGCCTCGGGGCCGAGGCGACGGCGGTCATCGCGGAGATCGTCGCGCGCCGCCGGGACCCCGCCACGGTCTGCGCCGAGGCCGGGGCGATGCGCGCCCTCGTCACCCGCGAGCGTGGCACCGCCGGGCCGCACGACCTGAAATTCGCCCCTGGGGGCCTGTTCGACCTCGATTTCCTCGCCCAGTCCCTGGTGCTGGCCGGGGGCTGGACCGGGGAAATCGGGCTTCCCGGCGGCGCCGTCCTGCGCTTGGCGGGGGAGCGCGGCCTGATCCCGGTCGACCGGGCGGAGGCCCTGGCCGAGACCTACGCGATCCTCGATGCCGTCATCCACTGGCAGCGCCTGATCCTGGAGGACCCCGCCAAGCCGCCGACGGCGAGCGCCGCCCGGCGGATCGCCCGGGCGATGGGCCTGCCGGACGCCCGCACCCTCGCCGCCGACCTGCACCGGCGGCGGCGGCTGAGCCGGTCCCTGCTGGCGGCGGTGAAGCGCTCCGTCCCCGCCGCCCCCGATGGGTCGCCTCTCACGGCCCCGTGAGGCTTCGCCGCCGGGTACGGGAACGACCGGAGGCGTCATGCATTGCACGGTTCGGTCCGTCGCGCGGGCCGCGTCCCGCCTGACCTGGAGGTCCGGTCGGCGGGGGCCTGAATGGGTTCGTGCAGAGAGATGTGACCGTGCCGAATTCCCGGCAGCCGCTACAATCGAGCTCGGCGGCGAGCACCCCGCTGGCGAGCCTCCGGCGCGGCGCCGGACAGCTGTTCGAGACCGAGCGCCGGCTCAACGCCGTCCTGGACAACGCCTCCGTCTCGATCTTCCTCATGGATGACCGGCAGCACTGCATCTACATGAACCGCGCCGCCGAGGCGCTCACCGGCTGGACTCTGCCGGAGGTGCTGGCCCGCAACTGCCCCCTCCACGACATCGTGCACCACAGCTACCCGGACGGGCGGCCGTTCCCCCTGGAGGAATGCGCCATCGACCGGGCCTTCCCCGAGAACAACCAGGAGCGGGGCGAGGAGGTCTTCGTCCACCGGGACGGGCGGTTCTTCCCGGTCGGCTTCACCGCCAGCCCGATCCGCGACGATTCCGCCAACATCATCGGCACGATCATCGAGGTGCGCGACATCAGCGATGAGAAGGCGGCCTCCGAGCGTCAGCGCCTGCTGATCAACGAGTTGAACCACCGGGTGAAGAACACCCTGGCCACGGTGCAGTCGATCGCCGCCCAGACCTTCCGTGGCCAGACGGACCAGGCCGTGCGCGCCGTGTTCGACGCCCGCATGGCCGCCCTGTCGAACGCCCACAACGTGCTGGTGGAGGACAACTGGGAGAGCGCCAGCCTGCGCGGCGTCGTCACGCGCGCGCTCGCCCCCCATCTCCTGGCCGAGGTCGATGGCGACCGCTTCCGGTACGAGGGCCCGGATGCCCGCCTCCACCCGAAGGTCGCCGTGACCCTGGCCATGGCCCTGCACGAGTTGATGACCAATGCCGCCAAGTACGGGGCCCTGTCGGTGCCGGAGGGTCGCGTCGCCGTGACCTGGACCCTGGGCGACCGGGAGGACGGCCGCCACCGGCTCGACCTCGCGTGGGAGGAGCGGGGCGGCCCCCCCGTGGTGCCCCCGACGCGCCGGGGGTTCGGCTCGCGGCTG
Organism: Beijerinckiaceae bacterium; assembly: GCA_022702015.1. GTDB lineage: Bacteria > Pseudomonadota > Alphaproteobacteria > Rhizobiales > Beijerinckiaceae > Methylobacterium. The sequence goes on along the minus strand of JAKONI010000129.1, from coordinate 2,033 downwards.
ATCGAGCGGCAGCTGCCCATGGAGTTCGACGGCAGCGCCGCCCTCGCCTTCGACCCCGCCGGCGTCTCCTGCCGGATGACGATCCCGCTCACGCCGCTGGGCTGGGTGGGGCAGGACGCCGTCGCCGCGCGGTCCACGCCATGAGTTCCCTGGTATGAGTTCCTTCGAGGGATGCCGGGTCCTGCTGGTGGAGGACGAGAGCCTCGTCGCCATGCTGGCGGAGGACATGCTCCTCGACCTCGGCTGCGAGGTCGTGGTGGCGATGCGCCTCGACAAGGCGCTGGCGCTCGCCCGCGCCGAGCGGTTCGACCTCGCCGTGCTGGACGTGAACCTCGGGGACGCCCGCAGCTACCCGGTGGCCGACCTGCTGTTCGAGCGCTGCACGCCCTTCCTGTTCGCCACCGGCTACGGGAAGCGCGGGCTCGAGGCCCCCTACCAGGGCGTCCCGGTGCTGCAGAAGCCCTATCATGCGGCCCCGCTGGAGCACCTGCTGCACCACCTCCTAACCTGCGAGCCCCCCCGGCGGGGCGAGCTGAACCGTCCGGGCCCGTGCGGCTGCCTGGGGGGCGAGCCGGAGGCGGGATCGTTCCGGGCGGATTCCGTGGGTTGAGACCCCTCCTGCCCCGAGCCGACGAGGAACCTTCCGATGATCGACCTCAACACCGCCACCGCCGAGGAACTCGATTCGGTGCCCGCCCTGAAGGGGCACGGCTTCGAGATCGTCCGCACCCGCGAGGAACGGGGCCGGTTCACCAGCCTGCGGCAGCTCGACGAGGTGCCGGGCCTCAGCGGCAAGACCCACGATCTCGACGATCAGGTCAGCGTCTCGGCGGGCTGACCGGCCGGGGTACGGTACGGCCGAGGTTCCGAAAATATTTCGGCGGCGCGCGAAAAAGATCCGGGGACCTTCCGACCCAAGCGAGGTTCCCCGGAGGCTGGTCACCGGCGAGGTCACTCCCGCACCGTCTCGGGTCCCAGCACTCGGGAGAGGAAGACAGATGGCCACCAAGCAGAAGACCTTGCAGGATGCGTTCTACGAGACCCTCAAGGATGTCTATTACGCGGAAAAGCAGTCGGTCCGCGCGCTGAAGAAGTCGGCGAAGGCCGCCGGGCACGAGGAGCTGAAGCAGGCCTTCGAGACCCATGCGGAGGAGAGCGCCAACCAAGTGGAGCGCCTGCAGCAGGTGTTCGAGCTTCTCGGCAAGCCGGCCCGGGCCAAGACCTGCGAGGCCATGCAGGGCCTGACCTCCGAGATGGAGGAGGATCTGGAGGATTTCGGGGAGAGCCCCGCCGCCGACGCCGTGCTGGCCGCCTGCGCCCAGGCGATGGAGCATTACGAGATCGCCCGCTACGGCACGCTCAAGACCTGGGCGGCGCAGCTCGGCTACGACGAGGCCGCCAAGCTCCTCGACGAGACCCTTCAGGAGGAGAAGAAGACAGACCAGCTCCTCACGAAGATCGCCGAGCGCATCAACGTCGAGGGCTCCGAGGCGTCCGAGGAGGAGACCGGCCCGGCCCCGAAGCGGGGCGCCAAGGCCAAGGCAGCTTAAGGCGGCCTTCTGAGGGCTTGGCCGACGAGTTGCTCTATCCTGCCGACCCTCCTCATCCTGAGGCCCGCTCACGCGGGCGCCTCAGGATGAGGGCGAGAAGCGGGGAGCCGTCGGCGTCACGTCGAGGCTCCGGGGCATTGTCCGCTCAGGTGGAGAGCCGGCCCGGAACCCCGGGCCGGCTCTCCACCCATTTCGGAACACCCCGCCTCAGGGATGCTTGTGGATCGGGTCCACCCAGTGGACCGCCTCCGGCCGTTCCACCGGCTCGACATGGGGGATGTTGACCACCACCGCCTCGTTGTCGGAGCGCACCAGCACGCAGTGCAGCGGCTCGTCGGGGGAAGCGTTGATCTCCTGGTGGGGCACGAAGGGCGGCACGAAGATGAAGTCCCCCGGCCCCGCCTCGGCCACGTATTCGAGGCGCTCGCCCCAGCGCATCCGGGCCTTGCCGGAGACGACGTAGATCACGCTCTCCAACTCGCC
>JAKONI010000128.1 GCA_022702015.1 Beijerinckiaceae bacterium | reverse complement strand
ATCGGGAAGATCGGCGAGGCATTTCCGAGCACCTTCACCCAGACCGGTGGCCCCAGGACCGTCAGCGTCACCGCCAGGACGAGGCCGGTCACGCCGCCCGCGAGGGCCCCGCGCGTCGTCAGGCCGTTCCAGTACAAGGCCAGGATCAGCAATGGCAGGGTCGAGGCGCAACTCACCGCATAGGCGAGGCTGATCATGTAGGCCACGTTCTGCGTCTGGAAGGCGATGCCGAGCAGGACCGACAGGATGCCGAGTCCGACCGTCGCCATGCGCGACACCCGGATCTCGCTCCGCTCCGTCGCCCGGCCTCGGCCGATGATGCGCGCATAAAGATCGTGGGAGACCGCCGAAGCGCCGGTCAGGGTCAGCCCCGCCACCACCGCGAGGATCGTGGCGAAGGCTACCGCCGAGACGAGGCCCATCAGCGTGTCGCCGCCGAGCGCGTGGGCGAGGTGGATCGTCGCCATGTTGCCGCCGCCGCGGATCGCCCCCTTGGCGTCGAGGTAGGCCGGATCGCCCGCGACGATCGCCAGCGCCCCGAACCCGAGCACGAAGATCAGGGCGAAGAATCCGCTCTGGCACAGCACCGCCCAGAACACCGAGACGCGGGCCGCGCGGGCATCCGGCACGGTGAAGAAGCGCATCAGCACATGTGGAAGGCCGGAGGTGCCGAGCATCAGGGTCATGCCCAGCGAGACCGACTGCCAGACGCTGCCCGAATAGACCTGGGGCATCATGATCGCCTTGTGGCGCGGATGCACGGCGAGCGCCTTGGCCACCAGGGCGTTGTAATCGAAGCCGAACCTCGCCAGCACGAGGAGCGAGATCGCGAAACCGGCGGTGAGCAGCAGCAGCGCCTTGATGATCTGCACCCAGGTCGTCGCGACCATCCCGCCGAACATGACGTAGCAGATCATCAAAGCGCCTACGAGGATCTGCGCATAAAGGTAATCGAGACCGAACAGAAGCCGGATCAACTGCCCCGCCCCGACCATCTGTGCGATAAGGTAGAACATCACGATGATGAGCGTCGCCACCGCCGTAAAGATGCGGATCGGCGTCTCCGACAGCCGGGTGGAGAGGACGTCGGCCACCGTGTAGCGGCCGAGCGTCCGCAGGCGCTCCGCCACGAGGAACACCACGAAGGGGAGCCCGGTGGCATAGCCCACGGCGAAGATCAGCCCATCGAAGCCCGAGGAGCAGATCAGCCCGGCGAGACCGAGCAAGGCGCCCGCCGAAACGAGATCACCCGCCAGCGCGACGCCGTTCTGGAAGCCGGAGATCTGCCCCCCGGCCGCGTAGAACTGATCAGCCGAGGTGGCGCGCCGCGCGGCCCAGTAGGTGATGCCGAGCGTCACGAGGACGATGGCGATGAACATCGACACGGCGGTGACGTTCACGCCGTCGGACCCGGCGGCGAAGGCCGGCGTCGCGGCGGCGAGGAGAGGCAGGGCGGCGAGGAGGGTTCTGCGCATGGTCTCGGGCTCCTCAGCGGGCGGTGAGGCGGTTGGCCGTCAGGACGTAGAGCCCCGTCAGCACCATCGTCGACAGGATGACGAGGAGGCCGCCGACGGTCGCCACCGTCACGGCCATGCCCGGCGCGATCGGCCGGGTCATCGTTGCCGGGGAGACGACGAAGGTCCCCACGAAGGTTCCGTAGATCAGGGCCTGGACGAGGGCCATGATCCAGCCGAGCCGAGCCTGCGGAAGCTTGTTGTTCGGCGTATCCGGCGTGTTTCTGTCTGCTGACATGGATCGGTCCTCGGCTGGTGTTGGATATCTCGTAATATTTCTTTTTACTCGACTGCTTTCTTGGTGTTCTCTGTGACGATGCGGCCGAATCCGTTGTTGACGCGGCTGCGCTGATATTTGTTGAGCCACGTGCTGAACTGGACCGGCAGCATGTCGTAGGGGCGCTCCTCGCCGAGCACCATTGCCGCGTAGACCGGCCAGTGCGGGTTCGCGAGCATCGGGCGGCCGAGCATGACGAGATCGACATGCCCGTCCTTGACGATGGCATCGGCGTAGACCGGATCCGCGAGGTTCCAGTTCGCGGCAGCGAGGACGCCGGCCTCCTCACGGATGCGCCGTGCCGCCGGGACCATGAAGCCCTCCTCGTCCCAGGGCGTCTGGGCGCGGCCTGAATTGCCGCCGAAGGAGACGTCCACGAGGTCGAGGCCACGGGGGGCGAGGAGACGGGCAAGTTCCACCGACTCGTCCACCGTCTGTCCGCCGGGGGCGAACTCGGTCACGCCGAAGCGCATGGAGAGCGGCAGACTCTCGGGCCATTCCGACCGCACGGCCTCGCAAACCTCCACGAGGAGGCGGCTGCGGCCGGCGAAGTCGCCGCCGTATTCGTCGGTGCGCTTGTTGGCGAGCGGCGAGAAGAAGCTCGACAGGAGGAAGCCGTGGGCGCAGTGGATCTCCAGCCACCGGAAACCGGCCTCCCGCGCCCGCCGGGCGGAGTCGGCGTATTGGCGGGTCACCGTGCGGATGTCGTCATGGGTCATCGCCTTCGGCACGCGCGGCATGTTTCCGCCGAAGGCCTCGGCGGAGGGGCCGATCACCTCCCACTGGTCGGGGTGGTCGTCCGGCAAGTGGCCGCCGCCCTTCCACGGTGGCTCGACGCAGCCGCGCCGTCCCGTATGGCCGAGCTGAATGCCCGGCACCGATCCGACGGAGCTGACGAACCGGGCGATCCGCGCCAGCGCCTCGCCCTGCGCGTCGTTCCAGATGCCCGCGCATTGGGTGGACATCCGGCCCTCGGGCGCCACGGCCGCCTGCTCGACCACGACCATGGCCGCGCCGCCGGCCGCCTTGGAGCCGAGATGCGCCAGATGCCAATCGTTCACGAGACCATCGGGTGACGAGAACTGCGTCATCGGCGAGACTGCGATGCGGTTGCGCAGAGTGACATCGCGGACTCTGAGTTCGCTGAACAATGAGGACATCGCGATCTTTCTTCCTGCCCGCTTCATCCAATAAGGAACGCTGCTGGAGAAGCGAGCCATCTGCACGAATTTAAACCAGACAAATCACGGATTGTGCGGCCGAATGCCGTGCCGGCAGTCATTTATGATTTGATCGTCCGCTATACTGCCCTTAGCTTCGGACGACGTCGTTCCAGATTCCTGCCGATTTCGAACAGATTCGAGACAGCGTTCAGCAAGGGAGCCGGTGGGGCATGTCGGTGAGATGCAGGACATGACGATCGCGACGATGCAGACGCGCGACATCGGCTCCTGGCCGAAGAATATCGCGTTAGCCCGCAGCACGGGGCGAGGCTGGAAGGACATCCACGCGCAGCACGTCGCCGTCGAGCCTTGGACCGGGACGCTCGATCCCGTCGGCAATCCCTGCCTCGGCTACTGTGTCAACAGGCCAGCCCAGATCTATCGACGGATCGGGCGCGGAGGCACGGCCGAGGCGAGCACATTGCGTCCCCGGCAATTCCACCTGATTCCTGCCCTCGACCAGAGCGAATGGCAAAGACGGGGCCGTTCAGAGATGCTGGCGATGCATCTTCGCCAAGGGCTGATCGACGAAACCGCACAACGGATGTGGAGTACGACCGCGCGGCAGGTCGAGCTTGATATCCCCCTCGGGACGTCCGATCCGCTCCTCGAACAGTTGGCGCTGGCGATTCTGGAGATCTTGCGAGAGGAGCCCGATCCGTCTTCATCTCTCTTCGTCGAGGAACTTGTCCACGCCATGGTGGTCCGCCTTGTGCGGGCCTACACGGCCAATGGACGGTCGGCCCGCGCGATGCCTGACCGGGATGCACTCGATGGCCGCGAGATGTGGCGTGTCCGCGA
>JAKONI010000124.1 GCA_022702015.1 Beijerinckiaceae bacterium | reverse complement strand
TGAAGCCGTACTGGATGGCGGTGGCGCAGGTCGCCTCGTTGTTCCCGTGGTCGAGGTGCATGCAGACCGGGATGTGCGGGTAGATCTCGACGAGGCCGTCGATCAGCTTGGCCAGCACGATGTCGTTGGCGTAGGCCCGGGCGCCCTTGCTCGCTTGGAGGATCACCGGCGAGTCGGTGGCATCGGCGGCCGCCATGATGGCGAGCCCCTGTTCCATGTTGTTCAGGTTGAACGCCGGCACGCCGTACTCATGCTCGGCGGCGTGGTCGAGGAGCTGCCTCAGGGTGATGCGTGCCATGGTGTTCCACCTCGGTTCCGTTCAGGCGGAGTTTCCCGCCAATTCCAACCCGACCCCCTCATCCCGAGGTGCCGGAGCGTCGCGGAAGCCTCGAAGGAGGCCTCCAGAACCCATTGCGCACCCTGGACCCCTCCTTCGAGGCCCGCTGACGCGGGCACCTCAGGATGAAGTCGCGGAAGGAATGCGCCCTTCCGTGTCAGCCCCTGGCGCGCAAGGCCTCGACGCCCGGGAGGGCCTTGCCCTCCAGCCATTCGAGGAAGGCGCCGCCCGCCGTGGAGACGTAGGTAAATTCGGCGCCGACGCCAGCGTGGTTGAGTGCGGCCACCGTGTCGCCGCCCCCGGCCACCGAAACGAGCTGGCCGGCCTTGGTCCGCTCCGCCGCATGCTTGGCCGCCGCGACCGTCGCCGCATCGAAGGGCGTCAGCTCGAAGGCGCCGAGCGGGCCGTTCCACACCAGGGTCCTGGCGCCGTCGATGGCGGCGTTGATCTCCGCGACCGATCGCGGGCCGGCATCGAGGATCATGCCCGTCTCGGGCACGGCATCGACGGGGACGGTTTCGTGGGCGGCGTTCGCCTTGAATTCGGCGGCCGAGACCGCATCCACCGGCAGGATAATCCGGCAGCCGGCCCTGTCGGCGGCGGTGAGGATCCGCTTGGCGGTCTCGGCGAGATCCTTCTCGCACAGCGACTTGCCCACCGCCTTGCCCTGCGCGTGCAGGAAGGTGTTGGCCATCCCGCCGCCGATCACCAGCATGTCGACCTTGGCGACGAGGTTCTCGAGGAGGTCGATCTTCGAGGAGACCTTGGCGCCGCCGACGAGGGCGATCACCGGGCGCTGTGGCGATTCGAGGCCCTTGGTCAGCGCCTCCAGTTCCGCCTGCATCTCCCGGCCGGCATAGGCCGGCAGGCGGTGGGCGAGGCCCTCCGTCGAGGCATGGGCGCGGTGCGCGGCCGAGAACGCCTCGTTGACGTAGAGGTCGCCGTTGGCGGCGAGCGCGTCGGCGAAGCCGGACTCGTTCTTCTCCTCGCCGGCGTGGTAGCGGGTGTTCTCCAGCAGGAGCACGTCCCCGTCCTTCAGGGCCGCGACGGCCTTGGCCGCGTCGTCACCAATGCAGTCGGCGGCGAAGGCGACGGGCTGGCCCAGCGCCTGGGACAGGGCCGGCACCACCGGCTCCAGGGAGTCCTTCGCCTCGCGCTTGCCCTTGGGACGGCCGAAATGGGCCAGCAGCACCACCTTCGCGCCCTTGCCCGCGACCTCGCGGATGGTGGGTACGACGCGCTCGATCCGAGTCGCGTCGGTGACGCGGCCGTTCTCCATGGGCACGTTCAGGTCGACGCGCATGAGGACGCGGCGGCCCTGGAGCGAGCCGGCATCATCGAGGGTGCGGAAGGCGCTCATCGGGTCCTTGGTCAGAATTCGGGAGAGACAGGGAAATTCAGCGGAGGGCGGCGGCGTTCGCCTTGGGCGGCAGCAGCCCATCGAGGTTCAGCCGCTGGACGGCGACCATCAGCACGACGGTCAGCACGGCGGTGATGACGGCGGTGAGAACCAGGGCGCCCGTGCCGGGCAGCCGGCGGGTCCGCTCGCCGAGCCCACGCACTTCGTTGCGCAGGGCGGCCAGGTCGGCTTGGCGGGCGGCCTCGTTCATGCGCCCCGTGGCGCCATCGACCTTATCCTCGACGCGCGACAGCAAGGCTTCGGAGCGGGCGTACTTGTCCTCGATCCGGGAGGCCTTGTCCTCGATCCGCGCGAGCTGGTCGAAAAGTTGGTTGGCGGAGAGCGACGTGATCGGCGCGGCCGCAGCGGGGGCCGGCGCCACCGGCGGCGGGGCGACGGGGGGAACGGTGGAGGACGGCGGGACGGCGGGGGTGGCCGAAGGGACGAACCCCTGCCTGGCCGGGATGTCCTGCGACGCGTCTGCCATTCCGGGTGATCCCTTGGGTGTAGCCGTCGTGAAGAGAAGAAGACCCCGCCGCCTTTGCGGGCGGCGGGGCGTGTCGCGCTCGACTCAGATCAGCTTCGCCATCGCCACGGCCGTGTCGGCCATGCGGTTCGAGAAGCCCCACTCGTTGTCGTACCAGGTCAGGATGCGCACGAGCACGCCGTCCATCACCTTGGTCTGGTCGAGGTGGAAGGTCGAGGAATGGGGATCGTGGTTGAAGTCGATCGAGACGTTCGGCTGGTCGGTGACGCCGAGCACGCCCTTGAGCGGGCCGGCGGCGGCGGCCTTGATCGCGTCGTTGACCTCCTGCACCGTCGTCGCACGCTTGGCCGTGAACACGAGGTCCACCGCCGAGACGTTCGGGGTCGGCACGCGGATCGAGGTACCGTCGAGGAGGCCCTTCAGTTCCGGCAGCACCAGGCCCACGGCCTTGGCGGCGCCCGTCGTGGTCGGGATCATCGACAGCGAGGCGGCACGGGCCCGGTAGAGGTCCTTGTGCATCTGGTCCAGCGACGGCTGGTCGTTGGTGTAGGAGTGGATCGTCGTCATGAAGCCGCGCTCGATGCCGATGGCCTCGTGGAGGACCTTGGCGACGGGGGCGAGGCAGTTGGTGGTGCAGGAGGCGTTCGACACGACGAGGTGGTCGGCCTGCAGCTTGTCATGGTTGACGCCGTAGACCACCGTGAGGTCGGCGCCGTCGGCGGGGGCCGAGACGAGGACGCGCTTGGCGCCGGCGTCGAGGTGGGCCTTGGCCTTGTCCTTCGACGTGAAGATACCCGTGCACTCGAGGGCGATGTCGACGCCCAGATCCCGGTGGGGCAGCTCGGCCGGGTTGCGGACGGCGGTCACCTTGATGCGGTGCCCATCGACCACGAGGAACTCGCCGTCGACCGCGACCTGGCCGGGGAAGCGGCCATGCACCGAATCGAACCGCAGGAGGTGGGCGTTGGTCTCGACCGGGCCGAGGTCGTTGATCGCCACGACCTCGATGTCCTTGCGGCCGGACTCGGCGATGGCACGGAGCACGTTGCGGCCGATGCGCCCGAACCCGTTGATGGCAACCTTCGTCACGGCACTGAATCCTTCCTCATGCCGGGCACCTGCCGACGGAGCGACGGCCCGCTCGCCTGGTGCCCCCGATGGCCCCGGCTCCCCTCAGCGAGGGGCTGTGCGCGGAAGGGTTTGAACCGGCGATGAACCGGCTGCGCGCCGGCCCGTCTCGTTCCTGATTCCGACCGGCTCGGCGATGGTCGTCGCCGGCTGTCGTGGATCGGTCCGGCCCCTCCTCGGGAGACGCCGGGTGTCTAGCATGGCGACTCGACCTGTCAAACGTGGGGTTGTGACAAACCCACGGCTGTCTCGAAGTTCGGTGAATTCTGCCCGGGACAGCTCATCACGGGGTGTCCGCCACGGCTTTTTCCCTGGCAATGCATGGCGATCCGGTCGAAACCTGTCATGGAGCCTTGCCGCGAGTCCGGCCCGCCTTGCCGACGGGCCCGGCCCGCCCTCCGTGTTTCACCACGCCCTCCCGCGCCGGGAACCCAGCCCGCCGATGACGATGCCGCCCGACGACGATCCCCTCCCTCAAGATCCCCTCACCGAGGTCCTGCGCAAGCTCGACACGGCGCTGACCCGGCTGGAGGCCGCCGCCGCCCGGCGCCTCGATTCCGACGCCGCCCCCGACGACCGGGACGTGGAACTCGCCCTGATGAACGAGGATCGCTCCCAACTCGCCGCCGCCCTCGACGCGGCGAGCGCCCGCCTCGCCCAGGTGGAGGCGAATTCCGGCGAGGTCGGGCAGCGCCTCGACCGGGCCATCGCGGCCGTGGCCGGCGTGCTGGAGAGGCACTGACGATGCCGATCATCACCGTCACCATCGACAACCGGACCTACCGCATGTCCTGTGGCACCGGCGAGGAGGCTCACCTCACCGCCCTCACGGAGGATCTCAGCGGGCGCATCGGACAGATGCGGGAGAGCTTCGGCGAAATCGGCGACATGCGCCTGCACGTCATGGCCGCGCTGACGATCTCCGACGAACTCGCCGACCTGCGCAAGCGCATGGCCGCCATGGAGGTCGAGGTCGCCTCGGCCCGCTCGGTGGTGGAGGCGGCCCACCGGGCCCGGGACGAGGCCATGGCCCGGACGGCCCTGGGCATCGACCGCGCCGCCACCCGGATCGCCCGCCTCGCCGACGCCTTCACCACCCGCGCGGGGGCGGCGGCGCTGAAGGAGGCCAATGCCGGGGAGGCTCAGAAGTCGTGAGGGCAGGGCTCCGCCCCGCACCCGCCGCAGGGCTCGGTCCTTCGGGACCCTTCACTCTCCCGCGATGTAGCGGTTGAGCGCGGCCGCCGCCCGGAGCATGTGGGCGCGCATCCGGCGTCCGGCGGTTTCCCCATCGCCCTCGCACAGGGCCGCGAGGATGTCCCCGTGCTCGTCGCGGGAGCGGTGGATGCGGTCCCCCTGACGAAGCTGGGTGCGGCGGAAGGCGGCCAGACGCTCCCGCACGGCCAGCGCCTGCTCGGCCAGGAAGGCGTTGTGCGTGCCCGCGTAGAGGGCCTCGTGGAATGCCCGGTTCAACCGGTCGTAGGCGTCCACGTCCCCCGCCGCCACCATTCCGGCCGTCTCCCCGTGCAGGTCCATCAGCGCGCCACGCTCCAGGGGCGTCATCCGGTAGGCCGCGAGCCGGGCGCACAGCGCCTCGATCTCGGCGGAGGCCTCGAACATGTCCCCGATCCGCTGCGGCGTCAGCCGCGCCACCACCACGCCCCGGCGGGGGCGGATCTCCACGAGGCCCGAGGCCGCGAGCTGGCGCAACGCCTCGCGGACAGGGGTGCGCGACGCGCCGTAACGGTCGGCGAGGAGTTGCTCGTCGAGCACGGTGCCGGCGGCGAACTCCCCGGAGGCGATGGCGTCGGTCAGGGCGTTGCGGATCCGCTCCGACAGGAGACCCCGCTCACCCCCCTCGACCGCGCCAGCGTCCATGCCCGTCTCACCCGCCCCAGCCCCTAGCCCACCAGGGCCCGCACCGTCAGGAAGAACACGGACGGCCCCACGAGGCATCCGATGCCCGTATGGAACGTCGCCGTCAGCGCCCCGTAGGGCACGAGCTTCGGATCCGTGGCCGCCAGCCCCCCGGCGACGCCGCTCACCGTCCCCATCAGGCCGCCATAGGCCATCGCGGAGCGGGGGTTGTCGAGCCCGATCAGCTTGGCCACCAGCGGCGTGCCCACCATCACCATCACCGCCTTGGTGACGCCCGTGGCGATGGACAGCGCCATCACCGTCGAGTCGGCGCCGATGGCCGCCCCCGTCACCGGACCGACGATATACGTGATCGCCCCGGCCCCGATCGTCGTGATCGACACCGCGTCGTGGTAGCCGAAGGCCACCGCCGTCAGCGTCCCGACGATAAAGGGCAGGATGGTCCCGAGCGCCAGCGCCAGCACGCCGAGGAGCCCCGCGCGGCGGGCCTCGATCACGTCCACCTCGAAGGCGGTGGCGACGATGGCGAAGTCGCGCAGCATCGCCCCGCCCATCAGGCCGATGCCGGCGAGCGCCGGGATGTCGGCGACGCCCTTCTTTCCGCCCGTGTAGAGCCCGCCGAAATACGCGAGCACCAGCCCGAGCACGATGGCGATGGCCGAGCCGTGAACCCGGCCGTTGGTCAGGCGTTTCGCCGCGTAGTTGGAGACCAGGATCAGCCCGCCGACGACGGCGAAGGCCGCGACGAGGCTCTGCTCGATGAAGACGTGCTCGATGCCGTGCCAGATGCCGGTGCTGTTCATCGCTCAGACCTCCCGCCGCGGCGCGATCTTGTCGGCGTCGCCCTCGATGACGGCGCCGGCATGGGCGGCCTCTGCGCCCGTGTGGCCCCGTCCGCCGAAGCGGCTGAGCAGCGCCACCGCGCCGAAGCACAGGACCAGCGAGCCCACCGCCGCGATGATGACGATGGGGCCGCCGGTCAGCGCGGCGACCACGTTCTGCTGCGCCGCCATGGCGACGACGATGGGGATGTACATCCCGGCCCAGAACTCGACGCCGAACTTGACGCCCTTCGACAGCCTCCCCCGCCGGTCGAGCCAGATCCGGGCGGCGATGAGCAGGATCATGGCGATGCCGACACCGCCGACATTGGCCTTCACGCCCAGCGCGATCCCGAGGAGGTCGCCGAGATACACGCCGATCAGCGTGCAGGCGGCGAGCAGGGCGACACCGAAGACGATCATCGCGCGGCCCTCCCGTGACGGAGCGGCGACGGCGCGCGGACGGATTCCGCCGGATGCGGCATGGGGCGTGTCCTTTCCCTGGGTTTGTTAGCCCTAACGTATGCAACATCGTGCCGATTTGGCAATGCGATATACGAGAATGTGAAAATTAACGGTTTGAAAATTCACTTTGGCGCGCTAACCTCATTCTCGCATACAAGGGAGACGAGCGATGGCCGACTGGCGCGGGGAGAGGAAGGCCCGCGACGCGCGCATCGAGGCGGGGCGGGCGCACGCGCGGGGGAAGGTCGTACCGGCGGACGCGGCGGTGGCGCTGCTGGAGGCGGTGCTGAAGCCGGGGGACCGGGTCTGCCTCGAAGGCGACAACCAGAAGCAGGCGGATTGCCTCGCCCGCGCACTCAGCCAATGCGATCCGGCCAAGGTGAACGGGCTGCACATGGTGCAGTCGGGCATCGTGCTGCCGGAGCATCTCGACGTGTTCGAGACCGGCATCGCCGAGCGGCTGGACTATTCCTATTCGGGTC
>JAKONI010000110.1 GCA_022702015.1 Beijerinckiaceae bacterium | reverse complement strand
CGCGCCGAATGCGACCGGCTCGTCGCGGTCTGCGAGGACGCCGTGTCCCAATGGGGCGAGGGCGCCCGCACCCTGCGCGACGCCGCCCGCTTCACGGTGGCCCGCAAGACCTGATCGGCCGTTCGGGGGCCTGCGCTCTCGATCCGCCCCACTTGTTCGCCTAACCTGCGCGTTCGACCGGAAATCAGGCTCGAAAAGTCTCGATCTCGCCTGAGAGCCTGACCGGGAAGTCAGCTTTCGTCCCACCCTCGGCCTCATCCTGAGGTGCGGCCCTCGCTGGAAATTTCGCCGCGCTTCAGGATGAGAGGGGAAGAGTGAGCCTGCCGGCCCTTATCCCCGCCCGACGAACGGCATCTTGGTCGCCATCACGGTCATGAACTGCACGTTGGCCTCCAGCGGCAGACTCGCCATGGTGAGGATCGCCTGCCCCACATGGAGCGGATCCATCACCGCCTCGGGTCGCACGCTTCCGTCGGCCTGTGGCACGCCCGCCTTCATCCGCCCGCCCATCGCCGTGTCGGCATTGCCGATGTCGATCTGCCCGCAGGCGATGTCGTAGGCGCGGCCGTCGAGGGAGGTGGAGCGGGTCATCCCCGTCACCGCGTGCTTGGTCGCCGTGTAGGCGATGCTGTTGGGGCGGGGCGCATAGGCCGAGATCGAGCCGTTGTTGATGATGCGGCCGCCCCGGGGCGTCTGATCGCGCATGATCCTGAAGGCATGCTGTGTGCAGAGGAAGACGGCGGTCAGGTTGGTGTCGACGACCTGCCGCCACGTCTCCAACGGCAGATCCTCCAGCGGCACCGCCGGGGCCCCGATGCCGGCGTTGTTGAACACGAGATCCAGTCGGCCGAAGCGATTGACGGTGGCGTCGAACAGGGCGCGGATCGATTCAGGGTCGGTTACGTCGGTGGGGACGACGAGGGTGGTGGCGCTGCCGAGTTCACCGGCCACCTCCTCCAGCAATTCCCGCCGTCGCCCGGAGAGGACGATCTGCCAGCCGGCCCCGGCCAGGGCTTGGGCGGCGGCCCGGCCGATCCCGGTCCCTGCCCCCGTGACGATCGCGATCTTACCCGCTTGGCTCATGGTGTCCTCCCTGGCCCTCGTCTCAAGGCTGTAGCCAGAGTTTCGCCCCGCGCGAAGGGCCAAGGGATCGAGACCATCCGGCCCGGGGAACGGTTGGCGGCCGAAGGCGTCGAGGAAACGGGCGACACCCGCCAACGGTGTCCGGTGCGAGACCGGGGGAGGTGACCATGATTGTCGATGCAGGGATGCCCGCCGGCATCGCCACCCGCCTGATCGACATCGGCGCCCTGCGCCTGAACGTGGCCGAGGCCGGACCGGCGGACGGGCGCCCGCTCATCCTGCTCCATGGGTTTCCCGAGAGCATCGCCGGCTGGCACCGGCAGATCCGGCCGCTGGCCGAAGCCGGGTTCCGGGTCGTGGTACCGGACCAGCGGGGCTATGGGGCGAGCGACCGCCCCGGGGGGATCGCGGCCTACCACCTCGATCGGCTGGCCGCCGATGTGATCGCCCTAGCCGATGCCTGCGGCTTCACGCGCTTCGCCCTGGCGGGCCACGATTGGGGCGGCCTGGTCGCGTGGTGGGTGGCGAGCTTCCACCCGGATCGGGTGGCGAGGCTGGCGATCCTCAATGCCCCGCATCCGGGCATCGTCCAGGATTACATGAAGCGGCATCCGGGCCAGTGGCTCCGCAGTTACTACGTCGCGGTCTTCCAGTTGCCGGGGCTGCCCGAGCGGATGCTCCTGGCGAACGGCGCGGCGGCTTTGCGCCGGGCGCTGACCTCCTCCAGTCGGCCGGGGACGTTCCCGCCGGCGGTTCTCGATCGCTACTCGCGGCAATGGATGCAGCCCGGCGCCATGACGGCCATGCTGAACTGGTATCGGGCCCTGATGCGCCTTCCCCGGCGCGATCCGCCCCGGGTCGCGAGCCCGACGCTGATACTCTGGGGGCGCCGGGACCACGCCCTCCAACCCGGCCTCGCCGAGGCGAGCCTCGCCCTGTGCGACAACGGACGGATCCGCTGGTTTCCCGATGTCACGCACTGGGTTCAGCACGAGGCTGCGGACAGCGTGAACGAAGCCCTTTCGGAATTCCTCGGGCGGGACTGAGGGGTGGACTACCGAGATCCGATTTAATCCTCAGCTATACCGGGAATCCCAGGATTGTTTTCGCGATCCCGGGGGGAACAACGCCGGTTTAGGGGGATTTTGCTAGCCGTTAGACGACGACTACCGGAGACGATCCATGACGCTCATCCGCACCACCCTGGCCGCCGGCCTTCTCCTCGGGGGCCTCTTCGCGGGCACCGCCCAGGCCGCTCCGATGCCCATGCAGCCGGCCCTCGCCCAGGACGGCCTCGTGGAGACCGTCGCGATGCATCACCATCATCGCCATCACCACATGGGCCGCCACCATTCCACCCGCCACGAGCGCCGGATGCGCCGCATGAACACCATGCGCCACGGCAACCCGAACGCCCGGAACCCGGCCATGCCCGGCCGCGCCCAGCAGCTCGGCAACACCACGGGCGGCCCGCGCTACTGATCGACACGACGACGGGCCCGGCGTTCCCGACGCCGGGCCGCATCAGGCGTCCCCAGGCAAGGATAGGCTTGGGACTGATTCGGCGCAGCGGGTCTGGTAGGGTGGCCCATGGGCCGCACACTCCGTTCCCCCCAAGCCCCGCAGGACGCGG
Organism: Beijerinckiaceae bacterium; assembly: GCA_022702015.1. Classification (GTDB taxonomy): domain Bacteria; phylum Pseudomonadota; class Alphaproteobacteria; order Rhizobiales; family Beijerinckiaceae; genus Methylobacterium. Next base: position 10,572 of record JAKONI010000110.1, on the reverse strand, counting down.
GCGGCCTCGATCCGGCCGGCGCCACGCCGATGATGGCGCAGTACATCGAGATCAAGGCGGCCAACCCGGACTGCCTCCTGTTCTACCGGATGGGCGACTTCTACGAGCTGTTCTTCGCCGATGCGGAGATCGCGTCGCGGGCGCTCGGCATCGTGCTGACGAAGCGCGGGCGCCATGCCGGAACGGAGATCCCCATGTGCGGCGTGCCGGTGGAGCGCGCCGACGACTATCTGAGCCGGCTCATCGGCCTCGGCCACCGGGTCGCCGTCTGCGAGCAGACCGAGGATCCCGCCGAGGCGAAGCGGCGTGGGCCCAAATCGGTGGTGCGGCGGGAGGTGGTGCGCCTCGTCACCCCCGGCACGATCACCGAGGATCGCCTCCTCGATCCCGCGAGCGCCAACCTGCTGCTGGCCATCGGGCGGCGGAAGACGGGGGAGGGTGGCGTGGCCTACGGGCTCGCGGCCATCGACATCTCCACCGGTCGCTTCTCCCTGAACGAGGTGCCGGCGGGCGAGCTCTCCGGGGCAATCGCCCGGCACGACCCGCGCGAAATCGTCCTCTCCGAAGCGATCCACGCCGACCCGTCGCTGGCCCGCCTCTGGCAGGACACCAAGGCGGCCATCGTACCCCTGGCCCAGGCCGAACTCGAACCGGCGGCGGCGGAGCGGCGGATCCGCGAGCAATACGGCGTGTCCACCCTCGACGGCTTCGGCAGCTTTACCCGCGCGGAGATCGCGGCGGCCGGGACGGGGCTCCTTTACATCGCGCGGACGCAGCTTGCCGCCCGGGCGCCGCTCGCCGTCCCCAGCCGGGAGGCGACGGGGGCGACGCTCGCCATCGACGCGGCCACGCGCGCCAACCTGGAATTGACCCGCACCCTGTCCGGTGAGCGCGCCGGCAGCCTGCTCGCCACCATCGACCGGACGGTGACGGCCAACGGCGCGCGTCTGCTGGCGGAACACCTCGCCGGGCCGCTCACCGATCTCGGGCGGATCGCCCGACGGCAGGAGGCGGTAGCCCGACTCCTGGACGATCCCGCCCTGCGCCAGGTCTGCCGGGACGCCCTGTCCGGGGCGCCGGATCTGCCCCGTGCCCTGTCGCGGGTCGGCCTCGGACGCGCCGGGCCACGGGACCTCGCGGCCATCCGGGACGGCCTCGAATCGGCGACCCGCTTGGGCGCGGCGCTGGCGGCGGCGCCGGATCTCCCCGGTGCCCTCGGCGAGATCGGCCGGGCGCTGGCGGGCGTCGAGTCGGCCCTGGCGGAGACCTTGAGGGCCGCCCTGGCCGACGACCTGCCCCTGTCCCGGCGGGACGGGGGCTTCGTCCGCGAGGGTTTCCTGTCCGAGATCGACGAGGCCCGCCTCCTGGGCCAGGATTCACGCAAGGTCGTGGCGGCGCTTCAGGCCCGTTACGCCGAGGAGACCGGCTGCCGGACCCTGCGCATCAAGCACAACAACCAGCTCGGCTATTTCATCGAGGTGCCGCAATCCATCGGTGAAGCCTGCCTCAAGGGCCTCCAGAAGGAGTTCGTCCACCGCCAGACGATGGTGGACGCCATGCGGTTCACCAGCGTCGAACTGGGCGAATTGGAGCGGAAGATCGCCGGCGCCGCCGACCGGGCGCTGGCCCTCGAGGGCGAGGTGTTCGACGACCTCGCGGCGGGCATCGTCGCCGCGGCACCCGGGCTCACCGCCGTGGCCGAGGCGCTGGCCTCCCTCGACGTGGCCGCGAGCCACGCGGAACTCGCCGTGGAGTGCGACTGGCGGCGGCCCCTGGTGGACGATTCCCTGGCCTTCGCCATCGTGGGCGGGCGTCACCCGGTGGTGGAAACGGCGCTTCGCCGGACGGGCGAACCGTTCATCGCCAACGATTGCGACCTCTCGGGGGAGGGGCGGGGCCGGATCCGGCTGATCACCGGGCCGAACATGGGCGGCAAGTCGACTTTCCTGCGCCAGAACGCGCTCATCGCCGTGCTCGCGCAGATGGGTGCCTTCGTCCCGGCTACCTCCGCGCATATCGGCCGCGTCGACCGACTTTTCTCCCGGGTCGGCGCCGCCGACGACCTTGCGAGGGGGCAATCGACCTTCATGGTGGAGATGGTCGAGACCGCCGCGATCCTCAATCAGGCGACCCGCCGCTCCCTGGTGATTCTGGACGAGATCGGCCGGGGCACCGCCACCTTCGACGGGTTGTCCATCGCCTGGGCCTGCCTCGAACACCTGCACGAGGCCAATGCCTGCCGGGCACTGTTCGCCACCCATTTCCACGAACTCACCGCCCTCGGGGATCGCCTCCCCCGCATCGACAACGCCACCCTCAAGGTGGCCGAGCACCGGGGCGGGGTCGTCTTCCTCCATGAAGTCGTCGCCGGGATCGCGGAGCGCAGCTACGGATTGCAGGTCGCGCGGCTGGCCGGTCTGCCCTCCAGCGTCGTGAACCGGGCGGGGGCTATCCTCAAGAGCCTGGAGAAGTCGCAAGGCGGGCGCTCGGCCCGCGCCCGAATAGACGACCTGCCGCTCTTCGCCGGCCTCTCGCCACCGCCCCCGCCGGAACCGCCGAGCGTTCCGGCCGAGGATCCGCTCGGTTCCCTCCTCGATACCATCGACCCGGACGCCCTGACGCCCCGCGAGGCCCTGGAGGCCCTGTACCGGCTGAAGCGTGAGCGGCAGGAATTGCGCGAGGGGCAATCCGCCTGAGGGCGGATCAGTCGCCGGTTCGCCCAGTATCAGGTCATCCTGAGAGCCTGCCTGAGAAGTCCTTTCCCTCCCGCCCCCGACCTCAGGATGAGGGCGTTGAGGGGAGTGGGGGGCTTTTTCGGTCAGGCTCTCGGAATGAAGGGGTGGAAGGGAACAACAGGCCCCTCGGGCAGGCTCAAGGCTCAATCCCAGCCGTGAAAGGTTCGTTAAGCACGCCTTGACCATCCTGCCGCGCCGGATCGCTCCGGCTGGCGCAAGGTCGCCACGTTTCCGTGCGACGAGACCGGCGCCGGTTCAGGAGGTCCGCAGATGCCCGTCGCGCCTGAAAAGACTTCGCGCCGCTTCCGTCTGCGGGACATCGTGGAGGACCGGCGGATCGCCTTGATGCTGGCGCTCGGCTTCTCCTCGGGCCTGCCGCTGCTCCTGGTGCTCGGCACCTTCACCCTGCGGTTGGCCTTCTCCGACATCGACGTGCGGACGATCGGCCTGTTCAGCTACGTCGCGCTTCCCTATTCCTTGAAGTTCCTCTGGGCGCCTATGATCGACCGGCTCGACGTCCCGGTCCTGTCCCGGCTGCTCGGACGGCGGCGGGCCTGGATGATCGCGACGCAGCTCGCCACGGCCCTGTGCCTCGTCTTGATGGCCTTCGCCGATCCGAAGACGAATCTCGGCCTGCTCGGGTTGGGCGCGTTCTTCGTCGCCTTCTGCGCCGCGAGCCAGGACGTGGTGATCGACGGCTGGCGCATCGACGCCGCCGGAAGCGACCGGCAGGGCATCCTCGCCGCGACCTCGAACCTCGGCTACCGCCTCGGCCTCATCACGGCGGGGGCGGGGGCCCTGTTCATTGCCGCCTCTGGCGGCTGGCAGGTGGCTTACCTGTCGATGGCGGCCTTCATGCTGGTGGGGATGATCGCGGCGCTCCTGGCGCCCCCCTACGACCGGCCGGAGCGCCGGGCTGCGGCCTCATCCCCGTCGTCCCGGCTCTGGTCGGCCCGGCGGGCGCTGTTGGAGCCGCTGACGGAATTGCGCGCCCGCTTCGGCGCGCCGCTCTACGCGATCCTCCTGCTCGTCGCCCTCTACCGTCTGCCGGACTTCCTCTCCGGCGTCATGGCGAGCCCGCTCTACCGGACGCTGGGCTTCGACCTGAAGGAGATCGCCACCGTCTCGAAGCTCTACGGGGTCTGGGTCGGCATCGCGGGGGGCTTCGCCGGAGGCTGGGCGCTCGCGCGGCTCGGCCTATTCCGAACGCTCGTGCTCGGGGCCTTCCTCGCCTCGTCCTCGCACCTCGCCTTCGCGTGGCTCGCGGCGGGCGGGCCCGAGATCTGGCGGCTCACCATCGCCATCTCCATCGAGAACTTCTGCGGGTCCTTCGCCGGAATCGTGCTGATCGCCTACATGTCGAGCCTCACGAGCCCCGCCTTCGCGGCCACGCAGTACGCGCTGTTTTCCTCCCTCTATGCCCTGCCGGGCAAGCTCATCGCCGGCTCGGCCGGGTTCATCGTGGCGGCCATCGGCTATCCCGGGTTCTTCGTGCTGACGACCCTCATCGGCCTGCCGGTCCTGGCGCTGTGCCTCGCGGTGGGCCGGCGGACGGGCGATACTCCTCCGGTGCAGAACGGCCACGAGGCGGGGAACCCCCCGAACCTCTCCCCGCTTCCTTCCACCGCAGGGGCACCGACGGGGGAGCCGAAGACGGCTTGACCCCCCAGGGCAGACAGGAACCGGCTGGAGCGGGTCAGCGATGAGCAGCGGTGAAGTGATCTTGAGCGGCGAGGTCCTCCCCGCGGGCGATCCGGCGGCGCCCGCCCTGCGCGAGGACGATCTCGCCGCCCTGCGCCGGGCGGTCCTGGCACTGGAACGCCCCGGCCTCGCGGCCCGGCTGACCGCCGTGGCCGGCGCCCCCATCGAGATGCTCGGCCGGTCCCTGCCGACCGGCGTGATGGAAGCGGTGGCCAAGAGCACCGAGGTCGCCCTGCGCGGGGCGATTCGGGTCGCCCTGGCGACGCTCCCCAAGTCGCAAGCCGTGCCGGCGGGGGCCGAGGGCCATGCGGTCGCCTTGCCCCAGGGGCGGACGGACGGGCTGGTCAACCGCCTGTTCGGCTCCAGCGAGACGAAGCACAAGGCGCTGGCCGCCCTCTCGGGCGCCGTGGGCGGGGCCTTCGGCATCGCGACGCTGGCGGTCGAACTCCCGGTCTCCACGACGTTGATGCTCCGGTCCATCGCGGAGATCGCCCGGGAGGAGGGCGAGGATATCGAGACCGCCGAGGGGGCGCTCGCCTGCGTTCAGGTCTTCGCCCTCGGGGGCGGCAAGCTCGCGATGTCCGGGGAGACCGGCGCGGCGCTGACCGAGAGCGGCTACTTCGCCGTGCGCGCCGCCCTGGCCAAGACCATGGCCGAGGCCGCCCGCCACGCCGGCAGCATGGCGATCCTCGACCATTCGAGCTCGGCGATGATCCGCTTCGCCGGCCAGGTGGCGGCGCGTTTCGGCCTCGTGGTGTCGGAGAAGGTCGCGGCCCAGGCGGTGCCGATCCTCGGCGCGGTGGGGGGCGCGGCGGTGAACACCGCCTTCATGAACCACTTCCAGGCCACCGCCCGCGCCCACTTCATTGTGCGTCGGCTGGAGCGGACCTACGGGGCGCCGGCGGTGCGCGCCGCCTACGAGATCGAGAAGGCCGCCCTCGGTCACGCCTGAGGCCGGCCGACTGATTCAACGGAGGGTCGGTTCCATCGGCAACGGGGAGATGATCGCGCGGCTGGCCCTGGCCGCCCTGTTCGGGAGCATCGTCGGGCTGGAGCGCGAGCGCCTGCTCTGGGCCGCCGGCCTGCGCACGCACATGCTGGTCTGCACCGGCTCGTGCCTGATCATGCTGGTCTCGGCCTTCGGCTTCAAGGACGTGCTCGGAACCCCCGGCGTCGTGCTCGATCCGTCGCGCATCGCGGCGCAGGTCGTCTCGGGGATCGGCTTCCTGGGGGCGGGGACGATCCTCCTCAAGGGCGAGGTGGTGAAGGGCCTCACCACCGCCGCGAGCCTGTGGGCGGTGGCGGCCATCGGGCTGTCGGTGGGCAGCGGCCTCTATGTCCCGGCCTGCGTGGCCACGGCCCTCGTAGTCGGCATCCTGGCGGGGGTGAAGCCCTTCGAGGAGCGCTGGCGCGACCGGCAGCGGGGCCATCATCTCCGCCTCGTCGTGGAGCGGGGCGCGCTGTCCGTGGACAGCCTGCACGCGCTGACCGGGGATTACGCCTCCCGCATCCGGCAGTTCGTGCTCGCCCCCGCCGAGGACCCGGAGCGGGAGATCGCCACCGTCCTGTTCTCCCGCCTCCCACCCTCGGCGCTGGTGGCGATCGAGCGCCGGCTCGGCGAAGCCAAAGGCATCGTCTCGGTGGAGATCCTGGACACCTGAACGGGGGGAGCGCCCCTTACATCCCACCGTCGAGGAACAGCCGGTAGGCCGGATTGTCGGTCTCGTCCGTGGCCGGATAGCCCAAAGCCTCGATCGCAGCATCGAACCGGGTCTGCTCGCCGGGCGGCACGTCGATTCCCGCGAGCACCCGGCCGTAATCCGCCCCGTGGTTGCGGTAGTGGAACAGGGTGATGTCGAAGTCCGGCGCGAGGGCGTCGAGGAACTTCACCAGGGCGCCCGGCCGCTCGGGGAACTGGAAGCGGTAGAGCCGCTCGTGCGCGAGACCGGCGCTGCGGCCGCCGACCATGTAGCGCACATGGACCTTGGCCATCTCGTTATCGCTCATGTCGAGGACGCGGTAGCCGGAGTCCCGCAGGGAGGCGATCAGTTCCTGCTTCTCGCGCTTGCCCCCGGCGAGGTTGATGCCGACGAAGATCTGCGCCTCGGAACCCGGCGCCTGCCGATAGTTGAATTCGGTGATGGCGCGCGAGCCGAGGGCATTGATGAACGCCCGGTAGGCGCCCTTGCGCTCCGGGATCGTCACGCCGATCAGGATTTCGCGCTGCTCGCCGATTTCCGCCCGCTCGGCGATGTGGCGCAGGCGGTCGAAGTTGAGGTTCGCCCCGGAGGAGACCGCCACCAGCGTGCCCCCGCCGCCCGCGCGCTCGGCGTAGACCTTGGCCCCGGCGAGGCTCAGCGCCCCGGAAGGTTCGGAGACCGCTCGGGTGTCGTCGAAGATGTCCTTCACCGCCGCGCACATGGCGTCGGTATCGACGGTGATCACCCCGTCGAGGTGCTCGCGGCACAGGCGGAACGTCTCCTCGCCGGCCCGGCGCACGGCCACGCCGTCCGCGAACAGGCCGACCGACGGCAGGTCCACCAGGGCGCCGTTCTCCAGCGCCGCCTTCATGCAGGCGGCATCCTCCGGTTCGACGCCGATCACCTTCGTCTCGGGCCGGAGGAACTTCACGAAGGTGGCGATGCCCGCCGCCAGCCCGCCGCCGCCCACGGGGACGAAGATGGCCTCGATCGGCCCGGTATGCTGTTGCAGGATCTCCTTGCCGATCGTGCCCTGTCCGGCGATCACGTCGGCATCGTCGAACGGGTGCAGGAAGGTCAGGCCGTCCTCGTGTTCCCGGCGGCGGGCCTCGGCCAGGGCCTCGTCGAAGGCGTCGCCGTGCAGCACCACCTCTGCGCCCCGGGCACGGCAGGCGTCCACCTTAATGGAGGGCGTGGTGCGCGGCATCACGATCACCGCCCGCGCCCCGAGCCGGGCGGCGGCCAGGGCGACCCCCTGGGCATGGTTGCCCGCCGAGGCGCAGACGACGCCCTTGGCGATCTGCGCCGGATCGAGCCCCGACATCTTGTTGTAGGCGCCGCGCAGCTTGAACGAGAAGACGGGTTGCAGATCCTCGCGCTTCAGCAGCACCTTGCGGCCGAGACGGCCCGAGAGCCGGGGCATCGGGTCCAGCGGGCTCTCGATCGCCACGTCGTAGACGCGGGCGGTCAGGATCTTCTTGATGTAGTCGGTCGTCGGGGCGGGTTCGGACATGGCGTCCGCGCCATAGACCCTTCCGCCCCCGGACGCGAGGGTGGTGGTGTCAGGGCAGCCGTACCCTCAGCGCCGCCACATCGACGGAGGGGGCGCCCGCGCCGCGCCCGACCCTCACCGGTCCACGCCCTCGGGCACGGTCCGGCTGATCCACTTCGCCAACAGCGGCCCGGTGAGCAGCACGACGAAGAGCCGCAGGGTCTGCACCGCCAAGACGAAGGAGACATCCGCCTGCGACCCCACGGCGATGATCGCCACCGAATCGAGACCGCCGGGGCTCGTGGCCAGGATCGCGGTGAGCAGGTCGATGGGCAGGAGCAGCGTCAGCAACACGGCCCAGCCGGCGCAGAGGGTGATCACCGCGAAGGTCGCCGTGAGGATGCCGGGGAGGGCGGTGACGGTCAGGCGCAGGGTCTCGCGGGTGAAGCGCAGTCCGACGTACCAGCCGATGCAGGCATAGGCGAGTTCGAGGAGCGGCACCGGCAGGGACATCCGCAGGACGCCCGTGGCGTGCAGGATCGAGCCTAGCACCATCGGCCCGATCTGCGCCCCCGCCGGCACCTTCAGCCAGAGGGCGACCAGGGCGCCGACGACCGCCACCAGCAACGTCGCGGCCACCGAGCCGGGATCGGACGCATCGCCCGCCCCCGCCGCCGTGCCCACAGGCGCCGCCTCCATCAGGAATCGGGCCGCCAGCGAGGCCGAGAAGACCACCGCCGCCACCCGGACATATTGCATGAAGGCGACGAGGCGGGGGTCGGCGCCGAAATCTTCGGCCATGGCCACCATCGCGGAGGCCCCTCCGGGGGAGGAGCCCCAGGCCGCCGTGGTGCCGGGCAGGATCCTCAGCCGTGTCAGCGTCCAACCCACGACGCCGGAGACCGCCACCGTCACAAGCACCACGGCGACGATGAGGGGCCCGTCCTCCAGAAGGGTCTGCGCGATCTGGCCGGTGACGGCATGGGCCACGAGGCAGCCGATCATCGCCTGGGCCGCCAGGAAGCCCGGCCGGGGAACCCCGAGGCCGGATCCGCCGACGCCGAAGGCGATGGCCGCGATCATCGGCCCGAGCAGCAGCGCCGCCGGGAACCGCGCGACGGTGAGCCCGTAGGCGATGGCGGCCGAGGCCGCGACGAGCGCGACCCAGAGGCCGATGGTGCGGAGCGGGGGCAAGGCGATCAATCGGGGAGCGTGACCGCCGGACGCGACGGAACGTCCCGCCGGCTACACCCGGAACGGGTGCCTGTCACGGTCGAATCGCGGGGGGAGGGCGCCCCCGGACGACGCATCGGCCCGACCGCGACGGGGACGCGCCCGCGGGACCCTCCGCCCTCGGAGGGCGACGTATCGGTGTGGATACCGGTTCGGCGCGGGAGGGCGCACCGAAGTGAAGGTCGAGAGTCGTTCCAGATCGCGACGCGTTCGGAAACGGCGCTAGGCCGCATCCCGGCAGGCCGCCGTGCCTTCTGGGGCGTGCGCCCGGAAGAAGGCCGCCAGATGCGACAGCCCCCCGGCCCGGGGGTCGCTCGCCCGCCAAGCGAGGGCGATGGTCCGCCCCGGGCCGTCCACGTCGAAGGAGCGCACCACCGTTAGCCCGCTCGGGTCCGGGGCTGCCGGGACCGCCAGGGCCGGGAGCAGGGTATAGCCCGCCCCCGCCGCCACCATCGAGCGCAGGGTTTCGAGACTGGTGGCGTGCCGGCCCACCGACGATCCGGCGCCGCATGCGGCAATCGCCTGATCGCGCAGGCAATTGCCTTCATCGAGAAGCAGCAGGTCCGGGCCGGCGATCGACCCCGCCGACAGCCCGCCACCCTGGGCGAGCGAATGTTCGGCCGGGCAGGCGAGATGGAACGGCTCGATGAACAGGGGTGAGATCGCCAGTCCCCCGTGGTTCAGCGGAAGCGACACCAGGGCGGCATCGATCCGTCCCTCGCGCAGCCCGTCCACGATCTCCGCCGTCCGCGATTCCGAGAGGGAGAGGCTGAGAAGGGGAAACGCCGTCCGCAAGGGGCGCAGGATCAGCGGGAAGAAGTAGGGGCCCAGGGTCTGGATCGCCGCCAGGGCCAGACGCCCGGTCAGCGGCGAACCCTTGCCCTCGCTCGCCAGCGCGAGCAGGCGCTGCGCCTCTGCCAACACCGTGCGGGCCTGCCGGACGATGGCCTGCCCCGATTCCGTGAGCAGCACCCGGCGGTTCGACCGCTCGAACAGAGCGAGGCCCAGCGCCCCTTCGAGCTTGCGGACCTGCACGCTGAGGGTCGGCTGGCTGACGTTGCAGCGCTCGGCGGCCCGGCCGAAATGCCCCTCCTCCGCGACGGCCACCACATATTCCAGGTCGCGGAGGGAGAGCCCGGCAAGATTCATAGACGCTATCTATCACGATCTTTGGGACGATGCATTTGTCAGTGGTCCGCCGGAGGTTCATAAGGTCGTCAGAATGGTTCCAGCCTATAGGAGGCTCCCCATATCGGGGCCTCACGGCCAGAGGAGAGACGAGACGCATGAGCGATCAACCGATCCTGACCACCCGACAGGGCCATCCGGTCCGCGACAACCAGAGCACCCGCACGGTCGGCGAGCGTGGGCCGGCGACCCTCGAGAACTATCAGTTCATCGAGAAGATCACCCATTTCGACCGTGAGCGGATCCCCGAGCGGGTCGTCCACGCCCGTGGCGCCGGCGCCCATGGCTACTTCGAGGCCTACGGGAAGATCGGCAACGAGCCGGCGTCCAAGTACACCCGCGCCCGGGTCCTCAACGAGACCGGCGTGAAGACCCCGATGTTCGTGCGCTTCTCCACCGTCGCCGGTGCGAAGGAGTCCCCGGAGACCGAGCGCGATCCGCGCGGCTTCGCGGTGAAGTTCAAGACCGTCGACGGCAACTGGGACCTCGTGGGCAACAACCTCAAGGTCTTCTTCATCCGCGA
>JAKONI010000107.1 GCA_022702015.1 Beijerinckiaceae bacterium | reverse complement strand
TCGCCGACCTGATGAGCCGCTCGCTCATGCTGGTGACGGCGCTCGCCCCCTCGATCGGCTACGACAAGGCGGCCACCATCGCCAAGACGGCGCACAAGAACGGCACGACCCTCAAGGAGGAGGCCCTTCGCCTCGGCTACGTCACGGCGGAAGAGTTCGAGCGCGTGGTGCGTCCCGAGACGATGCTGGCCCCGAGCGCCGAGTAACGGGATCCCAAAGGACAAGTCCTTTGGTGGGGTCCAGGGGCAAGGCTCCTGGGTCTCCGCAGGGCTCCGCCCTGCACCCGCCAGAGGGCTCGCCCTCTGGACACCCATGACAAGGGAGGACGCGATGGGCGAGGTCGTCAACCTGCGGCAGGCGCGCAAGGCCCGCGCCCGCGTGGAGGCCGAGAAGGAGGCGGAGACCAACCGCATCGCCTTCGGCCGGCCGAAGAAGGCCAGGACCTTGCAGGAGAAGCGCAAGGCGATGGATGTGGCGCGCCACGAGGGCCACCGCCTGGAAGGCCCGAAGGATCCCGGCGACCGAACCGAATGAGGGCGCCTCCGGCCCCGCCGGGGAAACTCGCCGGATCGGTCCTCTCCGGGCTCGTCGGCACCCTGGTCTTCTGGGTTGCACCGCCCCCCGACGTTGATCGCGGTGCGCGTGCGGGCTAACTCGGCGGGGATGCGGTTCTATCTCGGCCTCGCCACCACCTTCCACGACCCGGCCCTCGCCCTGGTCGGCCCGGACGGGACACTGCTCTTCGCCGAGGCGACGGAGCGGTTCCTGCAATACAAGCGGGCCCCGAACTGCGAGCCGGACGCCCCGGCGCGGATCGGGCCTCTCCTGAGGGAGTACGTTCCCCCGGGTTCGGAGATCGTCGTCGCCTCGACCTGGGGGCCGCAATTCAGCGGCTTCCTCAAGGGGCAGGCCCAGGCCGGGACCTTCGACCTGCCGGTGCTGGCCGCCCATCCGACCGACCTCAACGCCTCCTTCGTCCCGGAACTGGCCGAGCGGGTCTTCATCGCCGACCTGCACATCGCCCAGGAGCGCGCGGGCTACGGCACGCTGCTGGCGCTCACCCAGGACGTGCGCACCGGGGGCGCCCCCCCTCGGGCGCGGATCACCGGGCAGCGGCGCTACCCGCATCACCTCTGCCACGCGGCCTACGGCCTCTGGGGGAGCCCGTTCAGCGAAGCCACCGCCCTCGTCGTGGACGGGATGGGCGAGACCGGCGCCTCGGCCATCTACCGCCTCGCGGAGGGACGGATCGAGGAGGTGAAGCGCCATCGTGGGCGCGGCTCGCTGGGCTTCCTCTACGGCCTGATCACGGACCTCGCCGGGTTCGATCAGGTGAAGGGCGAGGAATGGAAGATCATGGGGCTCGCCCCCTACGGCCGGCCGGACCCGGAGCTGACCGCGATCCTCGCCCGCCTCTACCGGATCGAGGGGACGCGCGTGCGCTTCGCCGATGCGGAGACGATCCGCGACGTCGCCGCCGCGCTGCTGGCCCGCCGCCCCGCCGACGCCCCGGAGCGGGGCTGGGCGGACCTCGCCCGCTGTGGCCAGGACCTGTTCGGCACGCTGATGGATGCCCTGGTGGCCGGGGCCCATGTGCTCGCGCCGCACGAGAACCTCGTCATCGCGGGGGGCTGCGGGCTCAATTCGTCGTATAACGGGCGCGTCCTTCAGCGCTCGCCCTTCGCCCGCCTGCACGTGCCCTCGGCCCCGGCCGACGACGGCAACGCGGTCGGCGCGGCGTGGCTCGCCTATCAGGAGGATCACCCCGGCTGGTCCGGTCCGCCCGCCGGGGCGCGGCCGCTCTCACCCTATCTCGGCGCCCGCGTCTCGACCGCGCCGATGGAGCGCCTGGCCGAGCACGAGCGCCGGGCGCGCCGCCTCGGGCACGAGGGCGTGACCCGGGAGGCCGCGCGGATCCTCGCCGAGGGGGGCCTCGTCGGCTGGGTCCAGGGCCGGGCGGAGTTCGGCCCGCGTTCCCTGGGCAACCGCTCGATCCTCGCCGATCCGCGCCCGGTCGGGGCCAAGGACGCCCTCAACGCCAAGGTGAAGTATCGGGAGGGGTTCCGACCCTTCGCTCCGTCGATCCTCGCCGAGGCGGGGCCCGACTGGTTCGAGGACTTCGCGGACAGTCCCTACATGGAACGCACCCTGGTCTGGCGCGAGGCGGTCCGGGACAAGGTGCCCGCCGTCGTCCACGAGGATGGGACCGGCCGTCTCCAGACGGTGACGGCCGCCCGTAACCCGGCCTATGCCGCGCTGATCGGGGCGTTCCGCGACATCACGGGCGTGCCGGTGCTGCTGAACACCAGCTTCAACGTGATGGGCAAGCCGATCCTCCACACGGCGGAGGACGCGATCCTAATGTTCTACACCAGCGGGCTCGACGCCCTGGTGGTGGAGGACTGGATCGTCGTGAAGTAGACCCCGTCCCCGGACGAACCGGCGCCGAACGTGAAACGCCGCGCCTCCGAAGAGGCGCGGCGCCCTGAACCCCCGGCACCGTGAGATCCTGCGGAATCTACTCGCAGACCTCGACGCGCTTGAAGGTGAAGTTCTCGTCGTCGAGCCACACCTTGCGGCGCTCGTAATGGCAGATCGGGCCGCGGCGCTCGCGGATGATCACCGGCTCGGGCTCCTCCACGACGACCCGGCGCGGACGATACTCCGGCGGCGGGGGCGGGTTGTTGGCCCCGTTGACGAGGGCGCTGCCGACCACGCCGCCGACGACGCCGGCCGCGAGGCCGCCGATGATCGCGCCGTTCTGCCCGTCCCGGGCCGAGGCCGGAGCCGCGGCGATGGCCAGCGCGAGGGCGCCGACGCCGATGATGGTGAATGAGGTCTTGAGGGACACGGAACACTCTCCCGCACGTGCTGGCACGATCTGAGCGCGAGAGCCTTAATTTTGTCGAAAGACCGGATGGCGCGTCGGTCGCAGCCCCGCCGTCTCAGGCCCGCCGCAGGCGGAGGCCGAACAGGTGCAGGAGACCCACGAGCACCCCGCCGTAGACGACCGCCCCCGCGCCCCCGAGGAGCGCCAGCACGGCGATCTCCCGCCCGTGCGGCAGGGCAGGGACCAGTCCGTCGGCCAGGGGGAGCCCGCCGAGCGCCACGCCGGCCAGGGCGAGGCAGGCGAGCGCCACCCCCAGCGTCGTCAGGCCGAGGGTGCGGCCCGGTGCCGCCCAGCCCCGGCGCAGGGCCAGGACCAGCAGGATGGCGAGGTTGACCCACTGGCTCACCGCCGTCGCGAGGGCGAGGCCGGTGACGCCGTAGGGCCCCGTCAGCCACAGCTTGAGAACGACGTTGACGGCGATGGCGGTGAGTGAGGCCCAGAGCGGCGATTTGGTGTCCTGCCGGGCATAGAAGCTCGCCACGGCGCTGCGCACCAGCACCACCGCCGGCAGGGCGAGGCCGTAGGCGGTGAGAACGCCGGCGGCCCGGGCGGCATCCTCGCCGCTGAAGGCGCCCCGCTGGAACAGGGCGGCCATGATGAGGCCGGGGATCGTCAGGAACGCGACGGTGAAGGGGGCGGAGAGGGCCAGTGAAAAGCCCGCCGCCCGGTTCTGCGCGGCATGGGCCCCCGCCACGTCGCCGGCGGCGATCCGCCGGCTCATCTCCGGCAGCAGCACCGTCCCGGCGGCGATGGCGATGACGCCGAAGGGAAGCTGATACAGCCGGTCGGCATAGTAGAGGGCCGAGACCGCCCCGGTCGGCAGCCAGCTCGCGATGATGGTGTCGGCGAAGGCCGCGATCTGGAACCCCGCCGAGCCCACCACCGCCGGGCCCAGCACCGCGAAGAATCGGCGCAGCGCGGGATCGAGCCGGGGCACCGCGAGGTCGGGCATCACCCCGGCCCGGCGGCACCCCCACCACAGCAGGCCGAACTGGAGCACCCCCGACACGGCCACGCCCCAGGCGGCGGCATAGGCGGCGTTGGGAAACAGGAAGCTCACCGCGAGCGCCGCCAGCATGGCGAGGTTGAGCAGCACCGGTGCCCCGGCGGCCACCGCGAACCGCCGGTGGGCGTTCAGGATGCCCGACAGCAGCGTCACCAGGGTCATGAACAGCAGATAGGGGAAGGTGACGCGGGTGAGCGCCACCGCGAGGGTGAAGCGCTCGCCCCCCTCCTCGAAGCCCGGCGCGAGCGCGTGGACCACGTAGGGCATCAGCGGCAGGGCGAGGTTCAGCAGCACCAGCTGCACGATCAGCATCAGGGTGAAGACCCGGTCGGCGAAACGCCGGGCCGCCCCCGTCGCCCCGGCCTCCTCCAGGGAGGCGTAGGAGGGGACGAAGGCGGTGTTGAAGGCCCCCTCGCCGAAGATCGCGCGGAAGTGGTTCGGCAGGCGGAAGGCGACGACGAAGGCGTCGGCCAGCGGCCCCGCCCCCATCACCGCGGCCATCACCACGTCCCGGGCGAAGCCGGTGACGCGGGAGACGAGGGTCCACCCGCCGACGGAGAGGATGGAGCGGATCACGCCGCTTGGCCCGGCGCGGAACGGGGCCGGATGGCGACTCGCCCCGGCCCTGCTAAGCTCAGATCCGCTCCGCGCATCGACTGTCCCAACCCGTCCGATTCCCGTGGAGCGCCCCGGGATGCCCGCCCCGCGAGCGTCCACCCGAGAGGGCACCGTCCCGCGCCCGGGCAAGCCCAGGGCCCGGTGGATCCGTTCCGTGTGACCCTACCGTGGCAGTAGCGAGTATGCCCCCCGATCTCAAAGCAATCCGTCACCTCCACCCCGGAATGGCGGACGGGTGCGTCGCCCGGGTCGACGCCCTGCTCGATGCCGTGGAGGCCAGCCACGGTGTCCGTATCGCCCTTGCGATCGAGAGTGGTAGCCGCGCATGGGGTTTCTCGTCCCCCGATAGCGATTACGACGGGCGGTTCATCTACGTCCGGCCCCTGGACGATTATCTCGGGGTGTGGCCCCGGCGCGACGTCATCGAATTCGCCCCCGACGGCGAGATCGACGTCAACGGATGGGATGTCGCCAAGGCCCTGGCGCTGCTCGTGAAGGGCAACGCGGTGGTGATCGAATGGCTGATGTCGCCCATCGCCTACCGGGGCGACGCGGCGTTCCGCGCCGGCCTGCTGGCCCTGGCGCGGCAGGTGGCGCCCCGCGCCGCGATCGGTCGCCACTATCTCAAGCTGGGCGAGCGGCAGGCCGCATGGTTCCTGGACCGGGACAGCCCGGCTCCGTTGAAGAAGATCTTCTACGTCCTGCGGTCGGCCGCCACGCTGCGGTGGCTGCGGCTGCACCCGGAGGCCTCCGTCGCGCCGATGAACTACCCCGCCCTGATGGCGGAGTGCGCGCCGCCCGCCGCCGTGACGCGGGCCAGCGACGACCTCCTGCACCGGAAGGCGCGGAGCCGGGAGATGGGCGCCGGGCCCGTCCCACCGGCGCTCGCCGCCTTCATCGACGGCGAGTTGGGGGAGGCATCCCGGATCTTCGGCACGGGCCCCGTCCCGCCGGACGATGCGGCGCGGAGAGCCGCCGAGGACTTCTTCCGCGCCGTCGTCCGCCGGTTCGATCCCGGCCGTTGAGGGGGGCGCCCGCCCTAGCGGATCGCCTCGCCGTACATCTGCTCGACGTGCTCCCAGTTCACGAGATTCTCGATGAACGCCTTGAGATAGTCGGGACGACGGTTGCGGTAGTCGATGTAGTAGGAGTGCTCCCACACATCGACGCCCAGGATCGGCTTGGCGCCGTGCACCAGGGGGTTCTCGCCGTTCGGGGTCTTCAGGATGGCGAGCTTGCCGTCCTTCACGGCGAGCCAAGCCCAGCCCGAGCCGAACTGCGTGATGCCGGCCTGGATGAAGTCCGCCTTGAACTTCTCGGCGCCGCCGAGGTCCTCGTCGATCTTCTTGGCGATGGCGCCGGGGATGGCACCGCCGCCGTTGGGCTTCATCCACTGCCAGAAGTGGATGTGGTTGTAGTGTTGCCCGGCATTGTTGAAGAGCGCCTGATTCGTGTTGTAGGCGGCCTTCACGATCTCCTCGACGCTTTTGCCGGCGAGATCGGTTCCTTCGAGCAGCTTGTTGCCGGTATCCACATAAGCCTTGTGGTGCTTGTCGTGGTGGAACTCCAGTGTCTCCTTCGACATGTACGGCCCGAGGGCGTCGTAGGCGTAGGGCAGTTCCGGCAGGGTGAACGTCATCGTGTGTCTCCGTGCGGCCGGGGGCGAGGGCGCGTGCCCCGGCGGGGTGCTCCCGGGTTGACGTTCGCTACGTAAGTCGGCCTTACCCGGTCGGCAACGCCGCAGGGCGGGTGCGAACAGGTTTTGCAAAACGCCTGCCGCACCTTACTGTGACGGCGGATACCCGTGGCCGGCGACGGCCCGTGCTTAGAGAGTACCATGATCGTTGCGCTCTTCGCGCTTGCCGCCACCCTGATCGTTGCCGGCATCACGGCCGTCGTCGAGGGCTTTCCCTATGTCCGCATCGAGAGCGGCATGGCGATGGTCTACGGGGGATCGGTGGTCGGCTCCTCCGGCTTCCTCCTCCTCGGCCTGGCCGTGGTCGCCTCCGGCCTCAAGCGCGTGGAGCGGGCGGTGCGCTCCGGCCCGGCGCTGGCGTCCGATCCCGCCCTGGCGGCGGACGAACCCCGGCGGGAGCCCTCACCCGAGTTCACGCACGATCCCCTGGCGGACGAGTTCCAGATCATCGCCCCCACCCCCACCGAGCGGCCGCGGATCGAGCCGTCCCTCATCCCCGTCGTCGGGCGCGACGAGGTGCGGCACAAGGTGGGCGAGCCGGACCTCGTCGCCTCCGACCTGTCCCTCATCGATCTCGCGGAGAAGGCCCCCGAGCCCGCGCCGAAGCCGGTCGTCCCGGTGGTGGAGCACCCCGTTCCCCCTGCCCCCGTGAACAGCCCCGGCATCGCCCCCCTCCGCTCCAGCCTCGACGTGGAGCCCGAGCGGGTGGCCGAGCGGGCGCCCGAGGAGAGGATCGAGCGCACGCCGGTCGGCCGCTACAGTTCGGGGGGCAACACCTACGTGATGTTCGATGACGGGGCGATCGAGGCGGATACGCCCAATGGGCGCTTCACCTTCGGCTCCCTCGACGAACTGAAGGCCTTCGTGGACGGCGGCGGGGAGAGAAGCGCCCGCGGCGCCGCATGAGGCGTCCCGGGCCAGGGCGTTAACGCCTTGGTTCGATCCGGGCGGCATGGTGCCTGCAGCGGGGGCTCGTGACTGAGCACGAGCCCCTACGCACCGCCCCAGGTCGGCACGGCCCTGCCCCGCAGGGGGACAGGATCCGTGCTCCTGGCCATGCCATGAACCCGGCGTCATGATTGCGCGACACAGCCTGATCTACGTCGGCTCGCGCGGCGTCGCCGCCGCCCTGAACATGGCCTCCGTCGCCGTGTTCACCCGGCTGGCGCCGGCCGAGAGCTACGGCACCTATCTCTACGTGATGTCGTGGGCGCTGGTGCTCTATGGCGCCACCTGCCAATGGCCCAAATTCGCGTTCTTCGCCCTCTACGACGAGGCCCGCGCCCCGGCGCAGGTGGGGACGGTGGTCCGCATCCTCGCGGGGACGATCGTCCTGGCGGGCCTGGGCGCCGCGCTCGCCGCCGCCCTGGGCCTCATCTCGGAACAGGCCGCCTGGGTGATCCTGCTGCTGGCCCTCGGCACCACCCTGTTCGAGGGCTCGACGGAGATCGCCCGCACCCGGCTGAAGGCCGGGGCCGTGGCGGCCTCGGTGATGAGCCGCGCGGTGCTGATGCTGGCGCTGGGCAGCGCCGCCCTGCACGTCACGGGCGATCCCCTGGCGCTCGCGCTCTCCGTGGCCGTGGCCAATGCCGTGGGGGCGCTGCCCGCCGCGATCACCGTCGCCCCGATGATGCGCGGCCGGGGCAGCCTGGACGAGGCGAAACGCCTGTTCGCCTATGGCTGGCCGCTGGTGCTGTCCTTCGGCACGGCGGCCCTCGCCCAGAGCCTCGACCGGCTGATCATCGCCCAGACGGTGGGGACGGCGGGCCTCGGCGCCTACGGGGCTATCGCCGACTTCCTGCGGCAGAGCTTCATCGTGTTCGGCGAGGCGCTGGCCCTGTCGCTGATGTCCATCGCCAAGCGCGAGGCGCGGCTCGGCGGGATGGCCGCCGCCGAGGGCGTGCTCAACGACGCGGTACGGGCCATGACGGCCATCGCCGCCTTCGGCGCGGTGTTCTTCCTGTGCTTCGACGATCTCGTCGTCGCCATCCTCCTCGGGCCGGGATACCGGGAGGAGGCACGCCACCTCGCCCCCGTCCTGATCCTGGCGAGCATCCTGATGATGTTCCGCTCCTACTATTTCGGGCAGGTCATCTACTTCACCAGAACGAGCCGGCTCGAGGCGGCGGCCGCCTTCGCCACCCTCGTGGCGGTGGCCTGCCTGTCGCTGCTGCTGATACCCCGGTTCGGCGCCCTCGGCGCGGCCCTCGCCTTCGCCGGCGGGCAGGCCACGGCCTGCGCCGTGCTCATCGTCGGGGCGCACCGGGCGGGCACCGCCCTGCCCCTGCCCCTGGGGGACCTCGGCGGCATCGTCGCCGCCGCCCTGGCGGCGGGTCTGGTGATCGCCGGGATCGGGCTCCTGCCCGGAGGGGCCCTCGTCCCCGGGCAGATCGTCCGCGTGGCCCTGCTGGTCGCCGCCTTCCTCGCCGTCGCGTGGCGCATCGACATGCTCGGCTTCGCCGAAGCGATCCGCCGCCGGCTCGCCGCGTGACCGCGCCCTCCTCGGTAAGCCCGCGCCCCGCTCCGCCGGTGTCGGGACGCGCCACCGCCCCCATGCCCGGCGGCCTCGTGGCGGCCCTGCGCCCCCTGGACCCCACCGCCCCCTGGATCGACGCCTGGGCACGGCTCGGCTCCCGCGCCGCCATCGCCAACCCGTTCTACGAGGCGGGCTACGCCCTGGCCGCGGCCGCCTCGTTTGGGGGAGACCTCAGGATGATGCTGGTGGCCGACCGGCCGCCGGAGGAGAAGGGGGCCCGGCTCCTGGCGGCATGGCCCCATCGGCGGCTGCGCCACCGCTGGGGCCTGCCCCTGCCGCTCCTGATGGGGTGGACGCACGGCTACGCCCCCCAGGGGGCGCCCCTCCTCGACGGAGAGGATCCCGCCGCCGCCTGGACGGCGCTCCTGGCGGCCCCCGCCGCCCTCGGCGAGCCCCGCCGCCTCCTGCTGCCGAACGCGCCCACCGCCGACATGATGCCGCTCCTCGCGGCGGCGGGGGGCCGCAGCGCCGCCTACTGGCCGCACGAACGGGGGATGCTCGACCCCGGCGACGGCATCCGGCGGGAAAGGGAAACCTACCTCGACCACCTCTCGGGCAACCGCAGGCGCCGGCTGCGCCGCGCATGGCGACGGCTGGAGACGGAGGGTCCGGTCAGCTTCGACATGCTGGCCGACGCGGCGGTAATCCCGGCGGCGGTGGAGGCGCATATCGCCCTGGAGGCCGCGAGTTGGAAGGGCCGGGCCGGCACCGCCCTGGCCCAGCGCCCCGCCGAGGCAGCTTTTCTCCGGGCGGCCACGGCGGCGCTCGCCACCGAGGGGCGGCTGCGAATCGCCCGGCTCCGGCGCGGCGAGCGCCTCCTCGCCTCCCTGATCCTGCCGCTCTCCGGGCGGGAGGCCTACGTGCTGAAGGTCGCCCACGACGAGTCCGATCCCGCCGCCGCGCCGGGGGTGCAACTGGTCCACCGCCTGACCGAAACGGTCCTCGCCGGGGATGGGATCGCACGGATCGATTCCTGCGCCCCGCCGGGATTCGCCCTCGCCACCCTGTTCTGGCGGGAGCGGCGCCCCATCGCGCATCTGCTCGTGGAGGCCGGACGCGATCCGCTGTTCCCGGTCGCCGCCCGGTTGGAGCGGGGGCGGGAAGCCCTGGCCCGGGCACGGCTGACGTTGCGGGAGCGGCGCGGGCGCACCGCCGCGCCCAGCGCGGAGGACACCGCGTAAGGCGGTGCGAGGGCGTTCTCTGCAATCCCTGGATCACAGGAAGCGCTCCAATCCTTCGCGCTCACTGCATTTCCTTACGGCGAACCGGCGTTCACCCCGGCGGAAGATGCCCTCGTGCATCGATCCAGACGGAGGCGTCAGCCGAAGCTGAAAAAATGGATGTAACGACAGGAGCCTAGTGCTCATCCGCGTGAACGAAGCGAGTGCGTCGGAGCACTAGTCGCCCTCCTCGAAGCGGGTGCGGTGGAACACCTCGCGGCCGGCGCCGTCGATCACCCGCACCGCCCGGGCGGGTTCCTCCCGGCGCTGCGGGACCCGGGCGCGGGCGAAGACGCGCAGGGCGCGTTCCTCCGCCGCCTCCAGCGTAGCCACCCGGATCGACAGCCGCGTGACGACCTCCTCGCCATCGGGGCCGAGGACTTCGATATGGAAGGTCTCTCGCAACCGGGTAAACCTGATGTATGCGTGCTGACAGCCGTGGGGTGTATATTCACCCTGGCGCTTCGGGATAGGGGAGACGCGTGGATCCACTCAAGGCCTTCGCCGCGACCCTGTTCTGCCTGGTGCTGTTCGCTCTGGTGCTGCGCCTGACCCGTCGCCTGATGGAGATGGCGATCACCGCCGGCCATGCCGAGGCGCTCCGTCGGGCGAAGGCCGAGGAAGACGCCGTGACGGGGGCGGCCGGTGTCCCGCCCCCGGCGGCCTCGACGGCTCACGCCGCCGGCGCGGTGCCATAGGCCTCGGCCATCCGGTCGATCGCCGCGAGCTTGGCGGCGAAGGCCGACCAGTCGTCGCGCTCCGCGATCGGCGCCCACAGGGCCTCGACCTCATCGATCAGCATCGTGCACGGCTCGCCCGCGAAATAGGGGTGGTCGAGCCTCGCATTCTCGGCCGGGGGCAGGCCGTCGAGGGCGGCCCGGACGGGGGCGAAGGCCTCCCCGGAATAATGTCCGGCGCTCGGCCCCGCCGCCGCCCTGTCCGCGCTGGCGAGACCGCCGCGCCAATCGAAGAAGAACCGCTCGAACGGCGCCCGGCTCTCCGACAGGAACCGCCAGACCGCCGCCACGAGGCGGTCCGTCTGCGGCTGGGGAGCGGGGGCAAGGCCGAGTCGGGCGAACAGGGCCTGGGCGAAACTCTCCTGAAGGGCGGGGCCGAACCCCGCGAGCGCCGTCTCCAGCCGCCCCTGCGGCACCAGGGTGAGAAGGCAGTCGGCGAGGCGGCAGAGGTTCCAGAACAGGGCCTCGGGCTGGCGGCCGAAGCTGTAGAGGCCGCTCTGATCGAAGTAGGCGGCGGTGAAGTTCGCGTCGAAGGCCGGCAGGAAGCGCCAGGGGCCGTAATCGAAGCTCTCGCCGGTGACGTTGATGTTGTCGGTGTTGAGTACCCCGTGGACGAAGCCCGCCGCCGCCCATTGCGCGCCCATCTGCGCGACCCGCACCGTCACCTCCTCCAGGAAGGCGGCGGCCCGATCCTCGACGCTCTCGCGCCAGAGGTCCGGCATGTGGGTGGCGATGGTGTGGTCGAGGAGCTTTCCGACGTTCTCCGGCTGCTCCAGCGCCAGGAAGCGCTGGAACGTGCCGATGCGGATATGCCCGTGCGAGAGCCGCACCAGCACCGAGGAGCGCGTGGGCGAGGGCTCGTCGCCCCGGATCAGGTCCTCGCCGGTCTCGATCAGGCTGAAGGACTTCGACGTGGTGACGCCCAGCGCCTCCAGCATGGAGGTCGCCAGCACCTCGCGCACCCCGCCCTTGAGGGTCAGGCGCCCGTCGGCGGTGCGCGACCACGGCGTGGTGCCGCTGCCCTTGGTGCCGAGATCGAGGAGCCGCCCGTCCTTCAGGTCGTGGAGCTGCGCGAACAGGAAGCCGCGCCCGTCCCCGAGTTCGGGGTTGTACGAGCGGAACTGATGCCCGTGATAGCGCAGCGCCAGGGGCTCCTCGAAGCTGCCCGGAAGCGGCTCGAACCGGCCGAAATGGGCGACCCAGTCCTCGTCCGTCAGGCCGCCGAGGCCCACCCGCTCGGCCCAGGGCTGATTGCGATGGCGCAGGACGGTCTTCGGGAAACGCGCCGCGGCGACGACGTCGAAGAAGTCCGGCCCGAGATCGGCATGGCGGCGGGACGGACGGGGTTGGCGCTGATCCGGCAAGGCGTCTCTCGGGTGGGTGCGGGCTGAAGGGGTCTGTCGGGTCAAGCCCGCTCGGGGCGATCCGTTGCGTCCCCGACCTGCCGGAGGGCTTCGCCGAGGATCATCGCCGCCGCCACGGCGACGTTGAGGGAGCGCATCCCGGAGCGCATCGGCACCACGACGCGGGCGTCGGCGGCGGCATGGACCGCCTCCGGCACGCCGGCCGATTCGCGCCCGACCATCACGCAATCGCCGGGGCGGAAGGCGAAATCCGTATAGGGCACGGCGCCGCTCGTGGTGGCGAGGACGAGGCGGGCTCCCGCCTCCCGGCGCCACGCCTCGAAGGCCGCGAAGGACCGGTGGCGGGTGATGGCGACATGGTCGAGATAATCGAGGCCGGAGCGGCGCAGGTGCCGGTCGGACACGTCGAACCCCGCCGGCTCCACGATCTCCACCGGCAGGCCGAGGCAGGCCGCCATGCGCATCATCGTGCCGGCATTCTGCGGGA
>JAKONI010000105.1 GCA_022702015.1 Beijerinckiaceae bacterium | reverse complement strand
CGCTCATCGCCCGGGAAAAACGCACCGGATCATTCACCAGAGGCCCACGGACATTGAAGACAGTCACCCCCCGGTGAACTCTCCATCCCTGCATGATTTGGCGCCCATCACGGCGAGGGTTGCGGGTTAAGTCTCTCGATTGGCCTGACCAAAACAGAGGCGGAGACCGGTGGGGCAGCAAGGACGGCTCAGACTAGGCGCAACGCCTCACCGCTTCACCAAGCCGATGTCGGCGCTCACAGCCTTCAGCCGTTCCGGTTCACGATCCTTGCGCTCACTGTAGCGATCCACGAGGAAGTCGGCGCACACACGGGTGAGTAGCGTGAACTTCATCAACTCCTCGCAGACGTCCACCACGCGGTCGTAGAGCGGCCCCGGCCTCATCCGGCCGGCCTCGTCGAACTCCTTGTAGGCCATCGGCACGGACGACTGGTTCGGGATGGTGATCATCCGCATCCAGCGGCCGAGGATGCGCAGGCTGTTCACGGCGTTGAAGCTCTGGGACCCACCCGAGACCTGCATGACCGCCAAGGTCCGCCCCTGGGTTGGCCGCACCGACCCCTCGCTCAAGGGCAGCCAGTCGATCTGGCTCTTCATCACCCCTGTCAGGTTGCCGTGGCGCTCTGGCGAGACCCAGACCTGTCCCTCCGACCAGATCGAGAGGTTGCGGAGTTCCTGGACCTTGGGGTGATCAGCGGTGGTGTCGTCGGGCAGCGGAAGGCCATGGGCGTCGAAGATGCGCACCTCGCCACCCATCGCCTCCAGAAGGCGTGCGGCCTCGTAGGCGAGGAAGCGGCTGAAGGACCGCTCGCGCAGTGAGCCGTAGAGGATGAGGAAGCGCGGGGCATGGGTGAACCGCTGGTTCTGGCCCAGGCGCTCGCCGGGGGGCTTCTCGAAGTGCGCCGCCGAGAGGTTCGGCATCCCATCGGTAAAGGGCTGTCGGGGCTTGTCCACGTCGATCATGGTCTCTACGTTTCAACGATCGTTGAGATGTTGACCGACTCATGGACGAACGACAAGCCCTCTCCGCGTTCACCGCTCTCGGTCAGGAGCATCGTCTCCGTGTCGTGCGCGCGCTCGTCATCGCCGGTCCCGCCGGCTTGGCGGCTGGGGTGCTGGCCGAGACGATCGGCACCGCCGGCAACAATCTGTCCTTCCATCTGAAGGAGCTGACCCGCGCGGGGCTGATCCGGTCCCGTCGCGAGGGGAAGTCCGTGGTCTACAGCGCGGCCTACCCGGCACTGTCGGACCTCGTCCAGTTCCTGATGCGCGACTGCTGCCAGGGGCACCCGGAAGTCTGCGCTCCCGCCGTGGCCGCCCTCGCCACCTGCTGCCAACCCCTCGGAGGTGCTGTCCGTGCCTGATCCGTTCGACGTGGTGATCTACCACAACCCCGACTGTGGCACGTCCCGCAACACCTTGGCGATGATCAGGAACGCTGGGATCGAGCCGCATGTCGTCGAGTACCTGAAGACCCCTCCGAACCGGATGCTGATCGAGCGGCTCCTGAACCGGGCCGGGCTGTCGGCGCGGGATGTCCTGCGCGAGAAGGGCACGCCCTACGCGGATCTGGGTCTCTCCGATCCCGCCCTGACCGATGACCAACTCCTCGACGCGATCGGGGCTCATCCGATCCTCATGAACCGGCCGCTGGTCGTGAGCCCCCTGGGCGTGCGCCTGTGCCGGCCTTCAGAGGTCGTGCTCGACCTCTTGCCAGTGCAGCAGGGGGAGTTCGTCAAAGAGGACGGAGAGCGCGTCGTCGACGAGCACGGCCGTCGCATCGCGACCGCTTGAGGAGCCCCGATGTCCACGTTCGAACGGTTCCTGACCATCTGGGTAGCCCTGTGCATCATCGCGGGCATCGCCCTGGGGCAC
This sequence comes from Beijerinckiaceae bacterium, assembly GCA_022702015.1. Taxonomy (GTDB): domain Bacteria; phylum Pseudomonadota; class Alphaproteobacteria; order Rhizobiales; family Beijerinckiaceae; genus Methylobacterium. The sequence goes on along the minus strand of JAKONI010000105.1, from coordinate 974 downwards.
GTCATACCCGGCTTCTTCCAGGCCATCGGCTCGGCCGAACTCGCTCAGGTCAATCTGCCCGTGGCGGTGCTGATCTGGCTCATGGTCGTACCCATGCTGCTCAAGATCGACTTCGCCTCGTTGCGGCACGTCGGACGACACTGGCGCGGCATAGGCGTGACCCTCTTGGTGAACTGGGCGGTGAAGCCGTTCTCGATGGCGGTGCTGGGCTGGCTCTTCGTGGGCTACCTCTTCAAGCCTTACCTGCCGGATGACCAGATCAACGGCTACATCGCGGGCCTGATCATCCTGGCGGCGGCCCCCTGCACGGCGATGGTGTTCGTGTGGTCGAACCTGACCAAGGGAGAGCCGCACTTCACGCTGTCCCAGGTGGCCCTGAACGACAGCATCATGGTGGTGGCCTTCGCCCCCATCGTCGGCCTGCTGCTGGGCCTGTCGTCCATCACGGTCCCGTGGAGCACTCTGGTGCTCTCGGTGGTGCTCTACATCATCATCCCGGTGATCGTGGCGCAGCTCGCGCGGCGCTCGCTCCTGGCTGCGGGTGGTCAGGCGGCACTGGATCGGGTGCTGAAGACGCTCGGGCCGGTCTCGCTGGTGGCGCTCTTGGCCACGCTGGTGCTGCTGTTCGGGTTTCAGGGCGAGCAGATCATCGCGCAGCCGATGGTCATCGCCCTGCTGGCCGTGCCGATCCTCATTCAGGTCTACTTCAACGCCGGGCTCGCCTACCTGCTGAACCGCTTGGCCGGTGAGCAACACTGCGTGGCCGGTCCCTCGGCCCTGATCGGTGCGTCGAACTTCTTCGAACTGGCCGTCGCGGCGGCGATCAGCCTGTTCGGGTTCAACTCCGGTGCCGCCCTCGCGACCGTGGTCGGAGTGCTGATCGAAGTGCCGGTGATGCTCACGGTGGTCTGGATCGTGAACCGCAGCGAGGGCTGGTACACGCGGGGTGCCTCCCGGAACGCCGGGTTGAAGAC
>JAKONI010000051.1 GCA_022702015.1 Beijerinckiaceae bacterium | reverse complement strand
ACATGATCGACACGATTGCGCAATCCATCGACCGAGGGGAGTTCGAGGTCGCCGAAGCCCTGGTCATGGAGGCCCTGGCAATCGAACCGGACTCCCTCCCCCATCGCGTGAAGCTCGCCTCCTGCCTGTTGAAGCAATTGCGGTTCGGCGAGGCTGCGGAGCAATGGCTGTGGGTCCTCGGCAAGCCCGATCTCGACATGCCCAGCAGGATCGCGGCGACGCATGGACTGGCGATCTGCGCGGTGCAGAGCGGGCAGCCGTCGCTGGTGCTGCCCTATGCCGATACGTTCGACCTCAGATCCTCGCCGCACACTAGCGACAGGTGCTGGTACCCCCGGATCCTCAGCGCGGCGGGCTACGACGAGGAGGCCGAAGCCGCGACCCGGGCACTGTTGAAGGACGAACCGGGCGACCCGTTCATCCGGCAATGTCTCGGTGCGATTTGGCTGCAACTGGGCGATACGGCGGGCTACCGGGAGTTCCTCGAATTCTCCACCCGGCGATTCTTCCAATCGTATTACGGGCAAACCCTGTTGATCGACCGGATGTGGGAGGGTGAAAACCTGGACGGGCAATCCATCGCGATCGTCCCGCACGGGGGCTTCGGGGATTACTTCCAGTTCGTTCGTTATGTCCCGACGCTCAAGGCGATGGGCGCCAGGACCGTGACCATCGCGGGAACCCCCCGTGCCCACCATCTCCTGGCGAGTTCCGGGGTGGATGAGGTGGTCGCGGATTACGAGATCGAAGCCGTCAAGGAGCGCAGCGACCGGTGGGTGGGCAGCTATGGGCTCGCCTGGGCGGCCGAGCGGCACGAGGCGGTCGAGGGCCGGGGGGGATACCTGCGGGCGCCGCCGAGCGAGACCGCGACGGCGATCGCGGAAGCCATGCGGGCGCGGGCGGCGGGCCGGCCCTGCATCGGCCTGTACTGGCACAGCGACATGCACCTCGGCGAGGCCAAGAGCGTGCCCCTCCAGGCGCTCGCCCCCCTCTTCGCCCGGACGGACATCCACCTGCTCATCCTGCAACGCGGCTTCGGGTTGAGGAGCATGGTGGAGGCGGGGCTCGGCGCCGACGCCACGGTGGTGGGGGAGGAACTGTCGTTCGACGAGACCGGGACGCTCATCACCGCCCTCGACGGCGTCGCCACGATCTGCGCATGGCCGTTCCACCTTTCCGGGGCGCTCGGCGTCCGGACCTGGCTCCTCGCGAGCCGCGTGATGGACGGGCGGCATCTCAACCGCGAGCGGACGTCGGTGCTCTACCCGGAGAATGCCAAGCTCGTCCGCCAACCGGCATTCGGGGACTGGCCCGGAGCGGTGGCCCGCCTGATGAGCGAACTCGACGCGCTGGCCTCACCCGTCCCGAGCGCGGGGTGAACGGCGCGCCGCCATCGCTCATGGGTCTCCGCAGGGCTCCGCCCTGCACCCGCAATAGGACTTGTCCTTTTGAAGCCTTCGTTCAGCGCGGCGCCGTCGCCCGTTGCGCCTCCCGCACGAGTTCCATGTTCAGCGCGGGGTCGTTGTACATCTTGAACTGACGATACGTGCGGAACCGGGCCCGGCCCTCGCGGCAGGCGAGGAGCAGGTCGTCGAGGCAGTGGGCGAGGTCGGCCCGCTGCAGGTTCAACCGGGCCAGCTTGACCGCGCACATCTCCCGGTGGGTGGGATCGGCATCGCGCCGCTCGACCTGCGCGGCCATGTGGTAGATCTTGAGGCTCGCGATCGAGAGGCGGTCGATCATCGAGCCGGGGGTCTCGCTGTTCAGGCGCGGAGGCACCGCCCCACCGTCGGCGATCACGGCCTCCAGGATCTCGTCCATCCGCTCGATGGCATCGTTGCGGGCCTGATTGAACCGGTCGATCGCACGCTTGTTCGCCGCGATCTCCGCATCCTGCACATGCATCCGCCGGGCGAGGTCTTCCTCAGCCCAAAGCTGCACGTTGTTGCGGTGATTGCCGGCCACGGCGGTCCAGAGGGGGGCCGCCTCGGGGGGCTCGACGGCGAGACCCCCCTCGAAGAAGCCCCGCGTGCCCCGCGCATGGAACGCCGATACGGCCTCCCCCGTGATCGGCAACGGCGCGTTACCCCCGGGGGAATGGGTATCTTGAGGGTGCGCCGAAGCTGACGGCATGGTCGCCTGCGTCTTTCGATGCGGGCGATACGGGGCGGCAACCCGATCATGATTGCCGCCCCTCTTTTGCGCCCTGGTCACGGGACGCGATGGTAAGTGTTGCTACGGGCGAATACTACTAATCGGATGTTGTGAATACATCGCAAGATCAATCTGTGGTCGCAACACCCGGAGGAAGGCGGCTCAGATCCCCAGCGCCCGCACGAACAACCCCGCCAGGATCGCCCCCACGGCGGGGCCGGCCACCGGGATCAGGGCGTAGCCCCAATCGGAGGAGCCCTTCCCGGCGATGGGGAGAACGGCATGGGCGATCCGTGGGCCGAGGTCGCGGGCGGGGTTGATGGCGTAGCCGGTGGTGCCGCCGAGCGAGAGGCCGATGCCCCAGACCAGCATGGCCACGAGGTAGGGGGCGACGCCCCGGGGGAAGGCCCCGGAGGCGCCGACCGTGCTCGCCACCAGCGCGGCGATGGTGAAGACCAGGAGGAACGTCGCCACGATCTCCGAGATCATGTTCGCCGGGGCGTTGCGGATCGCGGGGCCGGTGCAGAATACCGCGAGCTTCAGGTCCGCCTCGGGGGTCGCCGCCCAGTGCGGAAGGTAATGAAGCCAGACGATGACGGCCCCGAGGAAGGCCCCGAGGAGCTGCGCCGGGATATAGACCGCTAGGTTGCTGAAGTTGCCGGTGTGGAAGGCGGCCCCGATCGTCACCGCCGGATTGATGTGCGCGTCGGCGCTGCCCGTCGCGTTGGCGACGAAGACGCCCGCCAGCGTCGCGAAGGCCCAGCCGGCGGTGATGCCGATCCAGCCCATGGCCTCGCCCTTGGAACGCTTCAGGAGCGCCCCCGCGACGACCCCATCGCCGAGGATGATGAGCGTCATCGTACCCAGCATCTCGCCCAGGAACGGCGAACCCATGACGTACTCTCCCTTGTGTGGTGTTGCGGTTCTGACGCCTCCCGCGCCCTCTTCCCGAGGTGCCGCCGCGAAGGGGTGGCCTCGAAGAAGCTCTCCAGAGCCCGCCGCGATCCCTGGGGGCCTCCTTCGAGGCGGCTGTCGCCGCACCTCAGGATGAGGGCGGTGAGGGGAGTGGGGGCTTTTCGGTCAGGCTCTCAGGATGAGGGCGCGGGCTGGGCTGGCCTCGTGACGGGGATTGTCAATCCTCGTCGGGCTTCCAGTCGAAGGAGCGTTCCACAGCCCGGCTCCAGGTGGCGGCGATGGTCTCCCGGCGGCCGGCATCCATCTGCGGGGTCCAGCGCCTGTCCACGCCCCAGTTGCGCTTGAGGTCCTCGAGGCCGTTCCAGTAGCCGACCGCGAGGCCGGCGACGTAGGCGGCGCCGAGCGCCGTCGTCTCCGAGACCTTCGGGCGGACCACCGGCACGTCGAGGATGTCGGCCTGGAACTGCATGAGGGTGCCGTTGGCGACCATGCCGCCATCGGCCCGCAACTCCTTCACCGGGATGCCGGAATCCTTGGCCATGGCGGCCAGCACCTCACGGGTCTGGAAAGCCGTGGCCTCCAGCACCGAGCGGGCGATGTGGCCACGGTTGGCGTAGCGGGTGAGGCCGATAATCAAGCCCCGCGCCCCCTCGTTCCAGTGGGGCGCGTAGAGACCCGAGAAGGCCGGGACGAAGTACACGCCGCCATTGTCCTCGACGGTGGCGGCCAGTGTCTCGACCTCGGCCGAGTCGCTGATCATGTGCAGGTTGTCCCGCAGCCACTGCACCAGGGCCCCGGTGATGGCGATGGAGCCCTCCAGGGCATAGACCGGCTTCTGCCCGTCGAGGCGGTAACCCAGGGTCGTGACGAGCCCGGCCTTCGAGGGCACCGCCTCCTCGCCGGTGTTCATCAGCGCGAAGCAGCCGGTGCCGTAGGTGTTCTTGGCCTCGCCGGGGGTGAAGCAGGTCTGGCCGAACAGGGCCGCCTGCTGGTCGCCGAGGATCCCGGCGATGGGCACCCCCGCGAAGTCGCCGACAGCCTCGCCCCCGGCCTCCCCGTAGACTTCGCTCGACGAGACGATTCCCGGCAGCATCGCCCTGGGAATGTCGAAGGTGGCGAGCATCCCCCCGTCCCAGTCGAGGGTCTTGAGGGACATGAGCTGCGTGCGGCTGGCGTTCGTCACGTCGGTGGCGTGGAGACCGCCCTCGGGGCCGCCGGTGAGGTTCCAGAGCAGCCACGTGTCGATGTTGCCGAACAGCACGTCACCCGCCTCGGCCTTCGCCCGGGCTCCCTCCACATGGTCGAGGAGCCAGCGCAGCTTAAGGCCGGAGAAGTAGCTGGCCAGCGGCAGGCCGGTGAGGTCGCGGAACCGGTCGCGGCCCCCGTCATGGGCGAATTCCGAGACGAGGCGGTCGTTGCGGGTATCCTGCCAGACGAGGGCGTTGTGCAGGGGCTTGCCGGTCCGCCGGTCCCAGATGACCGTCGTCTCGCGCTGGTTGGTGATGCCGATGGCCGCGAGGTCCCTCGGCGTGAGCCCGCCCTTCTCCAGGGCCTGCCGCATCACCTTGCGGGTCTTGGCCCAGATCTCGGCCGCGTCGTGCTCGACATGGCCGGGGGCGGGGTAGATCTGCGCGTGCTCCTCCTGCGCGGACGTGATGATCGTCCCCTCGCGGTCGAACACCATGAAGCGGGTGCTGGTGGTGCCCTGGTCGATGGCCCCGACGTAACGGCTCATCGTTTCCTCCTCGGTCAGTCCCGTCCGGTCTCAGGCCGGATCGGGAGTCGTTGCAGTGGGAATCAGGCCGCCTCGGCCCGGCGGTCGAGATAGGCGGAGAGCCGCGCCGCGCTCTCCGGGCCGGTGCGCAGGCCGAGCTTCGAGCGCCGCCACAGGATGTCCTCGGCGGTGGTGACCCACTCCTCCCGGCGGAGGTAATCGACTTCCGCCGCCGTAAGGCCGCCATCGAAGGCCTCGCCCAGGTCGGCCATCG
>JAKONI010000045.1 GCA_022702015.1 Beijerinckiaceae bacterium | reverse complement strand
TGCCGCGGGGGCGAATGCCGACGCATACAGTCTACGCGCGAAGTGCGGGGGCGTTGCGCCCGCGACACTCGAAGACCGCCATACCCCTCGGCCGTGCCCCGTCCCGAGGGATCATGGAGTGAGCCTCAGGCGGTGAGCGGACGAGCTTCCTCGGTCGTCACGCGGAAGTCGAGGAGGGTGTTTGGCCCGAATGTCAGCGTCAAAGGGACGTCGGCGGCGTCGCGCCCGTAGGCGATCAGGATCCGGCCGATGCGCGGACTGTTGTTGCGCGGATCGAACGTGTGCCAGCGGCCGCCGAGATAGATCTCCATCCACGCGGCGAAATCGCCGGGCGTGTGCGGCAGCGGTAGGCCGATGTCACTGATGTAGCCGGTGCAATAACGGGCCGGGATGTTGAGACACCGACAGAAAGTGATCGCGAGGTGCGCGTAATCGCGGCAGACGCCCCGGCGTTCCTCGAACGCCTCAAGAGCCGTGCGTGTCGGGCGCGAATGTTCGTAGCCGAAGCTAATGCGATCGTGCACGTAGTCGCAGATCGCTTGCACCCGCGCCCATCCCGGTGCCATGGTCCCGAACAGGTCCCACGCGGTCTGCGACAGGCGGTCGGTCTCGCAGTACCGACTTCCGAGCAGATAGAGCAACGTCTCGGCAGGCAGGCCTTGCACCGCATCCTGGGGCGCGTCCGGCTCGGTTGGGTCCCAGCGGCCGTGGTCGCGCACGACCGTGTCCGTCCTGAGGGTGAAGCGCCCGGCTGGAGCGACGAAGCGGTTGCACCAGTTGCCGAACGTATCCCTGTAACCTTCCAATGGCACGGCCGGCACGGTCAGGAGGTTGTCCGGCCGTTCCAGGTCCGAGAACCGCGAGGCGTGGACGTTCAGCATTGCGATGACCGGCGTCTCCTGCGCGAAGTCGTAGGTCATCTCGCAGCCAACGAGGATGCGCATGAGTTGTCTCCCCGGCGCCGGCCGATGGGTGCGCCCTCACCGTCCATGCGGGTCGGATCGCGCCGCCGGATCGCGTGGCCGCACCGCGACTATGCGTGGCTGTCACGCGGGTTACTAGCGTGGATCGTCCGGCCCGAGCTTCTCAAGGCCGTCAGGTCCTCCCGACGCCGGTGGTTGGGGGCGCGGCTGTTCGGGTGATGAAGACCCAGGCCGTATGATGGCGGGAGGCGCCGACCTCGCGCCGGCGCTCCCCAATCCTCGCTGCCCCCTATTCGCAGGGTTACGGCGTCATCTTACGCCGAACCGGCATCCCTTTCGGCGGGAAGCCCCCTAGAAAAGGGCTACCAGCGCCACTCCAACCACCATCAGGAGACCGCCCAGAACGCGCCAAACGCTCGCGGGATGACGATCGAAGCCGACCCACCCGTAATGGTCCAGGATGATCGAGGTGGTCACGCCCGCCGTCACCAGAAGTCCCAGGAACGGCGCCGCCCCGATCTGCCGGGCAACCACGAACTGCGCGAGAATGATGGTTCCGCCTAGGATACCGCCGAGCCACGCCCACCACGGCATGGCTGCGGCTTCGGCTGCTGTCGGCCACGCGAGTTTACCGGAGATCAGACCGACCACCAGGATGCAGGTGGCGGTTCCGGCGACCACAACCAAGCCCGCCGTCAGCGACTCGTTCAAGCCTTTCGACAACGCACCATTTTGCCCTGCCTGAACGGCGTTGGCTACGCCAGCGAGGAGTACGAAGCCGTACAGGTACCACATGGAAGGGTCTCCAAGTGCCAGCTCGCCAGCCAGATGCCGGGCACCAGCAACAAACCGATGGCGCCCATGGCCCATGAGAACAGTCGCAAGGTCCACGAACGCGTGCGGTGCACGTCGGCTGCTCGTGTCGACCTTGTCGACCGGCTTGGCCGAAGAGTTTTGCTATTCGTCGGGAGTTTTGCTTGACCGCAATGGAGCAGGCAGGAAGCGAACGGGTGGATTTCGAGATAGGTCCGTGCCCGCGGCGCTATGGCCGCGACTGACGCCCTTGTCGCCTCAGCAAGAGCGGCGACAACGTCCGCTCTCATGGCTTGCCGATCGAAAGCGAGCCGGCAGACACTCGGCCTTCCAGGCCGATAAGACGAGATGCCGAGCGCGTTCAGTCATAGAACTGCTCTGCAGAGGACTCAAATACCGACGCTCGCTGCGCCAGCTTCTGCCGCCTGCCTTACCGTAGATCCGTTGCGGAGCGCCAAAGCTATCGCGGTCGACGCAGTATCGACGGCGAGCGCACGATCCTCTCCGTGATCGTAGGGGCTATTACCACCAGAACTCAGCCTTGCATGATAATTGTCAGGAAATTTATCATTCATGCGCAATTTGAGCATTTGGCTGGCTAATCGATAGTCCGCATCGAAATTCCTGGTGGTATCGGAGGCTGCCTCGATATAATCACCAGCCTCTTTTTGCCTTACTGTCCTCGCGATCCTCTGCTCATTCTTGCTACCGAAAAGAAGCTGAGAAATTTTTGCCAGCAACCTTCTGAACACGTACATTGGGGTATCCTGCGCGGGTGGCAGCGGATGCGCCCCATTGCTCATCCGGTCGAGGATCGATTGGGATTCAGCCCTTTTGGAACGGCGTATTGCCCTTTGAATTTTTGGTCCGCTGCTCGCCCTTGCGCGGGTCCGGCTTGTCGGCAAGGAGGCGCTTCACGCGCTCGTTAAAATCCTCGGTTGTCACCGCCTGCGCTTTGCCGGTCGTGAACTCGCGTGCCATTTCTACCTCCGTCGAAGCCCCACGCACGGAGTTGCGCGGAGGGATGACACTCGTAAGCATTCGTCCGTCAGGCCCTAGAGCGCCCGTGCTAAACCGGCTTCCAGATTGAGTGCGCTGGCCGTCTGCTGAGAGAGCCGAACGCCTGTCGGTTCGACAATCGCATCCGCCTTCACCACACGGCGCACGACTGTGAGCGCCTCACTCTCGGAAGTGGTGATGGCGACGTAGAACATCATCAGTTGCCCGGACACTTCAGCTTCGTCGGGCCGCGTCACCTTGAGGATGAAAGCCGTCTGATTGGGTTCGATGATCGCTGCGTCGGCCGAGTGGGTATCTGCACTCGTCATCATGGGGGCGCCACCGCCTTGCTCTTCAGGGTGCCCGTAGGCCGCGCGGGTGAGGGGAACCCCGACGATGCGAGTCATGGGACGCCAAATCTCCGTCAATCTGTCCGTTCGGCAACGACCGCTCAGACAACGTGCGAGAGTTCGCTTTCCCGCACAGCGCGCTCGCCCCCTGCGGACTTGATCCGATAGGTTGGTTCGCCCGAGCGATCGTCCGGCATCAGGCGAACGATCTCGAAGAGGCCATCGGTGATGCTCTTGTTGCCGGCATAGCTGATGCCCGGTTGCCGAACATGCTGACCGATCTTGAACTTGTGTGACATGAAGCCTCCTCCAGGTTGATGCTACTCGCAGACCGATGCTGACCTAGCGTCGGGCTTTGGCCTTGCGCGCCGCGAAGCGTGCGTCCCGCGCAGCTTTCTGCTCGGCGACGAGGGCTTTCTGTCGTTCTGCCTTTTCAGCATCTAGGCGGATCAGTTCCGCCGCAGCACGCTCCTTCGCAGCGAGTGCTTCAGCCTCGCGCTCGGCTTCGGCTACGAGACGGGCACGGTCCCGTTCGACGGTCCGCACTTCCCGCGCCTGGACGACAGCCCGTCGGGCGGTGTGACGGGCAAGGACGACGGGATCATCTGCCGCGGGGCGAGCCCTGAACCGAGCGAGCGTGCTCTGCCGCGCCCTGGCAGTCGCCTCAAGGCGATCGGTCAGCTGGTTGGTTTTGAATTGACCCACGTACATTCCTTATACGCACCACGGCTTGACCGCAGTGGCGAGAAACAAAAGAGGCCGTTCCAAGGGGAACGGCCTCGAAACTTGTCACAGGCGAGGAACGAGGCTCAAGCAGACTGAAGCTGACCGGCCGATTGCTTACCGCTGCGGCGGTCGGTTTCCATCTCGTAGGAAACCTTCTGGCCCTCGGTCAGCCCCTGCATGCCGGCGCGCTCGACAGCCGAGATGTGGACGAACACGTCCTTGCCGCCGTCCTCCGGCTGAATGAAGCCGAAGCCCTTAATGTCGTTGAACCATTTAACGGTGCCAGTGGTCATAGGTATTCCATAAAATTGAATAAATAGGTCGGGCGCATGGATCACACGCGCGCGTTCGCTGACTGTCGAAAATGAAAGAGATGCAGGGCGATCACCCTGGTAAGGCGATACGGCTGAAAGTCTCGCAGAAAATCGATGTGTGACATATACGCCCTTAGTGGCGGAATGACAACCGTGCAATTAATAAAAATAGTCGACGACAGGTCCTGGCAAGATTATTTCACCAGCGATACGCCTCAGCTTTCTCGCGGAATGCTCGAACTAAGAGCTTGCTCCGGTTCATTTAAGCCCCGAATTTCAATGCTCGTTTATAAGCGAGGGCCGCTGGCTTAACCCGGCGTGACGGGCAGTCCGGGTCAAGCGTCCGGATAAGGCGCCTTCTGTTTTCCCTGGATTACAGAAGGCGCCCTAAGCCCTTGTTTTAGTCGCGTTTTTTCACGCCGAGTCGGCATCCACCCCGGCGGAACACGCGGGAGTGCGCCTGAAGATCGACTACGCCCCCGGCCTCCGCAGTGGGATGAGGAGGTCACCCGTATCGTGCGGTCGCTCGGCTCGCGCCGCCGGCTCAGGATGCGTGAAGCGGGCGTGTACCGTTGTTCCGACGATGTATTGTGGTTTTGCCCGACACAAACCTCGCTACGCACCAACCGCTCGCGCCTAGTGCAGTGACGCACTCACTCCGTTCATGCGCCTCTGCCCTAGCCCTTTGCTTTTGCATCAATCTTTCCCAGACTCGGCTGACGCCTCCGTCTGGATCGATGCACTAGATGATATTCGGATACCGGAGGTCGAGGCGGTCACGATCGGCGACGTGGCTATCTCCATAAGCCGGTCAGCGTCGTACGGGCACCGGTCCGTCCATGCCCGGCCAGTCGGAATAGCCGGTCGCACCGCCGCCGTACCAGTATTGCTTGGGCGCCTCCGCCAATGGTGCCCCACTCGTCAGCCGTCCGACGAGATCGGGGTTAGCGAGGTAGGGTCGTCCAAAGCTGAACAGGTCGGCGCGGCCCTCAGCGAGTTCCTTCTCGGCGAGATCCAGGGTGATCTGGTTGTTGCCGATATAGGCGCCGTTGAACCGGCGACGCAGATCGAGGAAATCGACGCCGTCCGGCACGTCCCGGGTCTGCTGCGTCACGCCCTCGATCGTGTGGATGTAGAGCAAGCCGAACGCATTCAGCGCATCCACGTAGGCGCCGAAGGTCGCATGCGTGTCGGAATCGAGGGGTGTCTCGCCGGGCTGCGTCGTGGCGGGCGACAACCGGATGCCGACGCGGCCGCCGCCGTCCCAGACTTCAGTAACCGCACGGACGACGTCGAGCGGGAAACGCAAACGATTCTCGATCGAGCCGCCGTAGCGATCGGTTCGCTTGTTGGTCGAGTCTCGCACGAACTGTTCGAGCAGGTAGTTGTTGGCCGAGTGGATCTCGACACCATCGAAGCCGGCGCGCCGGGCGTTCACGGCCGCGCGTCGATAATCCTCGACGATCCCGGGGATCTCGTCGGTCTCCAACGCCCGCGGGGTGACGTGGGGCTTCATCCCCTCCATCGTGAACGCGGTACCTTCCGGCTTCACCGCCGAGGCCGAGACTGGAAGCTGGCCCCCCGGCTGCAAGTCGGGATGGGATATCCGGCCGGTGTGCCAGAGCTGGAGGAAAATGCATCCGTCGTTGGCGTGCACCGTCGAGACGATCCGCGTCCAGGCCTCGACTTGTTCATTCGACCAGATGCCAGGCGTATAGGCATAGCCCACGGCCTGGGGCGAGATATTGGTGGCTTCGCTGACGATCAGGCCGGCGCTGGAACGCTGGCCGTAATAGTCGGCGGCAAAGTCTGGCGGCACGCCTTCGGTCGAGGACCGACTGCGGGTCAGCGGCGCCATCACGATGCGGTTCTTGAGGCTTAAGCCACGAATGGTGACGGGCTGCAGGATCGGGCTTGATGTCATCGGTTCCTCGGATTGTGATGGCGATGGCCGGCGAAGGGCGGGTCAGCCCTTCAGGAAGGTGATGAGGTCCCCGTTCAGCCGGTCGGCATGAGTGAACGGCAGGGCGTGCGGCGCTCCTTCGTAGACGACGAGCTTTGCACCGGAGATCGCGGCCGCCGCCGCCTTGCCAGACACGTCGATTGGTACGGTCCGATCGTCGTCGCCGTGGATGACGAGGGTCGGTACGGTGAACGCGCCCATGTCGGCGCGGAAGTCGGTTTCGGCGAAGGCCGTCACGCAGGCGGTGGTGGCCTTCGGCGACGCGAGCATCGCGAGGTTGCCGGTCCACTGGATCAGGTCGGACGAAACCGGCGACGAGAGCATCCCCACCCCGAAGAACGTCTTGGCGAAGGTCGCCATGAAGTTCGGGCGGTCTTTCTTGAGCCCGTCGATCATGCCGTCGAACACCGATGCGTCGACGCCCTCCGGGTTGTCGGCGGTCTTGAGCATATAGGGCGTCACCGCCGAGACGAGCACGGCCCGACTGACTCGGGCGCCGCCGTGCCGGCTCATGTACCGGGCGATCTCGCCGCCGCCCATCGAGAACCCAACCAGCGCCACGTCCTGCAAATCGAGGGCGTCGAGCACGGACTTCAGGTCGTCGGCGAGGGTGTCGTAATCGTAGCCGTCCCAGGTCTGGTCCGAACGGCCGAAGCCGCGGCGGTCGTAGGCGATGGTGCGCAGACCCGCCTCGGTGAGCGCCGGCTGCTGAAACTCCCACATGTCCGCGTCGAGCGGCCAGCCGTGGATCAGCACGACCGGCCGACCGCTTCCCCAATCCTTGAAGAAAAGCTGCGCGCCGTCCTGGGCCGCGATGAAGGGCATGGTGGTCTCTCCGTTCGAACGGTCCTCTCTCCGACGACGGGTTCCAACCCAGGTCGGTTCCCCCGAATGAAACCCTTGAGAGGGGAGCACGCCGCATTCGCGTCGGTGCGGGAGGCGGCGTGAAGCGCCGGTGGACCGGTGAGGAGACGCGCCGGCTCATCCGTGCCTGGCGTATTCGTTCAACCCGCAGCACCAGTCGGCTCGGTGTCTCCCACTTGGCAGAACAGCGCTCACTGCGGCTGAACGACTTCCTCGGCCGCAGGGTCGTCGCCAACGGCGGACACGTTGCGGTGAAGGAACTCGACCGACAGCAGCTTCGCATCGGCCATCAGGACGAGGGCCAAGCCCGCGACGAGAGTTGCTGGCCTCGTCACGCACGACGCTTGGCACGAAAGAGGACGTCGATGCGCATGCCGGGCCGGACCTCGGAGACCGGCAGTGTGGGCTGAGAGCCGTATGCCGGTCACCAATCTGTCAGCGTCGTTTGGACCGGCCTGCTTCGACGAACGCGACCGCGGCTAACGCTCCGCCAAGCGCCAGCCCGACGGTAAGTCCGGGGTGCATCGCCGCTGTAGTAGCGAGCGCGGTCTCGCCCGGATAGCGGCTCGAAGCGCGGCGTGCCAGCAGGTGATCGTAAAGCTGCGTGAAGGCATGATCGATCGCGCGGGTCTCTACGAGCGTGCGGCCGAGGAGCCTGACTGCTTCGGCGTGGCCGAGAGCGCGTGCCGCGCTTTGGAGCGTGCTATACCTGGCGATATAGAAATGCGCGGCAACTTGACCGTATTCGATGTTGATCAGGTCGCGGTCGGCGGCGTTCCTGAATTTGGCGATTTCCACTTCGTTGAGATCGCAGATCCCCTGCATGGCGGGATCGTTTCTGGGATCGGGCCTGACGCCGATCGAGTCGAAGACTTCATCCAACCGGTTGAGCTGAATGATGTTCTGCTTCGATCCGGCGTCCAGCATCTGTTTGAGCTTCGGCAACGTCGCCGTCTTGTTGTTGCGCTTCGCTTGCGCCGCCCCCTGCCGATGCGCTCCGTGGAGCAAATGCAACCCGTCCTCGAAAAGTCGCCGGTTCCCTGGCATTGTTCCTCATCTCATGTGCGCCGTCTCGGGCTCGCCGGCTGTCAGACAGCCGCGACTGCCCTCGCAGGTCGGTCGATTCGATCGGCCACATGGGGCAACGCGACGAGCGAGCGCCTGGCTCCACCTCAAGCCCGGCGATCAAAGGTAGCAATGGATTAGAGCGTTCCACCGCTCGGGTGTTCAGCCGCCACCGGGATAGCCGGGCATGGCAGATGAGCCCGGGAACCATGGTGCGGGAACTCGGGCTGCGTCGCTCGGCCTGCGGGCTCGCACGGCATCCGTGGACCGTGCCTCGTCCACCGCTCGAGTGCCGACCCGCGAGCGGACTTCGCCGCAATCGACGCAACGACCTTCGGATACGGCAGCTACGACGGCCCCCCTTCTGAAGTTCGGCGGCGGCTCCAGGGAGGTCGCACCCGACTGCGACAATCGCCCTGCGAAACGTTCTCGCGCGAGGCCGATTGTGTACCTGCTGCCACGTCCGTGCGCAGGTTTTTCATCCCTGTACTCATGAGAATTCGATGACGCCGCAATTCTGGCTGTGGCTCGGCTGTGTCGGCATGGCGGCGGGAGCCGCCGTGATCCTGTTCATGGCGAAGCGGCGGACCCCCACCGAGGAGGCTGATGGAATCATCCACGGGATCGTGCCCATCATCGCGGCCTGCTCCTACTTCGCGATGGCCACGGGACAGGGAAGCCTCGTCCTTCCGGCGGGTCCCGATGCGGCTGAGGCTGCGCGCCAATTCTACTTCGCGCGCTATATCGACTGGACGTTCACGACGCCCCTTCTGCTCGTGGGCCTCTCGCTCACCGCGATGCATTCCGGCTTGAGGCGCCCGGCGATCGTATGGGGGCTGATCGGATCCGACTTGCTGATGGTCGTGACGGCCCTCGCCTTCGGCCTGTCCGATTCCCCCGCGGTGAAGTGGACGTGGTTCGCCATCTCCTGCGGCGCCTTTCTGGCGGTCTTCTATGGGATCTTCGTGCAACTGCGCCAGGAGAACGCGGGGGAACGGGGCGACGTACGGAAGGCCTTCCTGCGCAATGCCGTGTTCCTCACGGGTGTGTGGTCCGCCTATCCGATCGTGTTGCTCGTCGGTCAGGATGGCCTCGGCCTGCTGTCGCCCACGCTCGCCCTCGCGGCGATCGCCATCCTCGATCTGACCGCCAAGGTCGTCTACGGAATCATGGCGACACTGGAGACGACACGCGCCGTCGACCGCGATTTGAAGGAGGGCCGCGCCCCCACGACCCCGCTGCGGCAGGCGGCTTAAAGCGGATGGCGGCTCCGTCGTCTGTCTCCCCCATCGGGAACACCAACGGCGCGAGCCGCCACCCCATCATCGATGCAAGGGGCTGGCTGCTGCGGTGTGCTGGTGCGCTGGTTTTGCTTGGACTGGTCGCATCTGCCTTTCTGCCGCGCGAAACCTCCTGGCTGGTGGCCTTGACCGCGGTGATCGTTCTCGGAGTTCCCCACGGCGCCCTCGACGGTGCGGTGGCGGCGCCCCTGCTGCGCCCTCGCTACGGGCGCGCATGGTTCGCGGTCTTCGCCGTTCCGTATCTCGGCCTTTCCGCGCTCGTTCTCCTGGCGTGGCAGGTCCTGCCACTTGCCACGTTGGCGGCGTTCCTGGCCGTGTCGGTCCTGCATTTCGGCACAGAGGATGCGGGTCCGGGTCGACCGATCGAGGCGCTCGTGCGCGGCGGTCTCCCGATCGCGTTACCAGCACTGCTGCGGCCCGAGGAAACCGTCAGGATCTTCTCGGTCGTCACCCGGGTCCCGATGTCGGAGCTACCGGTCTGGTGGTCGGCCGCCGCATGGTTCTGGCTTGCCCTTACGGTGGTCTGGCTCGCCACGCGCCGACCTCGCGGAGCCCTGGTCGTCGAGTTGGCCGTTCTGACGGCGACCTTCGCGGCGCTGCCGCCGCTGACGGCTTTCACCCTCTATTTCATCGGCCTCCATGCTCCCAGGCATATGCTCGCTTTGGTGCAGGATGGCCGAAAGGCCCCAGGCGTCGATACGATGCAGAGGGCGGTTCGTGCGTCGCTGCCGATCTTCGCCCTGACCCTGCTGCTCGGTGCGGGTCTCTGGCCGCTTTATGCCCCGGGCTCACCCAATCCGTCGTCTCATCTGCTGACCGTCACACTCCAGATGCTGTCGGCCCTCACCGTGCCGCATATCGTCCTCGACTTGATCGCGGCCCAACCTCGAAACCGATGACAGTATCGGTCGGTACGCCGGGCACTTCACTGCGAGGATCGTATCAACCGATGCTGAGCAGACCTTCCGCGATCGACCGAGGCCATGCGGTCGTGGTCGATGTCACCGCGTCGATCGGAGCGCGCGTTGGACTTCGTCGGCCCAGCGCCGGCGGGACAGACGAAATGATCGGCTGCCCGACCGATGCCGGCCTCTGCGGATGAGGCCGCAAGTCTATCCCGGGAGGAATTTTCGGCACTGCCTCGATCAATTTTGATTATTCGCCTCCACCGCCAACATTGAGCGGTGACGAGGCCCGGGACCGTCAGGACACGGCATTCCGATTTCCGCGATCGTCCTGGATAGTCTGGTTCGCGGGCCGCCCCGTCGATCGCCTTCCCCTCGCAACCCGCCCCGGTGCGAGTTGCGTCAGCCCGGCTCCGATGCGATAGCCCGTACCGGGTGCGCGGTCCGACGTTCGGATCGGCAGGTCGAGCGCTGGTCGGGCCGCCAGTGCCGGAGACTCATGCCCTTGTCGTTGCCTGCAAATGCCGCCTCCCGGGCGCCTCGCCAGAGGCTGTCGGCGCTCCGTGCCATGCTCGTCAGCGAGGCCGGCGGCGGCCTCGTCCTGATGGCCAGCGCCGCGCTGGCACTCGTCGTCGCCAACTCACCGCTGGCGGACGCCTACTTCGCCGGGCTTGAGATCCATCTCGGTCCGCTGTCGGTGCTGCATTGGGTGAATGACGCCCTGATGGCGGTGTTCTTCCTGCTCGTCGGATTGGAGATCAAGCGCGAGGTGCTCGACGGGCGCCTGCGCACTTGGCCCGACCGCGTTCTGCCCGGTCTGGCGGCGCTGGGCGGCATGGCCGCGCCGGCCCTCGTCTACGCCCTCGTGAACCGGAACTCCCCCGAGACGCTGCGGGGCTGGGCCATCCCCGCCGCCACCGACATCGCCTTCGCCCTGGGCGTGCTGGCGCTGCTCGGGTCCCGGGTGCCAGTCTCGCTCAAGATCTTCCTGACGGCGCTCGCCATCATCGACGACCTCGGCGCCGTGCTGATCATCGCGCTCTTCTACACCGCCGACCTTTCGCTCCCGATGCTCGGCGGGGCCGCCGTGACGCTTGCCGCGCTCTACGGGCTCAACAGGGCCGGCGTGGCGCGCCTGTGGCCCTACCTGCTGCTCGGCGTCGCGCTCTGGGTGTTCGTGCTCGCATCGGGTGTCCACGCGACCATCGCCGGCGTGCTGCTGGCCCTGACCATCCCGCTGCGCCCCAGCGTCGGCACGCCGGACGACCCGACCTCGCCCCTGCATATCCTCGAGCACGCGGTCCAACCCTGGTCGGCATACCTCATCCTGCCGATCTTCGGCTTCGCCAACGCGGGCGTGTCGTTGGCGGGGATCACCCCGCGCATGCTCGTCGATCCGGTGACGCTCGGCGTGGCCCTCGGTCTGTTCGTGGGCAAGCAGGTGGGCGTGTTCGGCTTCGTCCTCGCCGCCGTGAAGCTCGGGCTGGCGCAGCGCCCGAACCATGCCACATGGCCACAGGTCTACGGCGTCGCGCTCCTGTGCGGCGTCGGCTTCACCATGAGCCTGTTCATAGGCTTGCTGGCCTTCGCGAACGCGTCCGAGCTTGAGACCGAGACCAAGATCGGCGTGCTGATCGGCTCGCTAGCCTGCATGGCCGCCGGGGCGATGGTGCTGCGGCTGGCCCCGGCCCACCCCGCCCGCCGTTGAGCCGGAACCGGAGGCGCGCGCCGCTCCGGCTACGCCCTGCCGCACTCTCCTCATCGTCCCCGATGAGGGGGCCAGCAAGCCGCCCGCCGGAACGCCCCGGAGCCGCCGGTAGCGGCCCTCCAAATCGGCGGGGTCGGACGGGTCGGGAACGTCTCGCCGCAACTCGAACATTGCGGCACGGGCGAGAATCCGGCCCAGCACGGGGACCGATCCGGCCGCGTTCTGCCGGATCTTGTGGAACATGGCATCGCACAGCCCGCCGTAGTCCCTCGGCGAAGCGGTCCGAAGGAACGCGACGGGCGCGAAGCGGTCGATGCCGGTGAGATGGACGCCCCTGTTTCGGGACATGCTGCGGCGAGGCTAATCGTCAGGCGGAGCAGCTTCC
>JAKONI010000040.1 GCA_022702015.1 Beijerinckiaceae bacterium | reverse complement strand
TCAACGAGTTCGGCGAGATCGGCATCGACAACGACCTCGTGGTCGGGGCCGACGAGGAAGTGTTCGAGATGAACAACGGCTGCGTCTGCTGCACCGTGCGCGGCGACCTGATCCGCATCATGGACGGGCTGGTGAAGCGCCGGGGCAAGTTCGATGCGATCATCGTCGAGACCACGGGGCTCGCCGACCCGGCCCCCGTCGCCCAGACCTTCTTCGTCGATCAGGATGTCGGCGATGCCGCCCGCCTCGACGCGGTGGTGACGGTGGCCGACGCCAAGTGGCTGACCGAGCGCCTCAGGGACGCCCCCGAGGCCAAGAACCAGATCGCCTTCGCCGACGTGATCCTGCTCAACAAGTCGGATCTCGTCACGCCGGCCGACCTCGACCGGGTGGAGGGGGAGATCCGGGCGATCAATCCGCTGGCCAAGCTCCACCGCACCACCAACTGCGCCGTGCCCCTCGACGCGGTGCTGGAGCGCAACGCCTTCGACCTCGACCGCATCCTGGAGGTGGAGCCCGACTTCCTGGAGGAGGGCCACCACCATCACCACGATTCGGAGATCCGCTCGATCTCGGCGAAGATCGAGGGCGAGGTCGATCCCGAGAAGTTCATGCCGTGGATCTCGAACCTCACGCAGGTCCAGGGGCCGGACATCCTGCGCTGCAAGGGCATCGTGGCCTTCCCCAACGAGCCGAAGCGCTTCGTCTTCCAGGGCGTGCACATGATCCTCGACGGGGACGTGCAGGGCGACTGGGGCGTGGACGAGAAGCGGGTGAGCCGCGTGGTCTTCATCGGCCGCAACCTCGACGAGGCGACGATCCGCGAAGGGTTCGAGGCCACGCGGGCGTGAGGGATACCCCTCTCCCCGCCTGCGGGGAGAGGGCCGCTGATCCCAACCCTGCCCCTCATCCTGAGGTCGCGGGCGGGGAGAGGGGAAGAACGGCTACACCACCACCGTGATCGCCTGAGCGGCCCGGGTGAGCCCGGTATACAGCCACCGGGCCCGGTGCTCGCGGAAGGCGTAGGATTCGTCGAACAACGTCACCCGGTCCCACTGCGACCCCTGCGCCTTGTGCACGGTGAGCGCGTAGCCGTAGGTGAACTCGTCGGTCTCCCGGCGCTGGAACAGGGGGATCTCCTCGTCCGAGCCGCTGATCATCGCTCGCAGGACCTTGATGTCCGTGGGCTTGCGGCGCAGCGCCGGGTCGTCCTCGGGCACGATGTCGAGGCGGATCATGTCGGGGCGCGGGGGCGCGCGGAGCGCGTGGACCGTCCAGGTCGAGCCGTTGAGCAGGCCCTTCACCCGGTCGTTCCGCAGGCAGACCAGCTTTTCCCCCACCGCCGGCATCGGATCGGTATGGCCGGCGAGTTCCCGCAGGCGGCCGTTGTAGAGGCGGCGGGTCTTGTTGAGGCCCACCAGCACCTGGTCGCATTCGAGCACCTCGGCGGGGTCGAGATCCCGGCGGGAGACGATGCGGCTCTGCCCGAACACCCCCCGCTCCAGCCGCCCGCCCTCGCGCACCGTCATGGCCATGCGCACGATCGGGTCGTCCTTGGCCTGCCGGTGGACCTCGGTGAGCATCACGTCGGGCTCGGCCTCGGTGAAGAAGCCGCCGCCGCGCACCGGGGGGAGCTGGGCCGGGTCGCCCAGCACCAGCACCGGCTTGTCGAAGGACAGGAGGTCGTTGCCCAGATCCGCATCGACCATCGAGCACTCGTCGATGACGATGAGGTCGGCCTTCCCCGCCGCGCCCGAGCGGTTGAGGGTGAAGGTGGGGCCGCCCTCCTCCGCCTCCTTGGTGCGGTAGATCAGGGAATGGATCGTCGCCGCGTCGTGGCAGCCCTTCTGGCGCATCACCGAGGCGGCCTTGCCGGTGAAGGCGCCGAACACCACCGCCCCGTCCACGTCCTCGGCGATGCGCCGCGCCAGCGTGGTCTTGCCGGTGCCGGCATAGCCGAACAGGCGGAACACCTGGGACCCGCCGTCCTTGCGCCACGCATCGATCGCCTTCAGCGCCGCATCCTGCTGCGGGGCGAAGGAGTGGGGCACACCGCCGCTCATGCCCGCCTCACGGCCACCGCACGGTCGGCGGCATGGAGGACAGGATCGAGGCGACGTTGCCCCCGGTCCTGAGCCCGAAGATCGTGCCCCGGTCGTAGAGCAGGTTGAATTCCACGTAGCGCCCGCGCCTCACCTGCTGCTCGGTGCGGTCCGCCTCGGTCCACGTCTTGCGGATGTTGTCGCGCATGATCGGCGGGTAGGCGTCGAGGAAGGCCTCGCCCACCGCCTTGGTGAAGGCGAGGTCGGCCTGCGGCTCCCCCGTCCAGCGATAGTCATAGAAGATGCCGCCGATGCCCCGGGGCTCGTTGCGGTGCTTGAGGTGGAAGTACTCGTCGCACCACGCCTTGTACTGCGGGTAGTCGGCCCCGTGGGCCTCGCAGGCCCGTTGCAGGCAGGCGTGGAAATGCCGGCTGTCCGGGTCGTCCTGGGTGCGGCGGCGCTCCAGTACGGGGGTGAGGTCCGCCCCGCCGCCGAACCATGCCTTGGTCGTCACCACGAACCGGGTGTTCATGTGCACGGTGGGGGCGTGCGGGTTCCAGGGGTGGGCGATCAGCGAGATGCCCGTGGCGAAGAAGCGCGGATCCTCCGCCGAGCCGGGGATCTGGCCCCGGAACTCCGGGGCGAACTCCCCGTGCACGGTGGAGATGTGGACGCCGGCCTTCTCGAAGACCCGGCCCTTGAGCATGGCCATCGTCCCGCCGCCGCCGGGGGCGCCGCTGTGGTCGGTGCGCTCCCAGGGAGTGCGGACGAAGCGCCCCGGTTCCCGGGGGGCGTCCGGGTGGAGAGGGAGGTCGGCCTCGTCCTCCAGCGCCTCCAGGGCGGCGGTGATCCGGTCGCGCAGGGTGGCGAACCATGCGGCGGCCTGCGCCTTCATCGCGGCGACGTCGGCCTCGCTGGCCGGCTGGCTCAGGGCGGCGCGGGGATCGGTGCTCATGGCCGAAGGCTTTCCCACCCCGCCGGACGGCCGTCAATCGTCCGGGTGCCCATCCCTCCCCCGCGGAGGGGATCGTCGCGCGATTCCGGATAAGGCCCCGTGGTCCTCCCTCCCCCTCCGCGGGGGAGGGATGCGCGGTGAGTTCGGAAGCCGTGTATAAGCGGCGGGGCACGGCCCCCTTCCAAACCCTCGCAACCCCCCATCCCCATGACCGCCCGACAGGCCGTCTTCACCGTCTCCCGCGGCGTTCCGTTCCTGCCGACGCTGGCCGAGGCCCTCCTCTCGGGGCAACTGGTCGGGCCGGTGGCGCGGGACCCGCTGGCGCTCGCCTCCGTCTCCATCTACCTGCCGACCCGGCGGGCCGCCCGGGCGCTGTCCGCGATCCTCGCCGAGCGCCTCGGCGAGGCCGCCCTGCTGCCCCGTGCCGTGCCCCTGGGTGAAGCCGACGAGGCGGAACTCGACCTCGCGGCGGAGGCGCTGGCCGGCGCCGCCCCGGCGAGCGCGCCGATCCCCCCCCTGGAGCGACGGCTGATCCTCGCCCGCCTCGTGCGGGCCTGGGCCGAGAGCGTCGACCGCTCGCTCCTGCCCCTCCAGGCCGAGGTGCCTTTCCTGGTGCCCTCCTCCCCCGCCGACGCGGTGGGGCTGGCCGGCGACCTCGAAGGGCTGATGGACGCGCTCACCGTGGAGGGCCTGCCCTGGTCGGAGATCGCGGGGGCGGTGGAGGCCGAGTATTCGCGCTACTTCGGCCTGACCCTCGACTTCGTGAAGATCGCCGCCGAGAACTGGCCGAAGCTCCTGGCCGAGCGCAACCTCGCCGACCCGGTCGCCCGGGCGCGGGCCATGATCCTGGCCGAGGGCGAGCGGCTGGCCAAGCTCTCCGTGGACGGCACGGCGCCGGCCGACCCGGTGATCGTGGCGGGCTCGCTGGGCTCCGTGCCGGCCACCGCCAAGCTGATCGCCGCCGTGGCGAAGCTCCCCCGGGGCGCGGTGGTGCTACCGGGCCTCGACCTCGACCTCGACGCCGCCGGCTGGGACGGGATCGAGACCGGCGAGGGGATCCGCCGCACCATCGCCCACGGCCACCCGCAGGCGATCCTGCACCGGCTCCTCGGGCCGGACGGCCTCGCCCTGAGCCGCGAGGCGATCGTGCCGCTGGGCACCCCCGATCCCGGGCGGCTCGCCCGCGCCCGCCTGCTCTCGCAGGCCCTGCGCCCGGCCGACACCACCGACGCATGGTCCGCCCTCGACCCCGACATCCGCGAGGCCACCGCCCGGGAGGGCTTCGCCGGGCTCGCCCTGGTGGAGGCCGCCGACGAGCGGGAGGAGGCGCTGATCGCGGCGCTGGCCCTGCGCGAGACCCTGGAGACGCCGGGCGCCACGGCCTTCCTCGTCACCCCCGACCGGGGGCTGGCGGGGCGCGTGGCGGTGGAGTTGCTGCGCTGGGGGATCGTCGCGGAGGATTCCGCCGGGCTGGCGCTGGCCGCCGCCCCGGCCGGACGGCTCGCCCGCCTGGCGGCGGAATTCGCCGCCGACCTCGCCCATGCCCAGGCGGACGCCATCCCCGCCCGGCTCGTCGCCCTGTTGTCCCACCCGATGGTCCGCCTCGGCTTGAGCCGGGGGGATCTGGTGCGGGGCGCCGCCGCCCTGGAGATCGGCCTGCTGCGCGGCCCCGCCCCGGCGCCGACGCTCGCCGGCCTGCGCGCGGCGCTGGCGAGCCGCCGGGCGGGAGAGGAGTCCGACCGCCGCGCCCCCAGGGCCGAGCGGCGCCTCAAGGATATCGACTGGGAGCTGGCCGCCACGATCCTGGACCGGCTGGAGGTGGCCTTCGCGCCGTTCCCCGGCCCGGAGGGTCACGGGGATTGCGACCTCGTGGCCGTCGCGGCGGGCCATCGGCTGGCCTGCGAGGCCCTGCTCTCGGGCCCCGAGGACGCCCCGGAGCCGGAGGCCGAGGGGTCGCTCGCCTGCCTCGACACCCTGTTCGACGACCTGGAAATGGCCGAGCCCGGCGGGATGCGGGGCCGGTTCGACGATTATCCGACCTTCTTCACGGCGCTCACCCGCGAGCGCAAGGTCGCCTGCTCCGGCCCCTCCCCGCATCCGCGCCTGCGCATCCTCGGCCTGATCGAGGCCCGGCTGCTCCAGGCCGACCGGATCGTGATCGGCGGCCTGGACGAGGGGGTCTGGCCGGTGCGCACCGTCACCGACGCCTTCCTCAACCGCCCGATGCGCGAGCGGATCGGCCTCGACCCGCCCGAGCGGCGGATCGGCCAGATGGCCCACGACTTTTCGGAGGCGCTCGGCTGCCGGGACGCGGTGATCACCCGCGCCCTCAAGCGCGACGGAGCCCCCACCGTCCCCTCTCGGCTGATCCAGCGGATGCAGGCCTTCGCCGGTCGCGACGCCTGGGAGGCCGTCCGCACGGCCGGGGCCCGGTTCGCGGGGCTCGCCGCCGCCCTCGACACCGCCCCGCCCCAGCCCCGCCTGAAGCGCCCGGCGCCCAAGCCCGATCCGGCCCTGTTCCCCCGCAGCCTCAGCGTCACCGAGATCGAGACCCTGGTGCGCGACCCCTACGCGATCTTCGCCCGGCATGTGCTCGGCCTCGATCCCCTGGAGCCCCTGGCCGCCCTGCCGGGGGCGGGGGAGCGGGGCTCGGTGATCCACCGGATCTTCTCCGAATTCGCCACGGCCCATCCGCAGACCCTGCCGGAACGTCCCGACGAGCCCCTCTACCAGATCGCCGTCGATGCCTTCGGGCGGATCAACGAGGCGTATCCGAGCCTCTACGCCGAGTGGTGGCCGCGCTACACCCGCATGGCCCAGGCCTACCTGCCGTGGGAGGCGGCCCGGCGCGCCGGCCTCACGCGGGTCCACGCGGAGGTCTCGGGCTCCTGGGCGATTCCCCTCGGGCGGGAACAGTTCACCCTGCGCGCCCGGGCGGACCGGATCGAGCTGCGGCCGGACGGGTCCGCCTGCATCGTCGACTTCAAGACCGGCACCGTCCCCACCGCCAAGGCGATCTTCGCCGGCTTCTCACCCCAGCTCACCCTGGAGGCGGCGATGCTGATGCACGGTGCCTTCCGGGGCCTGCCGCGCACGGCGCAGACGCCGGAGCTTCTCTATGTCCACGCCTCGGGAGGGCGGAAGGCCTTCGTGCCGGTCCCGGTGAAGCCCGGCCGGGGGGAGGAGCGCACCGTCGAGGGGATCGTGGCCGAGCACACCACCCGGCTGCGCGGCCTCATCGCCCGGTTCATGACCGGCGAGGCGGCCTACACCTCCCGGCCCTACCCGCAGTACGTCACCCGCGCCGGCCCCTACGACCACCTCGCCCGGGTACAGGAATGGTCCCTCGGGGGCGAAGGCGGGGAGGAGTAGAGGAGGAGGGGGCTCACCTCCGATCCCATGCCGCGCTCCAGAGCCCGGCTGGAAAGTCCTTCCCTCCCCTGAACCTCCCTCATCCCGAGGTGCGGCCAAGCCGGGCGCCCCGGAATGAGCGGGGAGGATGGGTAGAAATCCGCCACGAAGCCCTCGACCCTCGGCGCTTGTCCCGTCACCGAAGGCGGACGATCCAGTGCCGCCTCAATGACATCCGCACGAGCCGGTCCCGCACCCGCCCGACTTGGCCGGCGCCACGGTGTCCCGGTCGAGCCCCCGCTCGGCGAGTTCGCCGAGATAGGTCTCCCACCGGCGCACGTAGTTGCGCCCCAACTCGTGCAGGTAGCCCCAGCCGTAGAGGCCGGTGTCGTGCATGTCGTCGAAGCTGAGCTTCACCGCGTAGTTGCCGATGGGCTCCACCGCCAGGATCGCGACGTTGCGCTTGCCGCCGAGCACCTTCCGCTCGGCGGGGGAATGTCCCTGCACCTCGGCGGAGGGGCTCGACACCCGCAGGTACTCGGCGGGCAGCGCGAAGCGCGTCCCGTCCTCGAAGGCCACGTGCAGGAGCCGCTTGTCAGGCGACAATCGCAGCTCGGTGGGCCAGAACTCTTGCTCCGGTGCTGGGTTCAACGGTCACACCTTCACGCCAAACGGGGGTTGCGCCCACAGGGCGCGCTTGCCCCGGGGCCATCCGCCCATCATATCTCGCTTGATGTCCGATGCCATCTCCCTTCCGCCGTCCGTTGTACCGAAGGGCGCCGGGCCGGCTCCCCTGATCGATCCGTTCCAGCGGGCGATCACCTATCTCCGCATTTCGGTGACGGATCGCTGCGACCTGCGCTGCGCCTACTGCATGTCGGAAACCATGCAGTTCCTGCCCAAGCGGGATCTCCTCAGTCTTGAGGAGCTGGACCGGCTGTGCGGCGTGTTCATCGCCCGGGGCGTGCGCAAGCTGCGCATCACCGGCGGCGAGCCGCTGGTCCGCCGCGACATCATGCACCTGTTCCGGCGGCTCTCCCGGCACCTGGATTCGGGCGCCCTGAAGGAGCTGACCCTCACCACCAACGGCACGCAGCTTGCCCGCTTCGCCCCGGAACTGGCCGCGCTCGGCGTGAAGCGGGTGAACGTCTCCCTCGACACCCTGGACGCCGTGAAGTTCAAGGACATCACCCGCCGGGGCGAGCTTCCGGTGGTGCTCGCCGGCATCGAGGCCGCCCGGAAGGCGGGGATGCAGGTGAAGATCAACGCCGTGGCGCTCCGGGACGTCAACGGCGACGAGATCCCCGACATGATCGCCTGGGCCCATGGGCTGGGCATGGATCTGACGCTGATCGAGGTGATGCCGCTCGGCGAGATCGAGGCCGACCGGACCGACCAGTTCCTGCCCCTCTCCGTGGCCCGGCAGCGCCTGGAGAGCCGCTATACCCTTACGCCCTTGCCCGACCGCACGGGGGGACCGGCCCGCTACGTCCGCGTGGAGGAGACCGGCGGACGTTTGGGCTTCATCACGCCGCTGACGCACAATTTCTGCGAGAGCTGCAACCGGGTGCGCCTGACCTGCACCGGCCAGCTGTACCTCTGCCTCGGCCAGGAGGATTCGGCGGATCTGCGCGCCGTGCTCCGCGCGACGAACGACGACGCCGTGCTGGCGCGGGCGGTGGAGGAGGCGATCACCCGCAAGCCCAAGGGCCATGATTTCGTCATCGAGCGCCAGCGCCCGGCCGCCGTGCCCCGGCACATGAGCGTGACGGGGGGGTAGTCGCGCATCCCCTCTCCCCGCAGGTGGGGAGAGGGAAAAGGGGCGTGACGCCTAGAACGGGATATCGTCGTCGAGGTCGTACCCGCCCCGGCCACCCCCGCCCGCACCGCCCGATGAGGACGGAGCCGGACGGCGCTCGCCGCCCTGGGCGCGGCCGCCGCCGAAATCGCCGCGACCCCCGCCGCCGCCGCCACCGCCGAAGTCACCGCCCCGGCTGATCTGACCGCCGCCCTCCTCGTCGGAGGCGGATTCGCCGCCACCGCCGCGCCCGTCGAGGATCGTCAGCTCGCCACGGAAGCGCTGGAGCACCACCTCGGTGGTGTACTTCTCGACGCCGGACTGGTCGGTCCACTTCCGGGTCTGCAACTGACCCTCGATGTAGACCTTCGAGCCCTTGCGCAGGTACTGCTCGGCCACCCGAGACAGATTGTCATTGTAGATCACGACCGAGTGCCACTCGGTCTTCTCCTTGCGCTCGCCGCTGGCCTTGTCCTTCCACGACTCCGAGGTCGCGATCCGCAGGTTGCAGACCGGATCGCCCGAGCCGAGGCGGCGGATCTCCGGGTCGCGCCCGAGATTGCCCACCAGAATCACCTTGTTGACGCTGCCCGCCATCGCTCTCTCCTTGCGTTCCGCATCTCACGGGGCTGCCGATCCCCTACACATGCGCCCGCGACCGTCCGTCGGCAATGCCGGGGGCGGTGGCGTTCACAGGCAGGGTGAAGCGGCCTTTTCGTTCCTATTTTGTTCTTAGCACGGACCCCGCGCGCTGTCATCGCGGCGGGGGTCGGCTCACTCCTGGCGGAGCACCCGCAGGGAGCGCACCGTCAACTCGTCGATCTCCAGATGCCCGACCCGCGCCCGGGCGACGGAGAGGCGCCCGACGGCGAAGGCGCCAAGCGCCACGGTCCCCAGCGCCAGGGCCCCGAGGGCGAAGGCCCCGGCGGCGCCGGCCCCCAGGGAGAAGGCGCCGGTGGCGGAAGCGCCGGTGGCGGCGACGCCGCGCATCCGGCGGGCGGGGGGTCGGGATTCGTCCATGCGGGGCTCCTCGCGCCGGCGGTGAGCCTCAGTATAGCCGGGTTCGGTACGCTTCGGCGATGGAGACCTCGGCCTCTTCGGGGGTGATCGCCTTCGTTTGGTCGGCGAGGATGCGCCCGAGGCTCGGGAAGGTGTCGCGGGCCACAAGCCGCTCCGGGTCCCACAGGCGGGAGCGGATCACCGCCTTGCCGCAATGGAACATCGCCTCCCGCACCCGCACCACGAGGCCGATGGTCGGCACCGCGTTCTGGGCGGCGAGCGGCGTCAGCAGCGCCGGGTCGCGGGTGATCGCGGCGGGACCGTTGACCCGCAGGGTCTCGGCGATGCCGGGCACGAGGAAGATCAGCCCGACCTCCGGGTGGGTGAGGATGTTGGCGAAGGAATCGAGCCGGTTGTTGCCCCGCCGGTCGGGGATCACCAGCGTGTGCGCATCCGGCGCGGCGACGAAGCCGGGGGCATCGCCCCGGGGGCTGGCATCCATGGTGCCGTCCGCGCCGGCGCTCGCCAGCACGAGGAAGGGCGAGAGGGCGATGAAGGCCAGCGCATAGGCATCGAGGTGATCGAGCACCTTCTCGTCGGCCATCGGCCGCACCGGCCCGAAGCCGGCGCGCAGATCCGCCTCGTCGCGGACGATCGCAGGGTCCAGGGTGTCGTCTGTCATGGGGAGTTCTCCGGGCGGCGAGGCGCGCATTCCCGGACGCGAAGGTCAAGCCAATTCCCGGGCGGGACCCGGCTGCGGCCGGGGGGCGCCTGGACAAGCGCGCCGAACTTCGCTTGAGAACGATGACGCTTCGTTTTCGCCCAGGCCGCCATGCTCCTCCTCATCCTCGGCCTCGTGCTGTTCCTCGGCACCCACGCCTTCACCACCCTGCGCGGTCGCAGGGCCGCCCTCGTCGGCCAGATCGGCGAGAACCGCTACAAGCTCGGCTACACGGCCCTGTCGCTGCTGGGGCTGGTGCTGATCGGCGTGGGCTTCCACGATTATCGGCTGGAGGGGATGATCCCCGTCTGGGATCCGCCGGTCTGGACCCGCCACCTCGCCCTGACCCTGGTGCTGCTCGCCTTCATCTGCTTGGCGGCGACCTACATCCCCAGTCACATTCGCGCGAAGGCGAAGCACCCGATGCTGCTCGCCGTGAAGATCTGGGCGACGGCCCACCTGCTCGCCAACGGCGACCTCGGCTCGATGCTGCTGTTCGGCGGGTTCCTCGCCTGGGCGGTCTCGGCCCGCATCAGCCTCAAGCGTCGGGAGCGGGCGGCGGGGGTCCCCGCCGGGGGCCGCGCCGCCATCGACGTGCCCGCCGGCTGGCGCAACGACGTGCTGGTGGTGCTGATCGGCACCGCCGCGTGGTTCGTGTTCGCCCGCTACCTCCACTACCCGGTGATCGGCGTGCCGGTCTGGCCGGGCAGCCTATGAACGAGGGTTTTTCGGTCCCGCCCCGGCCGATCCGCCCGCGCATGCATTGACCCCGCCGCCCGCTCCATCACCTTGGGGGGCATCGGCCCGAGCAAGGCCGGCGGAGGAGCCCATGTCCGAGTCCAAGCGCAGCTACCGCATCGCGGTGATCCCCGGCGACGGCATCGGCCAGGAGGTGGTGCCGGAGGGCGTGCGCGTCCTGGAGAAGGCCGCCAAACGCCACGGCTTCGACCTCCAGCTCGACTGGTTCGATTTCGCCTCCTGCGACTACTACGACAAGCACGGCCGGATGATGCCGGAGGACTGGAAGGGCCAGATCTCCGGCCACGACGCCATCTTCTTCGGCGCGGTGGGCATGCCCGCCCGGGTGCCGGACCACATCTCCCTGTGGGGCTCGCTGATCCTGTTCCGGCGGGAGTTCGACCAGTATGTCAACCTGCGCCCGGTGCGGCTGATGCCGGGGGTGAAGTGTCCGCTGGCCGACCGGAAGCCCGGCGACATCGACTTCTGGGTGGTCCGCGAGAACACCGAGGGGGAATATTCCAACGCGGGCGGGCGCATGTTCGCCGGCACGGACCGCGAGTTCGCCGTGCAGGAAACGATCATGACGCGCTACGGCGTCGATCGGGTCCTGAAGTTCGCCTTCGAGCTGGCCCAGACCCGGCCGCGCAAGCGCCTGACCTCGGCCACCAAGTCCAACGGCATCTCGATCACCATGCCGTTCTGGGACGAGCGGGTGCGGGCGGTGGCCGAAGCCTACCCCGACATCACCTGGGACCAGTACCACATCGACATCCTCACCGCGCATTTCGTGCTGAACCCGGACCGGTTCGACGTGGTGGTCGCCTCGAACCTGTTCGGGGACATCCTGTCGGACCTGGGACCCGCCTGCACCGGCACGATCGGCATCGCCCCCTCGGGGAACATCAACCCGGAACGGAATCACCCCTCCGTCTTCGAGCCGGTCCACGGCTCGGCCCCCGACATCGCGGGGCAGGGCATCGCCAACCCGATCGGCCAGATCTGGTCCGGGGCGATGATGCTGGAGCACCTGGGCGAGGCCGAGGCGGCGGCCGAGATCGTCACCGGCATCGAGCGCGTGCTGGCGGAGCGGACGCTGCGCACCCGCGACCTCGGCGGCAACGCCGACACCCAGGCCTGCGGCAAGGCGGTGGAGGAAGCGCTCGGCTGAGGCTGATCGCCGGAAGGAGCGCGCGGATCTCCCTCCCCCGCAAAGGGGGGAGGGAGCGACCCCGGAGATCCCTCGGAGCGTCAGCGCGGCCGGCGGCGGACGTTCACCACGTTGCCGTCGACCTCGGCCTTCTCGGTCTTGCCGGAGGGCAGCGCGGCGTTGACGACGTTGACGATGCTGTCGGCGTCCAGCCCGGCCTCGGCGTACATTTTCTCCGGGCTGTCGTGGTCCTGGTAGGTGTCCGGCAGCGTCATCGTCCGCACCCGCACCCGGCCCGCGTCCAGCGCGCCCCGCTCGGCCAGCAGGTGCAGCACCATCGCCCCGAACCCGCCGCGCG
>JAKONI010000037.1 GCA_022702015.1 Beijerinckiaceae bacterium | reverse complement strand
CGCCGCCGAAACGCGCGGGAGTGTGGCCCGGCAAGGCTTGACCGTGGCGGCACCTGCGCTTCAATGCCCTGCGGATCCGATGGTCCGAGAGACCTGAGCTTAGGGGCGCCCCGATCGTGTACCGGCCGACCAGCCCCATGCCTGTCTCCAAGATGCCCGTCTCCAAGATACCCGTGATCCTGGCCGTCGCCGCCCTCGGTCTCCTGGCCTCGGGCTGCACCGGCTTCGCCTACCTCTCGAAGACCTACGTCAGCCTGACGCCCCAGGTGGTCACCATCGGCTGCAAGGACCCCTACGAGGTCTACGACCAGCGCCGCATCCGCAAGATGCTCATCGTCTCCAATTCCCTGCGGGAGATCACCGGTTGCGGGATCGACGATCGCCTCGATGGAGGTGATCCGGCACTCACCCGGGTCAGGCGGTTCCGGGAGGCGGCGCGCACCTACCTCGACGAGACCGTGCGGGAGGATTGCCGCATCACCGGCGAGACGGTTTTCACCGATCTCCAGACCGAGTTCGCCTATACCTGCGCGGGCCCCATCGAACCGCGCGGGACCAAGGTTCCCCGTCTGCCGGGCCGCAACCGCGTCGGGCTGTAGACTTCACGCCCCGGGCGGGCTCGAGAACGTCCGCTCGATGGCGTCGCCCGAGGCGGCGAGAAGCGCGCGGGCGAGCATGCGTGCTTCGTCCCGGTCGAGGGTGAGGATCGCCGTGAACGGTTGGCCCGCGACATCGGGCAAGCCGATCTCGACCCGGACGCCCTGCTCCGCCGCCGCGACCGACAGGCTCCAGTCCCGATCCTGTGACCCTGCGCTCATCGGTTCGTGACCCTTCTCGCGGTGACGTTCCGCCCCTGCTGCATGACCGATCCCGCCCGGCGAGGCCAGCGCGGACCAGCGATTGACGGCGCGCCGCCCGGTGGTGTTTGTGCGCCCCGACCCCTCCGGCCCGTCGCCGGGACTTCACGTTAGGAAAGATGCCCATGTCCGAGATCTGGTTCCGAACCGGCGAGGCCACCGTGCTCGCCGCCGAGGGGCAGTATACCGATGCCATGCCGGAGGTGCTCATCGGGTCCACCCGGGGACCCGCCGGCCACGCCTTCGCCGGCATGATGGGTCAGGTCCAGGGCCACACCCGCATGTTCGTGGTGCGCGACCTCAATCAGCTCGTGCGCCCGGCGACGATGATGACCACCAAGGCCACGATCCACACGGCCGAGTACGTCGAACTTCTCGGCGGCGTGGTCCAGGCCGCCACGGGCGACGCCATCATCGACTGTGTCATTGAGGGCGTGCTGCCGAAGGACGGCCTCGACGACCTGTGCATGATCATCATGATCTGGCTCGATCCGCGCTGCGCCGAGGACCCGAACCTCGACCACAAGGATCTGTACCGCACGAACTACGAGGCGACAAAGCTCGCCATCGGCCGTGCCGTGCGGGGCGAGCCGTCCATCGACGAACTCATCGCCAACCGCAAGACCGTGAAGCACTATGCCCTCGAGGACGTGATCGAGTACTGATCGCGCGCGTTTCCCGAGGGCATCGAACCGCTGCGGTCGATTCCCCGGGGATCGGCCGATCCTGACCGTGTCGCGGGCACACGTCGCGCAGGTGCAGGGGGTGAACGCCCCTTCACCGGCCACCCATGGAGAATCGGAACCGGATGCTGATCAGAATCGTCACGGCCGTCGGCTTCGCCCTCGGCGCCGGATCCGCGCTCCACGCGCAGGGGCTGGCACGCGGGGCACAGGACGGCGCCGAACGGGGTGGAAATATCGCCGGCCCCCTCGGAGCGGCCGTGGGCAGCGCCATCGGCGGCGCCGTGGGGACGGCCAACGAGATTCTCGGGATCGACCGACGCGAGCGCTTCCGCATCTACGCGCGGGGGGAGCGGCGGCCCTCCTTCGCGCATGCGGGGCCGATCGGGGTTGGAACGGTGCTGCCCGTGAACGGCGTCGTCTACTACGACGTGCCGCCCGAGTTCGCTCTGAAAGGCCTCAACTACACCATCGTCAATGATCACCCGGTTCTGGTCGATCCGGCAACGCGCCGGATCGTGGAAGTGATCGACTGACACTGCTTCTGAAACGCCGACGGCCGGACGGGGGATATTCATCCACCCGATCCGGCCGTCGACCTATCCGTCGCTACCCGAAGGAAGCCGGCGATCTCGCTTAGCGGTCGCGACGCTCGCGCACGGTGTTGCGCTCCTCGCGGCGCTCCAGACGCTCTTCGCGGCGATCCGGATCGACGCCAAGGACACCGCCGACCGTTCCCGTCGCGGCACCGACAGCGCCACCGACGATCCCGCCGACCGGTCCGGCCGCACGGTTGCCGTCTTCGGCACCGCGTTCGGCGCCGCGCACGGTTCCCTGTGCCTGAGCCGTGGCCGAAACGGCCAGGGGGGCGAGGACGAGGGTGGTCGCGAGAATGAAAGTCTTCATGATGCGTTCCTTGATCGTGTGACGGGAAGGCCCAGGGGCGCGGGGCGCCGGCTGGGGTTGCTCACGGAGTCAACGAACAAGGACCCGATTGGTCCCATCCCGCGAACGACCTCGCGAAACGCCGGGTCACGACCGGTTCTCGCTTTTCGCCCGGCGGGACGGCGTGCGTCTCGTGTGCGGTCCTCGGGGAGACCGCGCGGGCGAACCGATCCGCCATGCGGCGCGACCGGTTCGAGGCATCCCACGACCGCCCTTCCGCCTTGCCGGTCAGCAGCTGAGGCGCCGGCCCTCGCGACGGCCGAACTTCTGGTAATGCGCCAGGGCCGAGGTGAGCTGGCCCGCGCGCAGGGCCTGGGCGACATCGGGATTGCAGCGGACATAGGCACGCTCGTCGAACCCGCCGCCCCGATCGGCGTACCCGGAATCACGCCCGCGGGAGCCCCGGCCGCGGTCGTCGTAATCGTCGTCACGGTCCCGGCTCCTCCGGCCGTAGTCACGCTGGCCGTAATCCCGGTCGCCATATCCCGAGTCCCGTCGGTCGTAGCCGTCCCGGCCGCCATAATATTGGGCCTGGGCCAACTCCATCGGAGCCAGCAGGCCCATCCCGACGGCCGCCACTGCGAAAAGGATTTTCATCGCGCGTCTTCTCCTCAACCAAGCACCACAACGATCCGGGACGCCCATCGGTTCGGTCGTCGGTGACCGCACCCTACGGTATGATCGGCGCGCGCCCGTCCATCGGGACGCCGTCCAGTCCGGATCTTCCTCAGCGTGTGAATACGTAGATGGCTTCGCGGCCCGCCTGCGAGCCGTCGAAGTCTCCGAGCACCCGCGAAAGGGTCAGGCCGCATGTCTCCGCGCCCGCGACGAGCTCGTCACGGCCGACGGCGTGGTAGACGAGTTCCTCCCGCGAACGGCGCGTGACCGTCCCGGCCGGATCGATCAGGGTGTAGTCCATGACTTGGCAGAAGCGGCCGGTCGCTTCGTCGAAGCTCCGCGCGACGACGCGGATGCGGACGCCGTCCCCGGCCGCGTTGTATGGGCCGGACAGTTCCTCGTCGCCGAGCGGCTGCCGCAGCATGGCGGGGGCGGGAAGGTGGATCGCTGCCTTTCCGCCGGGTCTCAGGTGCCGGGCGACCACCGCGAGGGCGTCGGCCCGGGCCGTGGGATCGGCCAGGTGCGCGTATCCGTAGAACGGGATGATCACGCCGTCGAACGCGCGTCCCAGCGCGATACGGGTCATGTCGCCCTGCATCAGGGCGATGCGGCCGCCTACCTCCGGCGGCAGGCGCTCGCATTTCAGCGCCGCGCGCTGGATCATCGCGGGCGCCAGATCGACGCCGAACACGCCGTAGCCCCGTTCCGCCAGGGCGATGACGATCCGCCCCGTGCCGCAGCCGAGTTCCAGAACCGACGAGCCGGCAGGACCCACGAGATCGGCATAGAACGCGACATCTCCCCGGAACGGATAGGCATTCGAGACGACGTCGTAGAACGCCGCGCTCAGGCCCGCATCGTCGTAGTACCGCAGATTGGCCATCGGATGTCCTGGGGCGCCGCCCCACCGCATGGAGTGTCGACGCGGCGGCGTGGCGAGCTTCGAAACGACGGGTCCGGCGGGATGCCCCTCAGGCGCCGGCTTCCTCACGCCCGATGCGGCTGTGGCGCCGGCTCCAGCTGAAATAGATCACGAAGCCGAGGGCGAGCCAGATCAGCAGGCGCAGCCAGGTCTCGCCATCCAGCGACACCATCATGGCAAAGCAGCTCACGATGCCGAGGATCGGCACCAGGGGTACCAGGGGGGTGCGGTAGTCGCGCCGCGCCTCGGGCTGGGTCCGGCGCAGGATGATCACGCCGGCACACACCAGCATGAAGGCCAGCAGGGTGCCGATGCTGGTCATGTGGCCGAGCTGGGAGATGGGCAGGAAGCCGCCGAGCGCGCTCGTGAACACCATGAAGAACAGGTTCGAGCGATAGGGCGTCTTCCAGGTCGGGTGGATCTTGGAGAAGAAGCCCGGCAGCAGCCGGTCCTGGCTCATGGAGTAGAACACCCGGCTCTGGCCGAGCAGCAGCACCAGGATCACGGTGGAGAAGCCCGCGATCACGCCGAGCGTCACGAGGCTGCGCAGCCACGGGAACGGCGTCTGGGCGATGGCGGTGTTCACCGGCGCCGCGTCGCCCTTCATCTGGTCGTAGTGCACGAGGCCGGTGAGCACGCCCGCGAAGGCGATGTAGATCACCGTGCAGATGGCGAGCGACCCCAGGATGCCGATCATCATGTTGCGCTGGGGGTTCTTGGCCTCCTGTGCCGCCGTCGAGACCGCGTCGAAGCCCACATAGGCGAAGAACACCACGCCGGCGCCCCGCATGATCCCGCTCCAGCCGTACTCGCCGAAGGTGCCGGTGTTCTCGGGGATGAACGGCACGTAGTTCTGCGCCTTGATGTAGAACAGGCCGACCCCGATCACGACCGCCACCACGGCGAGCTTGATCAACACCACCACGGCGTTGACCCGGGCCGATTCCCGGATGCCGATCATCAGCAGGGCGGAGGCCGCCACGATGATGAAGATCGCCGGCAGGTTGACGAGGCCGTGGGCCGTGGTGCCGTCGGCGAGGGCGTAGGTCTCGAAGGGGGAGTGGACGAGGCTCGGGGGCAGGTTGATCCCGAGGGTGTCGCGCAGGAAGCGCGTGACGTAGCTCGACCAGCTCACCGAGACCGTGGCGGCGCCCACCGCGTATTCGAGCACGAGGTCCCAGCCGATGATCCAGGCCACGAACTCGCCCATGGTGGCGTAGGCGTAGGTGTAGGCCGAGCCCGCCACCGGGATCATGCCGGCGAGCTCGCTGTAGCACATGCCCGCGAAGGCGCAGGCGATGGAGGCGATGGCGAAGGAGATCACCACCGCGGGGCCCGCATGCTCGGCCGCCGCGATGCCGGTCAGGGAGAACAGGCCGGCGCCGATCACCGCGCCGATGCCGAGGGCGATCAGGCTCCAGGGGCCGAGGGTGCGGGCGAGCTTGTGCTCGCCGCCTTCCGCGTCGCGGTTCAGCCGCTCCAGCGATTTCGTGCGCGTGAGGTCGCCCGCGAGGCCTGCCGCCATGGGTTGGTCCTATCCTGGTTGGGAGCGGGTGGTCCGCCCGGCCAGGCGGGCGGACCCGGAAGAGGATGGCAAGGGTGTCATCGTCGTGATCTGCGATCTTGGCGTGTGCCCAGCGCAGTGGCAAACGGCGAATGACGGCACCAGCCGGTTTCGGGCCGCACTCCGGTCACGGGCGCGTGATCGCCGCCTCGGCGGCGGCGGCCTCCGCGCCCTCGATCAGCGGGCGGAGGATCGCCCGCGCCCGCGCGGTGATGGCCGGGCCAGCCAGGTCCGGCGTCCCGGCCTGGACGGGCGGCGCCGGGGCGTACTCGGCCACGAGCTGGCTCGTGCGGGCCGCCTCGGGCCCGGCGAGCCGCGCGGCGAGCGCCAGGGCGAAATCCAAGCCCGCCGAGATGCCCGCCGCCGTGACGCGGTTGCGGTCGAACACCACCCGTTCATCCACCGGAACGGCCCCGAGGCGCGGCAGCACCTGGTCCCGCACGCACCAGTGCGAGGTGGCGCGGTAGCCCCGGAGCAGGCCGGCCGCCCCGAGGATCAGCGAGCCGGTGCAGACGCTGGTGATCCAGCCGGCCCGTGCCGCCCGGTCGCGCAAGAAGGCCAGGGTCTCGGCATCGCGCATCTGCGCGGGTGTGCCGTCGCCTCCCGGCACGAACAGCACGTCGAGGTCGCGCGGGCAGGTCTCGAAGCTGTCCCCGGCCAGGAGGACGAGGCCGGTATCCGACGCGACGGGGCCGGCCGTGCGCGCCACGAGGTGCAGCCCGCCTCCGGCGATGCCGGCCAGCAGCGCCTGCGGGCCGACGAGATCGAGGGCGGTCATGCCCGGATAGAGCAGCATCGCGATGCGCAGCGCGCGCGCCGGCTCCGCCCCGGACGGCCCGGCCGAAGAGGACCCAGCCGACGAGGCTCCGACGGCGGTCAGCGCGGCGGCGCCCGCGAGCCCGGCGACCGCGACGGCGCGGCGGGTGGGGCCGGGGGGCTGCGTCACGCGTTCGGCCTGACCTCGAAGGACTCGATCGCCTTGATCAGCGTCGCCGCCCGGTAGGGCTTTGTGAAGAACAGGCTGCCCGCGATGAGGCGGGGCGGCGTCTGCGAGAACCCCGTGGCGTAGATGACCGGCAGGTCGGGACGCAGGGCCCGCGCGGCCTCGGCGAGCTGCCATCCGTCCATCAGGCCCGGCAGCCGAATATCGGTGAACAGGATGTCGACGGACGCTTCCGCCTTCAGGATATCCAGGGCGATCTCGGCGGTCGCCGCCTGGAAGACGGCGAAGCCGGCATCCTCGAGATCGGCCGTGATGACTTCGAGTAGCAGAGACTCGTCCTCCACCATGAGGATCCGTGGTTTGGCCGAGCCGCTCATCGTTGTGGCGTTCCGTCAGGCGTAGCCCAGGCGTGGTGTGCGACCGAGTCGGGACGCCTCTTCACTCGGATGAGGGGACGATAACTCGGTTCGATCACGAGGCAAGTAGATCCATACTGTCGTGCCCCGGCCCGGTTCGCTTTGAATCTCGACGTGCCCATCGGATTGCTTGGCAAAGCCGAAGACCTGACTCAGGCCGAGGCCGGTGCCCTCGCCCACCGCCTTGGTGGTGAAGAAGGGCTCGAACGCGCGGGCGAGAACCTCGGGGGCCATGCCCCGGCCGCTATCCGCGAGCTCGATGGCCACGTGATCGACGGGGCGCAGGGCGGGAATCCGCTCGGCCTCCGCGGCGGGAACGTTGCGGGTGCGGATCACCGCGCGTCCCCCCGTCTCGGTCGCGTCGCGGGCATTCACCGCGAGGTTCAGCAGGGCGTTCTCCAGTTGGTTGGCGTCGACGCAAACGGGCCAGACCTGGGGCGCGAGGGCCATTTCCGGACCCTCCACCGCGCCGAGGGCACCGCGCAGGAGTTCGGACAGGTCGCGGATCAGCCGGTTCGGGTCGACCCGGGCCGGCCGGAGCGGCTGCCGGCGGGAGAAGGCGAGCATCTTCTGCACCAGGGCCGCGGCGCGCTCGGCCCCGGTCAGTGCACCGGTCAGCGAGCGGCGAGCCCCGCTCTCGGGCGGCAGGAAGCGCTCGATCCGGTCGAGGTTGCTGATGACGACGCCGAGCAGGTTGTTGAAGTCGTGGGCGACGCCCCCCGTGAGAGCGCCGATGGCCTCCATCTTCTGGCTCTGGCGCAGCATCTCCTCGGCCTGGTCGCGCTCGGCATGGGCCTCGTGCAGGGCGGCCAGCGCCGCGTCGCGCTCGTCGATCCGCGCCAGCAGCTCGGCATTCGCCCTGCGCAACTGGTCGGGCGAGGGCAGGGCGAGGGCCCGCGGCAGCAGGACCCAGAGCAGGATCGCCGTCACGATCGAGGCGGCGGCCGTGACCGCCTTGATCGCGGCCTCCGCCGCGTAGTCCGGCACCCAGAGGGTCCAGATCGCGAAGAGGTGGGTGGTGCCGCAGGCGAGGATGAACAGGGCGAAGGCCCAGAACATCCACCCGAAGGCGATGTCGCGCCGCCGGGTCACGAAGACTCCCAGCGCGACCGGGATGGTGAAGTAGGCGAAGGCGATGATCGCGTCCGAGACGACATGCGTCCAGATCAGCTCCGGCCGCCACAGCAGGCAGATCCCGTGCGGCGCCAGGCTGGTGCGGTCGAGGAAGCTGCTCAGGATCGCGAGCATGTCAGGTCTCGAAGGCTCCGGG
>JAKONI010000027.1 GCA_022702015.1 Beijerinckiaceae bacterium | reverse complement strand
GCTCCCAGGAAGAACCCCGCGCCGAGGCGGTTGCGCAGGCGCTCGGGCATGGCGGCGATGGCCCGCAGGCGCGCGGCCAGGATGGCCCACACCGAATCGAGACATGCCGACAGCGTGACGAAGGTCGCGGCGAGGAGGACGAGCTGTCCGACGGCGCCGGGGCCGGGCTGCACGAATTGCGGCAGGAAGGCCCCGAAGAACAGGAGCGTCTTGGGGTTCGTCAGCGAGACGAGGAACCCCCGTGCCACCGTCCGTCCCGCGCCGACGGGCCGGGCGGCGACGGGCGCCGGACCCGCCCGCCACGCCAGCACGGCCAGCAGCACAAGGTAGGCGACGCCGAGCCATCGCAGGGTTTCGAACCACCCGGCCGACAGCGTCAGCAGCACGCCCGCCCCCAGGACCACCAGGGTCAACTGGACCACCATGGCGAGGGCCGTCCCAACGACGGTGGTGAGACCGGCGCGCACGCCACGGGTGAGGCTGGTCGCCAGGATCAGGGCGACGTTCGGCCCAGGCAGCAGGATCAGGCCGACCGAGGCGCCGACGAAGGTGAGGTAGACGGAGAGGGACATCGGGATCCTGCGAATCGTCCCGGCGAGACTATGCGATTCGCGCCGTGACCGCGATTTCGACGCGCATCTCGGGTCGCAGCAACCCGCTCACGATGACGATCGTCGCGGCGGGCCGAATGTCCGCCAGCACCCGGCCGCAGACATCGAGGACCGGCTCCGCGTCGGCGCGGTCCGTGACGTAATAGGTCGCACGCACGATGGCTGAGAGGGTGCAACCCGCCTCGACCAGCACCGAGGCGATCGTCCGCCAGCAGGCCTCGGCCTGGGCGGGGGCCCCGGCGGGCATCGTCATCGTGGCGTAATCGTAGCCAGTGGTGCCGGCGACGTGAACGTAGCTTCCGTCCACGACGGCCCGGGAGTAGCCGTACGCAGCCTCGAAGGGCGATCCTGAGGAGATCAGGCGCCGGGCGTTCATCGCCGCAGGGCTTCGAGCACCTTGCCGCCGGGGCGGCCGGTGGCCGGCATGCCGAGCTTGCGCTCCACGTCCTTGATGGCGTCGCGGGTCTTCTGGCCGACCTTGCCGTCGGGCTCGCCGACATCGTAGCCCATGCCGGTGAGGCGGACCTGGAGATCCCGGCGCTCGGCCCGCGACAGGGGCGGGTCGTCGGTCGGCCAAGCCGCCTGCACGCCGGGGCGCCCGCGCAGGCGGTCCGACAGGACCGCGATGGCGAGACCATAGGATTCGGCGGCGTTGTAGGAATAGATCGCGTCGAAGTTCTTCGTCACGAGGAAGGCCGGGCCGTCCGCCCCCGCCGGGGCGAGGATGCCCACGGGGCCCTCGCCGGACAGGGGGCGGCCATCGAGGCGGGTCACGCCGAGCGAGGCCCAGTGACCCACGGGCTTCTTGTTGCGCCGGCCGGCGGCGGCGACGTTGAAGCCGGCCGGCAGGCGGACCTCGTAGCCCCAGACCTGCCCATGCTGCCACTTCGCCACATGGAGGAAGTTCGCGGTGGAGGCCACCGCGTCGGCGGTGGAGTCGACCA
This sequence comes from Beijerinckiaceae bacterium, assembly GCA_022702015.1. Taxonomy (GTDB): domain Bacteria; phylum Pseudomonadota; class Alphaproteobacteria; order Rhizobiales; family Beijerinckiaceae; genus Methylobacterium. Next base: position 10,617 of record JAKONI010000027.1, on the reverse strand, counting down.
CGTCGCGGCGCCCGTCGCCGTCGCCATCGACGGCGAGGCGCTGGTAGGTGGTCGGCATGAACTGCGTCTGCCCGAAGGCCCCGGCCCAGGACCCGTTCAGCCGCTCGGGGGCGATGTCCCCCCGGTCGATGATCTTGAGGGTGGCGAGCAGCTCGCCCCGGAAGAAGTCCCGGCGCCGGTTGCCGGAGCAGGCGAGGGTCGCCAGCGACTGGACCAACGGCATCTTGCCGAGGTTCTTGCCAAAATTCGATTCGACGCCCCACACCGCCGCGATGGTGTAGCGATCGACGCCGTAGCGGGCCTCGGCCCGGGCCAGGGCGTCGGCGTTCTGGCGCATGGCGGTCCGGCCGTCCTCGACCCGCTCGTCATCGACCAACGCCGCCATGTAGTCCCAGATCGGCGTCTTGAACTCGGGCTGGGCCTGCGAGAGCTCGATGACCTTGTCGTCGTAGGCGATCCCCGCCGTCGCCGCCTCGAAAGCCCGGGAGGAGATGCCGGCGGCCGCCGCCTGCGAGCGGATGCCCGCGAGGCACCCGTCGAAATCCGCCTTGGCCGGAAGGGCGCCGAACCCCGCGAGAAGGCTGAGTGCCAGGGCCGTCGTCTGTCCGGTGAGCGGCTTCGGCATGGCGGTCGTCCTCATGTCGGCGGGCGGAATCTGGGCCGGGATTCAGGCGACATGTGGGTTAACGAATGGTGTTCTCCGCCGGGCCGACCGTGACCGCGCCTCGCCGAAGATACGCCGATTCTCCCCCCCCCTCGACCTCATCCTGAGGTGCCCGCATCAGCGGGCCTCGAAGGAGGCCTCCAGAATACTCCGCGTTCCCTGGAGGCCTCCTTCGAGGCGGCTATCGCCGCACCTCAGGATGAGGGGGATGGAGGGGAGCGAGGGACTTTCAAGTCAGCCTATCGGGATGAGACCGCGTGTGGGAATAGCAAGGGGACACGCGCTTCACGAGGGAGACGCCCCCTCACGCCCATTCGCGCTGCGCGAGCTTCTGCTCGTAGGCGTCGATCGCTTGGCTGCGCTCCAGGGTCAGGCCGATCTCGTCGAGACCGTTCAGCAGGTTGTGCTTGCGGCCGGGCTCGATGTCGAAATGCAGGGTGCCGCCGTCCGGGCCGCGGATCGTCTGGTTCTCGAGGTCCACCGAGAGGGTGGCGTTGGCGCCCCGCTCGGCATCCTCGAACAGGTTCTCCAGATCCTCCGGCGCCACGGTGATGGCCAGGATGCCGTTCTTCGCGCAGTTGTTGAAGAAGATGTCGGCGAAGCTCGTGGAGATCACGCAGCGGATGCCGAAATCGGCCAGCGCCCAGGGGGCGTGCTCGCGGGAGGAGCCGCACCCGAAATTGTCGCCCACCACCAGGATCCTGGAATCGCGGTAGGCCGGCTGGTTCAGCACGAAGTCCGGGTTCTCGGACCCGTCCTCCCGGTAGCGCATCTCGGCGAACAGGCTCTTACCGAGGCCGGTGCGCTTGATGGTCTTGAGGTACTTGGAGGGGATGATCCGATCAGTATCGACGTTGATCGTCCGCATGGGCGCCGCAACGCCCTCCAGGGTCGTGAACTTATCCATCGTCTCTATCGCGTGCAGGTCGGGTGTCTGGAATCGCTCCGGTGTAGCAGGCCCTCGGCCGCCCCGGAAGGTTCAGCCGAAACCCGCCGCGTGCTCCCGGCGCAGGGCCCCGTCGTGCAGCGCCGAGGCGACGAGCACGCCGGAAAGTCCCGCCCCTTTGAGGGCGCGGAGATCCTCCGGTCCCCGGACCCCCCCGGCGGCATAAAGGCGGGCCTCCGGCGCCTTCGCCCGCAGGCGGGCCAGCGCCACCAGGTCCGGGCCGGACCCGGCGCCGACGCGGGCGAGCGTCATCGCGATCACGTCCGGCGGCCACAGGGCCGGATCCTCGTGCAGGGCCGCCGGGCCGAGGGGCTCGCCGTCCTTGGTGTCGAGGGAGAGGACGGCCCTCCCGCCGAGGGCACGGATCAGGCCGGCATCGTGCTGACTCTCGCTGCCGATCACCGGACGCCCGAGCCCGGCGGCCAGGAACCCCTCCGTGGCGTCGCGCGCCGCGAAGCCGGCATCGACCCATAGTCCGATTCCGGGGCACGCCGCCGCGATGGCCCGGAGCGAGGCGAGATCGGGGGCGATGCCGTCGACGATGGCGTCGAGGTCGGCGACGTAGAGGAGGCGTGCCGGCCACGCCCGCAGCAGACCCGCCGCGACGGCGCCGGGCTCCGAGCCCTTTGCCAACGGGGTCTCGATCGGGGCATAGGTGTCGCGCTCGCCCCGGCGCGCCCGGACCACGCGTCCGCCGCGCAGGTCCAGCACCGGAATCACCGCGAAGCCGGTCTCGTTCTCGCAGGCGTCCAACCGCGTCATCCGCACATGTCGATCCCCAGAACCATCGGGTGGGACCTCGGCGGGGTCCACGTCAAGGCCGCCCTCGTCACCGACGGCCGCGTCGCGGCGGCGGTGCAGGTGCCGTGTCCCCTCTGGCAGGGCGTCCCGGCCCTCGATGCGGCGTTGGCGGCGCTGCCCGGTTGGGCGCGGGAGGAGGCGGCTCATGCGGTGACGATGACCGGCGAGCTGACGGATTGCTTCCCCGACCGGGCGGCGGGGGTGGCGGCGCTCTCCCAGTGGGCGGCCACCCGCCTGCGCGGGCCGGTGCGGATCTATGCCGGGCGATCCGGCTTCACGGCACCGGGGGAGACGGCGGCCCTCAGCGCCGACATCGCCTCGGCCAACTGGCACGCCACCGCCGCCCTCGTGGGTGAATCGGTGCCGGAGGCGTTGCTGGTGGATGTCGGGTCCACCACCGCCGACCTGATCCCCATCGTGGCGGGACGCCCGGCGGCCATGGGCTACAGCGACGCCGAGCGGTTGGCGACCGGCGAGCTTGTCTATACCGGCGTGGTCCGCACGCCGCTGATCGGGCTGGCCGACCACGCCCCGTTCCTTGGGCGGCGGACGCGGCTGATGACCGAGACCTTCGCCCATGCCGCCGACGTCTACCGCATCCTCGGCGACCTCCCGGAGGAGGCCGACCAGCAGGGGACGGGCGACCGCAAGGGCAAGTCGGTGGCCGAGAGCCGCACCCGCCTCGCCCGAATCGTCGGGCGCGACCTCGGGGAGGGCGGGCCCGAGGCCTGGACCGCCCTGGCGGCGCATTTCGCCGAGGTGCAGCTTCGGCTCCTGCACGATGCCGCCGCCGTGCTGCTTTCCCGCCCCGACATGCCGGCGACGGCGCCCCTCGTCGTCTGCGGCGCGGGCGCCTTCGTCGGCCTGCGCCTCGCCGCCCGCCTCGGCCGCCCGGCGGTGGGCCTCGCCGACCTCCTCACCCCCAGGATCGGGGCGGTGGAGGCCCCATCCTGGATTTCCACCTGTGGCCCGGCCGTCGCCGTCGGCCTTATCGCGGAGGCTCCTGTACGATGAGCGCCATCAAGATCCTCGCCCGCATCCTCGCGACCCGCGTCGGCCCGCATATCGAGCTGGCCGTCGAGGCCGAGACGGGGGAAGTGATGAAGGTGCTGGCCACCGAGGATCAGGCCGACCGGCTCGTGGACGAGTTGGAGGACCTCCTCAACTCCCCCGCCGGGCCGGAGGACGACGGCCCGCCCGAGGCGGCCTGACCGGCCCGTTACCCCGGTACGGCCGACACGCCGGTTCCCTCTCCCCCCTCTGCGGGGGAGGGGATGCGCGCGACCGTTGCGCTTCGCCACCACCCAAGCATGAAGAAGGCCGCCGTGGCATTTCACGGCGGCCCTGATCGTTCCGTTGTCCGGTGAGGCTTACGCCGCCGTGCGCTTGCGGGCTTCCTGCTTGGTGTCGACGCCCGAGGCTTTGATCTCGGAGAGCTTCTGCGCGACGTTGCGCGAGAACACGAACTCCGCCGGGCGCTGGTTCTCCAGGCTTACGTCGGGGGCCATGTCGCCCTCGGTCTTGATGCCACGCAGCATCTGGACGATCGGCTTCCACGGCTTGCGGACCGAATCGACCACCGAGGAAGCCTCGTAGCCCGAGTGGACCATGCAGTCGGCGCACTTCTCGTAATTGCCGGTGCCGTAGGAATCCCAGTCGGTGGTCTCCATCAGCTCCTTGAAGGTCGCCGCGTAGCCCTCGCCGAGGAGGTAGCAGGGCTTCTGCCAGCCGAACACCGTCCGGGTCGGGTTGCCCCACGGGGTGCAATGGTAGGTCTGGTTGCCGGCCAGGAAATCGAGGAACAGGCCCGACTGCTGAAAGGTCCACTTCTCGCGGCCCTTCTCCTTGCCGTGCCGGAACACGCCGCGGAACAGTTCCTTCGTCGCCTTGCGGTTCAGGAAGTGCTTCTGGTCGGGGGCGCGCTCGTAGGCGTAGCCGGGGGAGACGGTGATGCCGTCGATGCCCATGCGGGTCACGCTGTCGAAGAAGTTGGCGATCTTCTCCGGCGAGGAATTGTTGAAGAAGGTGCAGTTGATGGTGACGCGGAAGCCCAACTCCTTGGCCTTCGCGATCGCCGCCACGGCCTTGTCGTAGACGCCGCGCTGGCACACCGACTGGTCGTGCATCTCCTCGTCGCCGTCGAGATGGATCGACCAGGTGAAGTACGGGCTGGGCTTATATTCCTTGATCTTCTTCTCGAGCAGCAGCGCGTTGGTGCACACGATCGCGAACTTCTTCTGCGCGATGATGCCCTCGACGATCTGCGGAAGATCCTTGTGGAGAAGCGGCTCGCCGCCGGCGATCACCACCACGGGGGCGCCGCATTCGCGCACCGACTCCAGCGCCTCGCCCACCGGGAGACGCTTGTTGAGGATCTCCTCCGGGTAGTCGATCTTCCCGCAGCCCGCGCAGGCTAGATTGCAGCGGAACAGGGGCTCCATCATCATCACGAGCGGATAGCGTTTACGGCCCGTCAGATGCTGCTTGAGGATGTAGCCGCCGATCGTCGCGACATACCGGAGGGGGATACCCAAGTTGCGGCTCCTTAGCTTCGTCGACCCCGGGGCAAGCGGGGTGCTTAACGTGAAAAGTTGTCGATTTCCAGCAAAGTAGCTTGGAACGATCTCAATCTTCGAACCGAGGATCGCTGGGATACGTTTTCGTCCGGGGATGACGCATCGGCGCCACAGGCGGCCCGTCCGCGTGCGGCGCGGCTTGGCACCCAAGACGGCGGCACGACTTCCACGCGCACAATGCGACGGGAATGCGGCCATTCGCCGTTCCACACGCGGAACGTGAACCATTGCAGTGCGGCAACGCACCGGTGTGGCCCGGCGGCGACGCGGAACCGCCTTTGCGTTGCAATCCGGCGGCCGTCTCTTTACTGAGCCAAGCGGTCGCGTTGCAAGGCGGCGTCCGGCGCGGGCGCGGTCCGGTGGTTTGCGTGGCCGCTCGGGCCACCGAACCCGAGGGGCGCACCCAAGGGGCGCAACTCTAGGGGGCGCACGTGGCGCGCCTGACTTGTTAAGCCGATCCCGGGCCGCCGGTCCTGCGACCGGATCGGTCCGTGACGTGTTTTCCTGGACGAGGGACCGGCCACCGGGGCCGGGCGAACTGGTAGGGCACTCGTGATCGAAGGACTTGTCGCGTACTCCGTCCGCTACCGCTGGATCGTGCTTGCCGTGGTCGCGGCGATGACGGTCGTGAGCATCGGGGTCGCCGTCCATCTGTTCCGCATCAACACGGATGTCGAGCGGCTGATCGATCCCAAGGAGCCCTGGCGGCAGGACGAGATCGCCTTCGAGAAGGCGTTTCCCCAACGCTCGAACCTGATCGTCGCCGTGATCGACGGCCAGACGCCGGAGGAGACGGAGGAGGCCGCCGCCGCGCTCACGCGCACCCTCTCCGACCGCAAGAACCTCATCGAGACGGTGTACCGGCCGGATGGGGGCCCGTTCTTCGACAGGAACGGCCTGCTGCTCGCGCCGCAGGCGGAGCTCGACAAGACCCTCGAATCCCTCACCCAGCAGCAGGGGCTCCTCGGCCCCTTGGCCGCCGACCCCTCCCTGCGGGGGGTGATGCGCGTGCTGACGCTGGGCGCGAGGGGGGTGAAGTCCGGGGACGCCACGCTCCAGGACCTCGACAAACCGATGGCGCAGATCGACGCCACTTTGCAGAAGGTACTGAAGGGCGAGCCGGCCCGGCTTTCCTGGCAGAACCTCCTGTCGAACGGCGAGGGCCGGGTCACCGACAAGCTGAAATTCGTGATGATCCAGCCGGTGCTGGACTTCAACGCCCTGGAGCCCGGCTACGAGGCGACGCGGATGATCCGGGAGGTCGCCGCCGACCTCAAGATCGACGCCGCCCACGGCTTGCGGATGCGTCTCACCGGCCCCGTGGCGGTGGCCGACGAGGAATTCGCGACCCTGTCCGAGGATGCGCTGCTGAACAACAGCATCATCGTCGGCGCCATCGTCCTCTTCCTCTGGCTGGCCCTGCGCTCCGGCCCGCTGGTGATCGCGGTCATCATCACCACCTTCGCCGGCCTCATCGTCACGGCGGCGCTCGGCCTTGCCCTCGTGGGCGAACTGAACCCGATCTCGGTGGCCTTCGCGGCGTTGTTCGTGGGGCTGGGCATCGATTTCGGCATCCAGTTCTCGGTGCGCTACCGCGCCGACCGCTACGAGCAGCCGACTCTCCAGGCCGCGATCCGCGCCGCCGCCCGGGGTGTCGGCTGGTCGCTGACGCTGGCCGCCGTCTCGCTGCTCGCCGGCTTCTTCGCCTTCCTGCCCACGGCCTTCCGGGGCGTGTCCGAACTGGGCCTCATCGCCGGCGTCGGCATGATCGTGGCCTACCTGTTCTCTCTCACGCTGCTGCCGGCGCTGATCGCCGTGTTCCGGCCCAAGGGCGAGAAGGAGGCCGTGGAAACCCGCTGGCTCGTCGGCGTCGACCCCTGGATCATCCGCAACCGCAAGGGGATCCTGATCGGCGTCGGGCTCCTGACCCTGGCGGGCTCGCCGCTGCTGCTGTCGCTGCCGTTCGACTCGAACCCGATGCACCTGCGCAGCCCGAAGGTGGAGTCGATCGCCACCTACCTCGACCTGATCAAGAACCCCGAGACCAGCCCGAACGTCATCGACGTGCTGGCCCCAAGCGTCGCCTCCGTGCCGGAGATGACGAAGAAGCTCGGCGCCCTCCCGGTGGCGGATTCGATCACCAGCATCGAGACCTTCGTCCCCCCGGAGCAGGACAAGAAGCTCGCCCAGATCGCCGACACGGCGCAGCTCCTCGACCCGGTGCTGAACCCGGCGCGCAAGCCGCCGCCGCCCACCGACGCGGACAACGTGAAGGCGCTGAAGGACGCCGCCACCGCCCTGAAGGGCGTGGCGGACGAGGCCAAGGCCGGCACCCCCGGCGCGGCCACGGCCAAGCAGCTCTCCGGCACCCTGGACACCCTGGCCGACGGCCCGGTCCAGAAGCGCGAGGCCGCCTCGGTCGCCCTGACCAAGGACCTCGGGCCCCTGTTGTCGCGTCTGCGCGACCTGCTCCACCCAGCCAAGATCACCCTCGAGAACCTGCCGCCGCAGCTGAAGGCGGACTGGGTCTCGGCGGACGGGCGGGCCCGCGTCGAGATCCATCCGAAGGGGAACTCGAACGACGACAAGGTGCTGCGCAACTTTTCGGACGAGGTGCTGAAGGTCGCCCCGCACGCCACGGGCGCCCCGGTCTCGACCACGCAATCGACCTATACGATCCTCGGGGCGTTCATCCAGGCGGCGATCACCGCCCTGGTTCTGATCTTCGTCATCCTCTCGGTGGCCCTGCGCAAGCCCTGGGACGTGGCGATGACGCTGGGCCCGCTGGTGATCGCCACCCTCTGGACCCTGATGTTCATGCGGATCATCGGGATGCCGCTGAACTTCGCCAACATCATCGCCCTGCCGCTGATGCTCGCGGTGGGCGTGGCGTTCCACATCTACTACGTGATCGCGTGGCGGGCGGGTGTCACCGACATGCTGGCCTCCAGCCTGACGCGGGCGATCTTCTTCTCGGCGATGACCACCGGCAGCGCCTTCGGCTCGCTGGTCCTGTCGAGCCATCCGGGCACGGCGAGCATGGGCGAGCTTCTGGCGCTCTCGCTGTTCTTCACCCTGCTCGCGGCCTTCTTCGTGGTGCCGGCGACACTGGGCGAGCCCCCGGCCCGGCCCGACCGCAACCGTCCCGAGGGCGACGCCGCGGGCAAGAGCCCCATCCTCGGCAAGCGCCGGGCGGAGGCGGTGCCGGCGAAGTAGGCGATCTTTACGCCAGGTCCGGAGGCGCTTACCCTCCGGGCCATGGACTCGGTGGCCCTCGACACGGCAAATCTCGATCTCGCGGACCTCGTCTCTCGGGTGGAACGGGGCGAGCACATCGTCCTGACCCGTGAGGGTACACCCGTGGCCGATCTAGTGCCGCGTCCGCAGGGCCGGAAGGGTGGGATCGATTTCGCGGCGGGGGAAGCGTTCCTGCGAGAGCGCGGGATCGCCCGCCATGCGGGGTTCGTCGCCCCGGACTTCGACGATCCCCTTCCGGAGGATTTCCTGATCCGGCCCCTGCCTGAACGATGAGGCTGCTCCTCGACAGCCATATCTTGCTGTCGATCTCGCTGCGCCGACTTCCCGAGGTGTTCCCAGCTTTCGCACACCTGCTTGAACGCCGTCATACCGAATTGTGGGCCAGCGCCGCGAGCCTTTGGGAGATTGCGATCAAGTCCCGCCTCGGAAAACTCGATCCAGGCTTACCCCTCGATGCGCTGGCGGATTTCTATCTCTCAGCGGGAATCAGAATTCTCGATGTGACAGCCCGGCATGCCGTGGCGGCCGTCGATCCTTTGCCTGTCACGCGCGATCCGTTTGATCGCATGCTGCTCGCCCAATGTGAGGTCGAAGGTTTGCGCCTCGTGACATTGGACGGACTGCTCGTCGATCACCCGTTGGCGTTGTCCCGCGAACTCCTGGCCTGACGGACGGGATCGGGGGAAGGGCTAGCCCTGGAAATCCGAGAACCCGCCCCTGACCACCCCCGGCGCGCGGGCGGCGGCCAAGCTCGCCGGGGCGATCAGCGCGTCCCGCTCCCGCGCGTAGAGGTAGCCGGCCGCCTCGCAGAGGAAGCCGCCGCCGGTCGCCGGGTGGGTGTAAAGTTCGGTCAGCCCCTCCGGCAGGTGGGCCAGCAGACCCGCCACCCGTGTGGGCGTCATCGCCCCGGACCATGCGAGCCCGAGGGTCCGGTCGGGGATGAGCACACCCGCCCGGCGGGCCCGCCATGCCAGCAGCGCGGCCCAGGGGGCGCTGTCGTAGGCGGGGCGGGGGTTCGCCCCCGGTTCAGCCCGGCGGAGGATTTGGCGGGGCTCCCGCGGCACCCGCAGGGCGCGCATCCCGTAGCGGCGGCCGAGGCGCAGCACCGCCCCGGCGATCAGCGGGTGGACGTGGAAGTGCTTGTGCGCGTTCACGTGGTCGAGGGGCAGGCCGGTGGCCCGGTACGCCTCGAACTGCGCGGTGATCTCAGCGGCGAGCTGGCGCCGCGCGGCGGGCCTGCGGGCGAGGTCGAGTCCGAGACCGGCCATGTCGGCCCGCAGCAGACCGTCAGCCCCCGCGAGATCCGGCAAGTCGGCGGGGGGCAGGGTCGGCCACGCCTCGACGAGGACGAGGTGCAGCCCCACCCGCAGGGAAGGGAGGCGTCTGGCCCTCGCCGCCGCGTCGGCGGCGGCGGGGGCTGAGACCATCAGGCTGGCGGCGGTGAGGATCCCCTCCCGGTGCGCCTGCTCGACGGCTTCGTTGACCTCGAGGCTCAGCCCGAAATCATCAGCGGTCACAACAAGACGCTTCACGATACCCCCAGTCGTGGGTGTCGAGAGGGCGAGCCCTCTCGCGGGTCCAGGGCAGAGCCCTGGGAAGGGACGGGGCGCTGCCCCGCACTCCCCGCCGGGGCCTGAGGCCCCGGACCCCCAGAACTCAGGCGGCCTTCGCGACGCCCTGACGCTCCTTGAGGAAGCGGTAGAACTCCACGCCCTCGCGCAGGCGGCGCTTCATCATGTCGGGCGAGCGCACCATCTCGCTGACGATGGAGGCGATCTTCGGCGCCCGGAAGTAGAACTTCTTATAGAACTCCTCCACCGAGGTGAAGATCTCGGTGTGGGACAGGTGCGGGTAGTGCAGGGGCGCGACCTGCACGCCGTTCTCGTCCACGAGTTCGGCGTTCTCCACGTCGAGCCAGCCGTTCTCCACCGCCTGCTTGTACAGGAAGGTGCCCGGGTAGGGGGCGGCGAGCGACACCTGGATGGTGTGCGGGTTGATCCGCTTGGCGAAGGCGATCGTCTCCTGGATCGTCTCCTTGGTCTCCCCCGGCAGGCCGAGGATGAAGGTGCCGTGGATGGCGATGCCGAGGTCGTGGCAATCCTGGGTGAACTTCTCGGCGACCTCGACGCGCATGCCCTTCTTGATGTTGTGCAGGATCTGCTGGTTGCCGGACTCGTAGCCCACCAGCAGCAGGCGCAGGCCGTTCTCCTTGAGCACCTTCAGGGTCTCGCGGGGAACGTTCGCCTTGGCGTTGCACGACCACGTGACGCCGAGCTTACCGAGCTCCCGGGCGATCTCCTCGGCGCGGGGCAGGTTGTCGGTGAAGGTGTCGTCGTCGAAGAAGAACTCCTTGGTCTGGGGGAACTCCTTCA